>JAFGIB010000133.1 GCA_016929805.1 Deltaproteobacteria bacterium | reverse complement strand
TATACGCCGGAGATCCTGGGCAAAATTCAACGCATTACGGAAAAAATACAGAATATTCCCGGCATAAAGGATAGAAGCATCACCTCGCTGATGTCGGACAAGGTGCATTATATAGAAAGCATTGAGGACGGGATCCGGATCACCCAACTGGCCGAAGCCATCCCCGCGAACGCGGCGGAAATGAATCAACTTCGCGAACGCGCTTTGGATAGTCCCGGCGTCAAGGACCTGTTGGTGACCTCCGACGGGACCTCGGCGAGAATCGGTATCGATTTCGACGATTTTAACAGGGCCGGAGGCGCGGAGGGATTTTACCATAAGTTAGAAAAGATACTGGATGAGGAGAGGGATGCGAATGTCGATATTCTCAGCTCGGGCACGGTATCCTATCTCTATTGGTTGATGTATTATACCCGGCGTATTTCGGCTCTTTTCGTGCTCGCGGTAGCCATGGTAGGCTTTTTACACTACCGCGCGTTCAGAACCCTTCAGGGGATGTTTATTCCGCTTGTAACCGCGCTGATGGGAGTCGCGTGGGCCATGGGACTAATGGGCTTGATCCGGGCGCCGCTTGATCCCTGGAACGCGATGAGTCCGATTTTACTCTTGGCGGTGGGAGCGGGCCATTCGGTTCAAATACTGAAACGTTACTACGAGGAATACGCGAGGCTAAAAAAGCAAGAACCGCAATGGTCGCTTTCAAAGATTAACCGACAAGCCGTTATCGAGGCAACAACAAAGGTGGGAGCGGTGATGTTGACAGCAGGCACCATCGCCTCGTTGAGCTTCGCCTCGCTTTCCACGTTAGGCACGCCGTCCATCAAAACCTTTGGAATTTGCGTCTCATTCGGAATACTCGCGGCCCTGGTGGTGGAGATGACTTTCATTCCCTCGCTGCGCGTGCTGATGAAGCCGCCCAGCGACAAACAAATCGAACGGGAGAGTCGCGAGGAATTTTTCGACCCGCTTCTCAAAGGCATCGCGAATCTCATCCGCCGAAAAAAAGAAAAATGGATCGTGGCGGTTTCTTTGTCTCTGGCTGTCGTGTCGTTATTCGGGCTCTTTAGGCTGGAAACCGGTAACAATTTTTCGCAACAGTTTTTCGAAGCCAACGCCTTCATGAGACTGTTTGAGAAGCACGGATTCATGGAAGGTTTTCAAGCGTTAAAGAAGAAGACCGGCGCCGGCGCGACCATCGAGGTACTGGTGGACACCCGCGAAAAGGACGGGGTCAAAAACCCGGACATTATCCGACGCATGGATAAGCTCGCGAAATACATCTCGGCGCAAAAATCCGATGTAAAAAAAGTAGTTTCCATCGTAGATCTATTAAAGGTATTAAAAAGAGCATTTGAAAAGAGGGAGAAGTCGTCCCAGGCGCTGCCCGCGTCGCGAGAGGAAATCGCTCAATATCTGTTGTTTTATGAAATGGGAGGAAATACGGCCGATATCGACAGGCTGATCGACGCGGACCGGCGGCAAGCGATTATTTTCGCTACCGCGACTTCGGACGACTTACCCGTGTGTAAGCGCATCATGGATCGCGTCAATCGGGAGGGCAAAAAAATATTCGCCGGATCGCGGGCGCGGGCGACGGTCGGCGGCCAGATGGCCAACCTGGTGGCGGTGGATGAAACGATAGTTAAAGGAAAGATCAGTAATTTAATCCAAATAGCTCTTATAACAACGCTGCTCACCTCGTTGGTCTTGCGATCCCCATTCGGTGGACTTTTGGTACTGTTACCGCTTGCGTGCGCGGCTCTTATCAACCTGGGGTTGATGGGCTGGACGGGAATACTGTTGTCCATGGGAACAGCGGCAATATCGGCCATGGCGGTGGGAATTGGAGCGGACTACGCCATATACTTTATTTTCCGAGTACGCGAGGAGCTCAAAAACACTGCTGATCTCAGAGAGGCTATCGCTAAAACTCTGATGACATCGGGAAAGGCCATCGCTTACGTGGCCACCGCGGTTGCCGGAGGGTATCTCTGTCTGACGCTCTCGCTATTCAAGGTACACGTGTTACTCGGCGTTCTGGTGGCGCTTACCATGGTGACGACGTGTCTGGGAACCGTGGCGTTTTTGTCTTCGGTACTGATTCTGATAAAACCGAGGTTTCTATCGGTAAATCATAAGGCGGATAATAAGGAAAAAGCACGATAGGGCTCTAGTTACAAATTCTGACCGGGCGTTACCAGAGCTCGCACACTTTCTCTCCAAACAGCCGCTTGAGACTTTCCAGCACCGCCTCCGAGGGGTCGACCTCGAGCCCGCGCGCGCCGAGAGAGACCGTCCAGCGTTGCGGTGAGACCAGGTCGATGGTGACGGGACACGCGCCCGGATGCTTTTCTAAAACCTCGCGCACCGCCAGCAACTTTGACTTGTCTATCTTATTTACGTTAACTCTGATATGGAGCGATTTGGTCAGTGAACGTAAGGCCTCGTTGAGCGGTTTGATTTCGTTCAATAAAAGCTTCGCGGCCAGCGGCCTTTCGTCCGCTTCGTCATCCGAGTAAGCGGGTTGGCCCCGATCCTCATCGAATTTCAGCGTGCATTCGAGCAACGCGGGCTGGTCGTTTTTGACTATCATATCGAGCGCCTCGCGCTTGGACTTCAGGACTTCCGGGCGCACCACGACCTCGATTCGACCGTAGGGATCCTCGACCTCGAAAAAGGCCATGCGCTCGCCTGATTTCGTGGTGCGTTCGCGGTAGTCCTGCAACACGCCTCCCATGGAGACCCTAGCGTTTTCTCTGGCCGCCGCAATGCTTTTGGTATTCACGTCGCAGAACCGTTTGAGCTCATCTCGATAGTCGTCCAGGGGATGGCCCGATAGATAGAAGCCGAGCGAGCTCTTTTCGCGCCTTAATAGCTCGCGCTGATCCCAGCAGACCACAAGCCGATCAAAGGCGTTTCGCGGTCTCCTGGACAAGCCGTTTTGTCTCGCGTCGCCCAGCAGGCCGAATAGATCGGTCTGCCCGCTCTCTCGATCTTGGGAGATCTTCCTTCCGCTTTCGATCGCCGCGTCGATCGCGGAAAAGGCCCGGTCGCGTTCGATCCCGTCGCTTTGGTGCATACCATCCATGGCTCCGCACTGAACCAGCGCTTCGATTACAGCCTTGTTAACTCGCCTCAGATCGACACGGGCGGTGAAGTCGAATAGATCGGTGAAGGGTTGTTCGGCTTCGCTTTTCACCCCGGCTTTCCGTCCAGCCGGGCTTGACGGGTTTGAACGGGCTTCAAAAATCGCCTCCAACGCCGCCGAGCCAACCCCCTTGACGGCGCCCAAGCCAAAACGGATTCGAGGATTCAGCGGGTCATGTAGCACGCCGTTCAAAGCGACCGGCCGGCCTTTTCGCGCTTTGCTCCTGCCGGCGCCGTTCGAGTCGTATACCAGCGTAAAACCGATCTCGCTTTCGTTGACGTCCGGCGGGAGCACGGTGATGCCCATCGCGCGCGCCTCGGCGATGGTGCGCACCACCTTCTCGATCTTGTCCTTATCCGCGGTCATGGTGGAGCATAGAAACTCCACCGGATAGTGCGCCTTCAAGTAGGCGCATTGATAGGCGATCAAGGCGTAAGCCGCGGAGTGAGACTTATTGAAACCGTAGTCTGCGAAATTCGTTATCAAATCGAAGACATAGTCTGCATCTGCTTTGGAATGTCCCTGGCTCAACGCGCCGCTGACGAACGCGACCTTTTGTTTCGCCATTTCATCGGCTTTCTTTCTGCCCATCGCCCGTCTGAGCAGGTCGGCCGCGCCCAGGGAAAAGCCCGCCATGTCCCGCGCGGCTTGCATCACTTGCTCCTGATAAACCATCACTCCAAAGGTATCCTTGAGCGTCTCTTGCAAGCAGGGGTGGGGATAGCTGATTTGCGCCTTGCCTCGTTTACCTTTCACGAAGTTCTCGACCATTCCCGAGCCTAGAGGTCCGGGCCGGTAAAGCGCGACCAGGGCGATCATATCCTCGAAGCAGTCGGGCTTGAGCTGCTTCATCAAAGCTTGCATGCCACTCGATTCGAGTTGAAAAATATTAGTCGTTTCCCCCGATTGCATCAGCGCGTAGGTCGCCGGGTCGTCTAACGCAATACGGTCGATCAATAAGGGATTGGCTTCGCGGTCCGGACGCTTGTTTATAAGCTTTACCGCGAAATCAATCACGGTGAGGGTCTTGAGGCCGAGGAAATCAAACTTGATAAGCCCGGCCGCTTCAACATCGTCCTTGTGGTACTGCGTCACATACAAGTCCGGCTCCGGACAAAATACCGGTACGTGATTCCACAGCGGCCCTTTGCTGATAACAACGCCTGCCGCGTGCATCCCGGCATGGCGGTTGAGGTTCTCCAAGCTCGCCGCGGTATCGATGAGGTCCCGTATTTGACTACTCTCGGAGTACAGCCCGCTCAGGCGCGCTTCCTTTTCCAGCGCTTTTTCAATCGAGACGCTTCGACCCTGAACCGGCTCCGGAATCAGCGCGGCTATCTTGCCGGCTTCCTGGGGCGTCATCTTCATCACGCGCGCGACGTCGCGTACCACGCTGCGGCTCTTGAGCAGATGAAAGGTGGCGATGTGTCCGACGCTTTCGCGACCGTACGTCTTACGCACGTATTCGATGACCTCGTCGCGCCGTTCCATGCAGAAGTCCAAGTCTAAGTCCGGCATGGATACGCGCTCGGGATTCAAGAAGCGCTCGAACAAAAGGCCGTAGGGAATCGGGTCGAGCTCGGTGATGCGCATCGCGTAGGCGACCAACGACCCGGCGCCCGAACCGCGTCCCGGGCCGACCGGTATCCCCTGTTGTTTGGCCCAATTGATAATATCGTGAACGATTAGAAAATATCCCGGGAAGCCCATCTGACAAATCACGTCGCACTCCATCTGAAGCCGTTCCCGATAGCTTTGTCGATCGACTGCTTTCGATATTTCTTCGAGCTCTTCAAAGCGCTTCTCCAACCCCTCGCTCGCGAGCCCGCGAAAGTAGCCTTGCTCATCGGAGCCCTCGGGAAGCGGGAAGTTGGGAAGCCTGGTTTCGGCCAGAGGATTGGCGTTACCGCCGCAAAGCTCCGCGATGACGGCCGTGTTTTCGATGGCGTCCGGAAGCTCCGCGAATAGCGCCCTCATTTCAGCGCCGCTTTTAAAGTACATCTCCTGAGAGTCGTGGTACCCGCGTTGCATTTCCTCTACCGTGCAACCGGCCGCTATGCACTGCAGAACGATCTGCGCGTAGGCGTGTTTGCGTTCGAGATAGTGACAATCGTTGGTCGCGACTATCGGCAGCTCGAGCTCGCGCGCGAGCGAGACCAAAATCCGGTTGAGTGCCGGCTCTTCGAGCAAACCGTGGTTTTGAATCTCCACATAGAAAAGCGTCGGCTCAAACAGGTCGCGTAGCAACGCCAGAGCTTCCCGTCCCGCCTTTTCACCCTTCAATAGAATGCTTTGCGCCAGGTACCCTCCCATGCACCCGCTCAGCCCCACGATACCTTTGCTGTTTTCGCGGAGCAAATCGAAGTCGATGCGCGGTTTGCCGCGGTCCATACCTTCAACCCAACCAGCGCTGACGAGCCGAATTAAATTTCGGTATCCCTCTTGACTGTGGGCGAGCAGCACCAGATGGGCACTGTCGTGCTTTGTTTTGTCTTTACGGTCGCTACAGATGTTGACCTCGCATCCGAGGATCGGATTGATTTCCTCGCGTATACAAGCTTTGTAAAACTGGACCGCGCCGAACATGTTGCCGTGATCGGTCAGAGCCACGGCCGGCATCCGCTCTTTTTTCGTTCGCGCCACGAGATCGGAAAGACGCAGCGCGCTATCCAGCATCGAGTATTGCGAATGGACATGTAGGTGAACGAATTCAGTATCGCTCATGGCTTCCAGCGTATAGGTAGCAGAGCACGGCTCCGGCGACTAGCCTTTCGAAAACAAAAGGTTAATCTCAACGCGTCGATTGGGCCGCGGCCCGACTTTTCACGCTGACGGCCCTTTTTTCGATGTCGAGTTGATCGCTAACCGGCTTTAGTCGCTTTTTGACGCTTGATTTGAGTCCGGTAGATATCCCAAAGCTGCGGAGTGCTGAAACGTTCGAGACGAGACCGATAGTCGCGATCCTTCAGGCGGTTTTGGTTGGTCAGAAGCTGATCGATCAGCTTGCCGCGCGAGCCGAATTTTGATTTCAGCTCCGTGAGTATTTCGAGGAGGCGCAATAACTTGCGATTCGAAACCCTGTCCAACCCCTTTTGGCTTATTCCGTCGACCCAAAGCTCTTCACTGGTAAGCGCTTTCACCGCTTTAATCAGGCTCTGCTTATCTTTGAACTTTTCTTTTACGGTTTGAAACGGCGATTCTTTCATTGTGCTCTCCAGCGAGTAGGCTCGATTACGAATTGTCGCAAAGGCACCTGCTCGCTAGCACGGCGATCGACTGATGCCAAGCGCAATTTTCCAACGTTTAGGCCCTAACTCCACTCGATACCTAATAAAACAACCCGAAGTAGCAGTCCAAAAGCCACTGTCCAAAGAACAGAAACTCGAGGGCGCTAAGAGCAAGAAAGGGACCGAACGGGATTTTTAGGTGACCGATATACCTCGGTTGCGGCTCGCCGGCGTTTTCGCGCGACCCTACGTCCGGATATTTCGACTCACTTTGCTCCGCGCTCGCGTTATATCGTTTTTCCCCAGGTCCGGTCTCGCCGTTGTCGCGAAGCTCGTCAGCGGTAACGGACCTACCCAATATCAGACCGACTGCCACGACGACAATCCCTTGAAAAGCGCCCGCCATCAGGCTGAATAACGCGCCCTGCCAACCTAGAAAGGCTCCTATCATCATCAATAGCTTGGCGTCGCCCTCTCCCATACCGCGACGTCCGGTCAGTCGCTCGTACGCCCATACGAACAGCAGTTGGACGATCAAGTAACTGCCTCCCGCCCCGAGCGCCGCGGCCTCGGCCCCGGGGTTGGCTCTGAAAGAAGCGGTCACTAGCCCTAACGCGGCGAGAGGTAAAGAAACCTCGTCAGGAATTTCCATGAATTCCATGTCTATGAAGGTTATGATGACTAGACCGCCGACGAAGGCGAAATACAAAAGTGAAAGAACGACGGCGTCGGTCAATCGCGTGCTTGGACTAGCGTTTATCAAATAACGTTCGACGACCGCTACAGAGAGGAGCGCGCCGATTATCTCTACTAAAACGTAACGACGCGAAATCTTCGCGCCGCAACAAGCCGCTCTACCGCGAAGTAAAAAAAAGCCAAAAATCGGCAAATTGAGATACCAGGGAATCGGTTCATCACACGCGGGGCACCTACTGGCGGGAGTCACCACCGAGAGACCGCGGGGCCAACGGAAGATCGCGACATTGAAAAAGCTCCCCCAAATCGCGCCGAACAAGAAAGCCACCAGGCGAATAGACCAATTGAGCAAATCGGAAGCGATGATCTGATGCATGCTGGCAATAGACTAACGGAGTAATGGTTCGGGAGCGAGGAAGATCTAACGTAACCGTTCAGGGGGGTACTGCTGATTGACTACGACGGCGGCCGATTCATCCCGTAAAACCGGCTTTCGTCCTCGCGCCGGCTCGTCAGGTACAGCAAGTACCATCCTCGCC
>JAFGIB010000132.1 GCA_016929805.1 Deltaproteobacteria bacterium | reverse complement strand
TCGCCCGTAAAACCGAGCGCGCCCGCAGGGCCGGCGAGGATGGTACTTGCTGTACCTGACGAGCCGGCGCGAGGACGAAAGCCGGTTGAACGGTTACAGCGAACCTATACGCGCGCGTTCCCGGGTTGTTTCGCCACCACTTATTGAGAAGACGCCTCTTTTTTTTAGAGCCCGTCTTATGATTTTACCGCGTAGCCCAATCCCGATATAACTCCGGAAGAATTTCCGCGAGATTACTATATTCGCGCGCGCAATGCAGAGCCATTTGATAGGGAGTAGCGTTGGGAATGGTGAGTTTTCGTATTAATTTAGTATTCGCTACACGATTGACCACGGACTTTTGGGAAAACATATCTAGTTTTATATTACCCCCGATCCAGAAGCGGCTGCGCATCTCGACGCCGTTTGAGGTTCTACGGACAAGATGGCACATGCGCGTATGCCTGACTTTTTTAGTAACCGAGCCGACGACCGCGCAAATCGCCGTCGCGACGTGAGCCTCCACAAACCGAGAGACGTCGAACCCGATATCCTCGGGAGGGATAAAGGTTATGGAAAAAATCTCCGGTCCGATGCCCACGTCCTCGACCGGATATTGGGTATTGTTCCAATAGCGTTCGCGGGCGGACAGCAAGGGATTTTCGAGCTGTTCCCTGTTTTCAACACTGACGCCCGCATGAGAGCCGGGATACCAGATTTTATATCGAAGGCTCTCCAAAGCATGCCACCAGAACCACCAGTCAATCATCTCTGCCGTGACTTCGGGCATCATCGTCAATACGGCGACGTAGCAACTATTATCAGGCATGCGACAGTAGCCTGTTTCCACGGCATGGTAACCGGGATCCAAAAGATCATTCAGTCTTTCAAAAGCAAGGGCGTCCCGGGGATTCATCGGCCCTGCCTGTATGGCGCGCATGGTCTCCTCGGGCACCGGAGCGAGTTTTTTATAAAAATATCTTGCATACGGCCTGGTTTTTTCTTCTGCAGTTAGATCGGTTTGGTATCGCTTCAGTTTCATTATATCCTTTGAAGTACAAACCTTTACGCTTCTAGATACGCGAGGGGTACCGAGGTCGCGGCGCTTTTAATACAGCCTCTTGGAATCGGCGGGGCTGTAGATACCGATACTTAAATATTACGCTCCTTGAACGTGTTGTCCTGGAATAACCTGCCTCGCGCTACACGCTACTCATACTGTCAAATCTTAGAAAACGGGCTGAAAAGCCGCGTCTCACTTTCCAAGCGTTAGGGATCTTTGCAACAGCGGAATCCCGCGTACAATTCGCTCCACGTCGCGTTGAAAGAGCAGTTGACTCGATTAGCCGCCTGGGCGCAGTTAAACGCGCCGCCCCGCAGTTCGTATCCGCGCGAATCGCTATCAGAGGGTACGGTTTCCCAAAGATTTCCGTTGATGTCCAGCGTACCGTACTCGTTGGTACACTTGCTAAAAAAACCCGTCGTGACCACGTGAAACGAGTTGTACATATACCCGCAATCCGATCCGATCGGGCACTCTTCGCTCGCAATATTATTGTCTCGGCAGTAGTCATCGCAAAATGTGTCCACCGAGTTACACGTTTCCCTATCGAAATCATCCCCATAAACGTAGTAAGTCTGTTTGGGACCCGTACAGCAAGCGAACCACTCCTCTTTCGTGCAAAGCCGCTTACCCGCGGCGCGGCAGGCGGTCTGGAATCTCTCGAAGTGCTCTGCGGTCATCGGATTCACGGCCCAAGGTAGAACGTCCGCGCGGCTGACCGCGACCGATTCATCCGTGCCGGCCGAGGTCTCCGTGGCATCCGGCCGTGACGCTTCGTATCGATCGATGCAATAAGCGCTTCCGACCGGGACCATATCCTCGGGACAGTCGGCTTCACAGCCTATGCCCTCGTCCGTTTGACCATCGCAGTCGTTGTCCTTTCCATCGCAGACCTCGGAACCGTCGTTCGACGGGGTGCACCGGTACTCACATCCGGTCAGCATGACTGCGTCGACGTCGTGCCAGCCCGCTTCGCAGCAACCCATGGTGCACTGTCCCTCGTCGCAGGAAGCTTCGGCGTGCGGAAAGTCACAGCGGGTACAGTACGGTCCGCAATGCTCGACGCTGTTTTTATCAAAGCCTTCGTCGACTCCCTCGTCTCCAGGCCCGCACACGATTCCATCGTCGTTGGTGTCGCCGGGACAATCACAGTCATTGTCTCGACCATCACAGACCTCTTCAGCGGGTATGCACTCGGACGCCTCACATCCGTCCTCCGCTTTTCCATTGTTGTCGTACCATCCCTGTTCACAATCAAAGGTACACTGCCCAAAAGCGCAGGTCGGTTTCGCGTTCGGTGCTGCGGCGCATCGGACTCCGCAGGCGCCGCAATGTTCCGGATCGGATGTAAAATCCGTGTCCTCGTCGGTTTTCCCGTCACAATCGTTGTCCTTCTCATCGCAACGCTCGGCACCGTCGTTGCTGACAACACATGGGTACTCGCAGCCGTCGAGAGAATCGCCATTGACGTCGTAGAAATCGGAGTCGCAATCTCCCATGTCGCAACGTCCCAGTCGGCAGACGGCCTCCGCGTTAGGAAAAGAACACAGGGTGCACTCGACAGAGATCTTACATCGGTTATTCTCGCACACGTATTTCCCGCCGAACGACTTAGAGCAATCTTTGTCGTTACGGCACTGAAACACACACTGACCTTGGGCGTTGCATACCGAGGGCTTGCTACAGTCCGCGTCCTCGTAACACTTTTGTCTAACAAAACAGCCCGCTGTTGCCCCGAGCGAACCCGCGCAAAGCAATATGAAAAGCTGGGTCAGCCTCCGAATCGGAGGTTGCCCAAGAAGGCGGCTGAGACGATATAAAATCATAGGGATTCTCCGCGAAAAACGCCTCCTAAGGCACCTGGCGGACGCATCTCAATGAGCGCGATAGGCGGTGGGGCAAAACCCCACCAAACACAATTTTTTTTGACACGAATCGCGCGGCGGTGCAAGTGTCCGCTAACCTCGCGCCGCCAGCCTCGAGTTAATAACGGTTATCGACAAATCCGAGCGATTGAGCCTCGAGACGACTAACGAATAGTTCTCTTTGCTAAACAGCGTCTCTGATGCCGGTTTGATTCGCTTAAAAAAGCTCCTTGGCCCAGCGTCAATTGAAAAACGAACCAGCTACCCAGTCTAGAGGTTCGCCGTTTTTCTACTGCGGCCGATATAGTGAGCGCGTTGCCGCGTCACATCACCGATTTTTCGTAAGCGTTCAGGGGGTCAAACAAGTCGGCGGCCAATTCGCCTGTAAAACCGAGCGCGCCCGCAGCGCCGGCGAGGATGGTACTTG
>JAFGIB010000131.1 GCA_016929805.1 Deltaproteobacteria bacterium | reverse complement strand
GCTACGACGGCGGCCGATTCATCCCGTAAAACCGGCTTTCGTCCTCGGGCCGGCTCGTCAGGTACAGCAAGTACCATCCTCGCCGGCGCTGCGGGCGCGCTCGGTTTTACGGACGAATTGGCCGCCGACTTGTTTGACCCCTGAACGCTTACTCGCGAACAGAGCCTGCTTCGACCTACTCTCATTCGCGGAAATGCGCTAAAACGCTTCTACTATGGCGCTCGAAAGAATTCAGAAAATACTGGCTCATGCGGGAGTCGCCTCACGTCGCGCCGCGGAAGAGCTCATCCTAAACGGACGCGTCCGGGTTAACGGCAGAACCATAAAAACTTTAGGAACGAAAGCCGACGCTTGGCGCGATAAGATCGAAGTAGACAACCGGGTGATACTCGAAAAGAGACCGGTTTACTACCTTTTTCACAAACCTAGAGGCGTGGTCACCACGCTCGACGACCCTGAAAAGCGGCCGAGCGTCTCGGACTACCTAAAAAAGATTCCCGAGCGCGTCTATCCTGTAGGTCGTCTTGATTTCAATACGAGCGGTGTCCTACTGCTCACCAATGACGGCGCGATGACGCAGGCGCTGCTTCACCCGAAAAAGAAAGTGCCGAAAACATACCTTGTGAAGTTCAAGGGCGAGTTACAGGTAGATGAACTCGACGCCCTGCGAAATGGGGTAACGCTAGACGATGGAGGAAAAACCGCGAAAGCCGAGCTCTTCGTCCGTCGTCGGGAACGCGGTTACACCTGGGTAGAAATCACTATTTTTGAGGGCAAAAATCGTCAAATTCATCGAATGGGCGAGGCTATAGATCATCGAGTCTCTCAGCTTTCCAGAATCGCTTTTGCCGGTCTGACCATACAGGATCTACGGCCCGGACAGAGCCGCGCGCTCAAAACAAAAGAGATCGAGAGATTAAGGCGTGGCTACCTCAATCCGGCAAAGAGAGTATTGGGGCAATCTTCCAAAAAAAGAAATATATAGATTATGCGCTTTCGGTGATTAATATAATATAAAAAGAAAATGTGTATAAATGATACCCAGACCACGCTTTTCTCAACGCCAAAACATTTGACAGTTGGATAAAGCGTCGTAGACTTTGTGCCCGTTGTCGCGGGGTGGAGCAGCCCGGTAGCTCGTCGGGCTCATAACCCGAAGGTCGCAGGTTCAAATCCTGCCCCCGCAACCATGTATAAACGCGCACTTAGCCACTTGTGCTGGGTGCGCGTTTTTGCTGTTATGGCCGAATGGTATAAACCATTAGATAATCGCGTGCTCACGCACTGGCTACGTCTAGAACGCCGTTCGCGACCGGTCTTGAAATCAGACCGCTAATCCGATTGGCCTAAAATACCACCCACCGCCACGAGGAATAGATTATCCAGCCGCAGTAGAAGGTGAAAGCAGCCATACTGATCAGAAACAGATACAACGTGATCTCTTCTTTCCTGGTAGGCATCTCTTCTACAGGTGTCATGGTTCCTTCTCCTCTCTGTATCCCTAACCGTTGTCGAGATCACCTTTGCTCTCGCTCCGGTGTTTCCCGCTACTCATATAATAACCACTGGAGATAAATACGCGTATTGGCGCGGTTGTGAAAGAAAGCTAGAAAAAAGTCTTTTCTTGGCATGGTAAAGAATACGACATGGTTTCGTGGGGCGAAGGTGCGGATGATTATCCGACTATTTCGCTTTCCTCGTACGAACCGCTAAGCGAATACCGTGGATTTTACGAGTGCTTTTTGGCGGTAGTGCCGATTTACGCGGCTCGTGCAATCGATAAACTAATAGTTAGCGCATACACGCTGTAAAAATAAAAGAAGCACGGCCTGAACCGCGAAGCCATCGCGGTTTTTTTGAAAGCCGTTTAATCAACGTAGTGGGACGAGATAAGTCAATTTATATAGGTATCTCCGGAGGGATGCCATGTCGCGAAAACAACATATACTGATTCCGGTCGATTTTTCGAATATATCGCTCGAAGCCGTTAACGCGGCTCGAGACCTATCGTTTCCCGACACGGAAATAACGCTGCTACACGTATACGACATCACTCAAGACCAGGGTCCGGCGACTAGGGACATCGCACCACCGCAAAAAGGGCTTCCCAAAGAGGTGGAAAAACAGTTGCTCGATAGCCTTAAACGAATACGCGAGTCGAGGCTAGGCGACGTTAAAGAGGTTAATCTCAATATCGAGATCAGCCGCTTTCCGGCAAAAGCGATCTGTCAATTCGCGGAACGAGAGTTGGTTGATTTAATCGTTATAACCACCCATGGCAGAACCGGTTTGTCGCATATAGTCATGGGTAGCGTCGCGGAGGATGTGGTTAGAAAAGCTCCTTGTCCGGTGCTGGTAATGCGAAAACGGAAGGTCCCAACAGACAGCGAAAAGGGGAAGATCGGGCCCTCCTCAGAGAAACAAAGCCCTCACTTTCCGCTTTAACCCGAAGCGTCAACCGATTGACGAGCGATGTGTGCTCGGAGAGTAGTTACGAATCGAAACGCAAAGCTCGTTCGTTTGTGGGAAAAACCACCAAGCGAAAAGCAAGGCTTTTTCGAAATGCTTTTAATGTTTCTATCGATATCGCTTTTTTAAAAAGGCGGTAGTATCGTGATAGTTGGCGATTGCGAAGGCGCGATTAGCGATCAACCCCATCTCGGAGTTCTCTCGACCTGTTCGTCGCTAACGGTTGCCTCAGCGCACGATGACATGCCATCGAGGCGCCACGTAAGAAAAGAGGGCCTTTGAAGCAAAGCGAAAGATTTGAATAGCCGATCGATACAGTAGCTGGATACGGAAGGTGTTTTTTACATCACATTAATAGTCGTCAGGCAAATAACGGAAGGAGGTATTATATGATAAATAGGTTACACGTACTCGTTCCGGTTGATTTTTCCACAATTTCGCTGAACGCGATACGCGCGGTTAAAAAGCTCGCTTTTCCCTCCGCTCGGATTACGCTTTTACACGTCTATAACCCCTTGCCGTCATCGGCCAGCGTTTCGTACGAGTTGGCGCCCGCGCAGGATTTGATATTCGCCCACCTGGAAAAGAGGCTGTTTAATGCGCTTCAGGAAATTCGTCGCACCGAGCTCGCGGGTTCGGAGGACGTCGGTGTGGAGCTCGAGTGTACGTCGTTTCTTTCCCCGGCCAAGGCCATCTGCCAATTTGCCGAAAGTAAATCGGTCGATCTTATCGTGCTCACGACCCACGGACGAACCGGGTTGTCTCATATGCTCATGGGCAGCGTCGCGGAAGAGGTGGTTCGAACGTCGACTTGTCCCGTCTTGGTCGTTCGCTCAGATAGATACTTTAACGTTGAGCGCGATCAGAGCGACTTCGCCACTCGTGACGCTACTTTACGTTAGGGCGTCGCGCTTTGATTTCACGAACTCGCGATGTTAAACGGAGGACAACGAAACAAAAAAAGGTATTCGGTTATCGAGTGCAATCGACTGGTCGACGGCGTCGACGGGCTGTTTCAAGATATGCCGGTCGGGGCGCTGATTTTTAGTCTTATCCGAGCCGATGATTTCAAGTTGGAGTACGCGAATCACGAGGCGACGGTTCTGCTCGGTACCGAGCATGAGTCGTGTCAGGGGTTGAGGCTCGGCGATTTGTTTTTCGGAGGACAAGAGCGGCGACTAACACGCAATCTTCTAAAGGTGGTAAAGACGGGCAACCGTTTCGAATCGGATGAGCTCTTTTACCGGAACGACTCGATCGACCGCTACACCTATCGATTGATCGCGTATCCGTTGTCGGACAAACATCTCGTCGTAACCTTGCAAGACATCACCAAACAAAAGCGGCTGGAGGAGGAGTTACGAGAGAGTAAGGCTAGATTGAGGGCGCTGACCGAAACGGCTTTCGAGGGTATGGTGGTTCATGTGGACGGAACCATCATCTACGCCAATCCAGCGTTCGGCGCCATGTTCGGATACAAGGACTCGCAGCTTGTCGGTCTGCGCCTCGTCGATCTCGTCGCTCCCGAGTCGCGCGAGCCTTTAGTCAACGCGATTAGTAATAAATCCGAGTACAGCTTCAAAACCTCTGGAAAAAAAAGGTCCGGCGCCTTGTTTCCCATCGAAATCGCGGGGAAATATTGTATGGTCGAAGGCCAAGTTGCACGCATAGCCGTGATTCGAACGGTCCCGGAACGAGAGTTAGTCAAATCGCTGGAGGCGGAAATACGAGAGCTTTCGCAGCTCTCCAATACCGATGGTCTCACCGGGTTGGTTAATCACCGCCATTTTCAGGATTGTCTCGCTCGAGAAGTCGAGCGCAGCAGACGAACGGGATTGCCGCTTTCTCTTATCATGATCGACATCGACCGCTTTAAGGATCTCAACGATCGATACGGCCACCAAACTGGAGATGCGGTTTTAATGCGATTGGCTAAAATCCTGTGTGAAGGACGCCGGATTAACGATATAGTCGCTCGTTATGGCGGCGAAGAATTCGCCATTCTTTTGGCGGACACGCCTCCCGCGGCTGCGGCGAAAGTCGCGGAGCGGCTTCGTGCCCGAGTCGCGAGTGAAACCATTGCGTGTCGAGAACATCGTTTTTCAAATGAAGTCACTCTTAGTTTCGGCGTCGCGAGCTGTCCTTTGGACGCGAGCGAGCCTTATGATCTCGTATACGCCGCGGACAGCGCGCTTTACGAGGCGAAACGTCTCGGCCGTAATCGGGTGGAACTTGCGTCAAGTTCAGTCAATTCAAAAAGCGAGCTTCTCCTTTTGGCGGATCCGCTCGCGGTACCTATTAGGCAATAAAGGACTTAATCGATGATTAAAATACTCGTGGTGGACGATCACACGCTGGTTCGGGACGGGCTATGTAGACTCATCGAGGGTGAAAAGCACATGGAGGTCGTCGGTCAGGCGGGCTCGGGACACGAAGCCGTCAAATTGTGCAGGGAAATCAAACCCGATCTCGTGCTTCTCGACTACCAGTTGCCCGATATTGACGGTCTTGAGACCACGCAACAGATCGTAGCGCTAGGGCTGGGAACGCGTATATTAATCCTTACGATGTACGCCAACGAGGAGTACGCGACCAGGTTGATTCGAGCGGGCGCCAGCGGTTTTTTAGTAAAAGCCGCCTCCGCGGACGAGTTGCTCAACGCGATTCAGAAAGTCGCGAATAAAGGCATCTACGTGAGTCCTTCTATCATGGAAAAAATGGTGTCCCGCGTCGGCCAATTGCAGGAGGAAAAGCCCGAATCCTCGCTTTCCGACCGCGAGATACAGGTTTTACTGCGCTTGGCCCGGGGCGCGACCACCCGCGAGGTTTCCGCGAGCTTAAATCTGAGTATCAGCACGGTTGAAACCTACCGCGCGCGGATCTTGGAGAAGCTCAATTTACGCAATAATTCCGATATCACCCGCTTTGCAATTCGCCGCGGGCTGATCGATTTGGATTGAGGGGAGTCTTTTATTTCTCCGCGTAGACCTTAACGTTGCAAAAAACGTCGAGCGGAAACGCGAAAAACGCGATGAAATAAGGGTGCGCGGAACTTTTTTTGGACCGCAGCTTAGTGCACCCTAAG
>JAFGIB010000130.1 GCA_016929805.1 Deltaproteobacteria bacterium | reverse complement strand
TCCCGTAAAACCGGCACCGACCCTGGGGCGATTCTATTCGAATCACCCCAGCGTCCTCGCGCCGGCGTACTCGGGTCCTTCGGACCCCGTGTGTACTGCCGCTGGAAACGTACAGCTTCGCGGACTCGCGTCCGCTGCGCTTTGTACGTTTCCACCGACAACCGTCAGGTACAGCGAGTACCATCCTCGCCGGCCCTTCGGGCGCGCTCGGTTTTACGGGCGAATTGGCCGCCGACTTGTTTGACCCCTGAACGCTTACCACGGCGAGATGGCGCCCGGCCGAAGCGGAGCCGTTTGGCTATAAAAGGACGACAAATGGAGAGCAAGATGTGCTAAGCAGCGATAGACCGCTATCCAAAACGATGTCGAGCGTATCGATGCGCGATCCTATAGCGGAGATATTGACTAAATGATTTTCGATAAGAACAGAACCTCGAGGCCGTTTTTGTCTCGCGACAACGTCGGCGTATCCGTTATTTGGCACGCGGTCGAAGCGCATCAGGCGGTCGAGAAGCTCGACGGGCGTCAAGAGGGTCTCTCGGAACCCGAGGCGGACGAGCGAATAGAGCGGTTCGGCCCGAATATCATCGCCCTCGGCCGTCCGGAGGGCCCTCTTACGCTCTTTTTGCGCCAGCTTAATAGTCCTTTGCTCTACGTTCTTTTAGGGTCGGGGGCGATAGCTCTATTTCTGGGCAAGGTAACGGACGGCGCCGTGGTTCTGGGTGTTGTCGCGCTCAACGCCGTCATCGGATTTATTCAGGAATACCGCGCGCAGAAAGAGATAACGGCCTTGGGGCAAATGGTGCCTGATACCGCGAACGTTCGCCGGGACAGTCGCGTGACTCGTGTTCCGGTGGCCGATGTCGTGCCGGGCGACATCGTTTTGTTGCAGTCGGGCGACCGCGTACCCGCTGATCTGCGATTGCTGGCGGTAAAAAACCTTCAGATAGACGAGTCGGCGCTGACCGGGGAATCGGTACCGGTCATAAAGCAGGCCGGGGTTGTTTCCGAGGACTCGGCCATCGGCGATCGCACCTGCATGTCGTACGGCGGAACCATGGTCACGAGTGGAACCGGCGTCGGAATCGCGGTGGCGACCGGAGGCGGTACCGAGCTCGGACGGATTTCGGAGCTATTAGGCAAAACCGAGGTGATGACCACGCCGCTCACGCGGTCCATGGCGAGTGTGAGCCTTTGGCTGACCTTCGTTATACTGGGAGTCACGGCGCTGCTTTTCGGCGTGGGATGGCTTCGCGGTTACTCCATTGCCGACGCCACGGTGGCCGCCATTTCCCTCGCGGTGGCGGCGATTCCAGAAGGGCTTCCAGCTATCATCACCATCGCGCTAGCCATCGGTGTTCGAAGGATGGCCATTCGCCGCGTGATCATCCGCAGCCTTCCGGCGGTGGAAACCCTCGGCAGCACCACGGTCATCTGTTCCGATAAGACCGGCACCCTTACCAAGAACGAGATGACCGTGCAGTCTATCTGGACGTCGAGCGGGGAATTCCAGCTTTCCGGCGTTGGATATGATCCCGAGGGGCTACTGCTTAAGAATGGCAAACCGATTGCGTCCGTCCCGCCCGAGTTGGTCGACGTGGCCCGAGCGGGTATGTTGTGTAATGACTCGGCGTTGGTGCAATCGCCAAAGGGCCGTTGGGTCGCGGAAGGAGATCCCACCGAGGTCGCCCTGATCGTAGCCGGACGAAAGCTCGGCCTACACGAAAAGGATCTCGGTCTCGAGTGGCCACGGATTGACAGCGTGCCGTTCGAATCCGAGCGGCAGCTCATGGGCACGCTGCACCGGTCGCCGCAAGGCCAACACGTTATTTTCATTAAAGGGGCTCCTGAGGTCGTGCTTCAGCGCTGCGAATCGTTATCGAACGGAGAGCCGTTGAATAAGACCGAGCTTCGAAAAGAGATTGAAAACCTCGCCGCCACGGGCCTTCGCGTGCTCGCCATGGCTTCGCGCGTGCTAGATAAGCCTTTCGAACGACTCGACGCCCACCATCTAAACGACGGTTTTTTCTTGCTCGGAATGCAGGGCATGTCCGATCCGCCGCGTCCGGAAGCTATCGCCTCGATCGAGCAGTGCAGCACCGCCGGTATTAAGGTCAAGATGATCACCGGCGATCACGCGGCCACGGCCCTCGCCGTGGGCAGGCAGTTGGGGCTACTGCACAACGGCGTGGTCGTCTCGGGAACGGAGTTGGTCAAGATATCGGATGAAGAACTCGGACGCACGGTCGCGTCGGCCGGCGTTTTCGCTCGGGTAGCGCCCGAGCATAAGTTAAGGCTGGTCAGCGCGTTGCAGAAAAACGGCGAGATCGTCGCAATGACCGGGGATGGGGTCAACGACGCTCCCGCTCTCAAGCGAGCTGACATCGGCGTGGCCATGGGGATCACGGGCACCGCGGTATCGAGGCAAGCGTCGGATATGGTCCTTACCGACGATAATTTCGCGAGCATCGTATCCGCGGTCGAGGAGGGGCGGCGCGTTTTTGATAACCTGGTCAAATCCCTCGTTTTTGTGCTTCCGACGAACATCGGTGAAGCGCTGGTGATTCTGGTGGCGGTGATGTTTTTCCCCATCATCGAGGGGCATCCCGTGATGCCTATACTTCCGGTGCAAATCCTTTGGGTGAATCTGGTGGCCACAGTCGCCCTGGCGCTGCCGCTGGCTTTCGAAGCCATGGAGCGAAACGTGATGGCTCGCCCGCCGCGAAACCCCAAAGCGCCATTATTGGACGCCTTTGTTGTCGCGCGAACCGTGTACATCGCGCTGCTTATGACGGCCGGCGCAATAGCTTTTTTCCATTTTGAGCTCCGCATGGGTTTGGAACAAGGGTTAGAACAAGCGCGGGCGACGCGCGAAGCACAGACGGCCGCGGTGACCACGATCATCGTCTTTCAGGCTTTCTATCTAATTACCTGCCGATCGTTGAATCGATCGGTCTTCTCGCTCGGGCTTTTCACCAACCCAAAGGTCTTTATTGGTATCGGCTCCATCTTGCTGCTACAGCTCGGGTTTGTATATCTTCCCTTCATGAACAGCCTATTCGGCTCAGCCCCTCTGCGACTCGAGGCGTGGCTTCGAACGATAGCAATGGGAGCGGTTGTCTGGCCGGCGGTCGCCTTAGAGAAATTGATACGCACGCGGCTACGCGCTCATCATACCGCCCGCAGCAGTAAAATGGCTTAGGAAGCTTGGTAGCGCTCTAGATCGAGACGAATACCCCCGATGGTTTTGAATACGCGCCGCCGTCGCGAGACGGCGGCGTTTCTTCAACGCGTCGTATCTATCGTCCTTCGCTTATAGGCAATAGGTTACGACGTAGGTCAGATAACCGCTTTCGACGGTTACCTCGGGTAAGTCAGAGCAGACCAGGCTATCGTGATTCAAATCCAACGCGTAGGTACCGGCGGGAACGTTATAAAAAGCGCCCCATCCTATTGCCGAGGCTTCTTCTAACGAGTCGTCGATGTCGTTGTTGGTATTCGCGTAGTAAGGTCCGTCGCCGGAATCCGGGGTCAGCTCAGCCGTAAATCCGGATACCGGGTTGACCCCCAAGGCGCTGAATACGATCAATCCGGTGTCTTCCTCTGGATACGAGATATCTATAGCATCGGCCACGTCTCGTATTTCATCCTCGGTGAACATCAAGCTCGTCGTTAACTGGTTGGCGAAAGCGAGCTCCAGATTGGACTGATATCCCTCCTTGCTCATCGAAAGGACGAAGACCGGCTCCTCGGGAAGGCCCAACAAGGCGAATTGCCCGTCAGCGTTGGTCTCGGTGCACGAATCCTCTACCTCCTCGCCGTCCTCGAACAAGCAGACCTTGACACCCTCAACAGGCGCTGTAAGCCCGAGGATGGTGCCGATTATCTCGATACCCGGCTGCGCGCAGTATTCGGTGCAGTAGCTATCTTCTCCGAACTTGATGCACGTTCCGAATTCGCAATCGTCCTGTGTATCACATTCGGGCGGAATAAGCGTCGACTTCTCGGAACAGAAAAATCCGACCGGCATGAGAAAACGGCAACTCGTTCCCGACGGGCATTTATCCACGAAATCCGGTATGCATTCCTGGGTGCAATAGCCGTCTTGCTCTCCAAGATACTCCACGCACGTTCCGTAGCTACAGTTATCGTTTCGCGGCGAGCAGCTATCCGGCACGCCGAATAACGGAGGGGCGCAGAAATACTTGCCTGATAAGGGAACACACGCGGTATCGTTCGGGCATTCGGATACGATCGTCGATTCGCACGGCTGTATACACAGCTTCTGCGAGTTGTACGAAAGCAGACACTTTCCAAAGGGGCAGTCATCATCGGTATCGCACGGCGGCGCGCTCCAGATGATCGACTCGGCGCAGAGCGTCGCCCCGTCGAATAGGGTATTACAAACCGAGGCCCCGGGGCATTCCTTTTTTACAGCCGGCCCGCAACTCTGCGTGCAGAACTTTACCCCCATATACTCGGTGCATTTGCCGAATTCGCAGTCCGAATCGTCATCGCAAGTCGGTGGAATACCGGTCTCGGCAAGGGTGCAGACAAATGAACCACCGGGCGCCGTGCAGAGCAGGCCTTCGGGGCAACCGAGGTCCGGTTCGACAGCGGCGTCTCCCGCGTCTTCTTCCTCTCCGGATTGCCCTCCCGCCGCATCTTCTTCTTGGTCGCCTCCCGACCCCGAGCTACCTTGGTATCCGGAGTCTTTCTTTTTCTGGGGCGTCTCCTCGTCATCGTCGGCCGTACAACCCGCCGGTACGATTAAGCAACCTACCAGCAAGGCCCTTAGAATTATATTTTTCATATTGTCCAACATAGTATCCAAGCTCCTTTAGTCGGGGTTTATCGAAATATGGTATACGAATAGCAAGGACTAAGGCAAACAACTATTCTCTATTTATTCGCGCCATTAGAGATTTGTGGGAAATTCACCTAGGTGTGCTTGTTACGATGTATAAAAAGGTAGGTAACCCCCATAGTGTAAAAAAAGGGCGAGCATAGCAAAAAAAACTACGAAATAAGCGCGGGCAGAACTTTTTTGCCGGAGCGCACCCCATGTGATGTCCGGCAGAAGCGAGCACATGCTTCGTTCGCGCGGTTCTTAAGCGGTTTTAGCCGACGGATGTCGGCCGATGGTATCTCTTCGAAAATTTCCTCCACGGCGTCCGCTCATGATCTCTTTCAGGATTCAAGGGGAGCCCTTTGGATCGTCTCGTTCACCGAGTGCGTCAAAAATCTGCCGAAGAAACCGTCGTTCGGACCTCTGCCGGCTAGAGATCGTCCCATTTCACCCTTAAACCTCTCTATTTTGTATTTTGAGACGGCCTGCGGTAAAACAACGCCTCGTGGTCGGAGAGCCGGTTTTCTTGGATCTGTTTTCGGATTTCGACGGCGTCGAGCTGTCGCGCATGGCCCAGCACCTCGACTTGTTCGACCGACGGTCGAGAAAACGCCAGACCGGCGCCCACGGCTACGCACGAGAAAACGCCCAACATGAGAAGAAGATTCCATCGATCTCGAAACCAATTGGTTGCCGAGCGCGTCTCGTCGTATTGCATCATCTCCCCGGATAACGCCGCGAATTCGTTCCGCCCGAGGCCGAGAGCGGCGCGCGCGGCCCGCTTTTCGATACACCGGTTACACTGGATACAGTCGAGCTGCGACCGAGATCGTACGCCGAGATCACAATCCGAATAAGCTTTGGGACGCGCGAAACGCAACGCCAGCCCGATTCGATTGAAGAGCGCTAGAAAGGCTCCAGCGGGACAAAGATAGCGGCAGAAAAACCGAAAGTACACAAGGCTGAAACCGGCGATGATCGCGAGAAGGGCGAGCGTCCAACCCGTGTAACTCAAGCGAAACGCGGTTTGTAACGGGTCAAAGGCGCTGACCTTTTCGCTACGGCTCAGAAAAAAGAGCAGGAGCGAAAAGGCTAAAATCCAATATTTCAGCGCCCGAAGCCGGCCGCCCTCTCGGTTGGGCTTGCGCATGAATCCGAGACGACCGATAAGTTCCTGAAGCGCGCCGAAGGGGCAGAGATAACCACAATAAAGCTGGCCGAAAGCCAACGCCAGCAATAGCACGCCCGCAGTCATGAAAAAAGGCTCGCCGGTTTCGAACGAGGGCAAGTCGAAGGTCGCGAGCCTGAGCACATGGGCGAATGAGAATTGAAGGTTATAGATCAATCCAAAAACCAGGACATTCGCGCAGAGAAAAAGCGTCCTTTGCGCTTGGTTTCCCCTGAGAAAAAGGGCAATCGCCAGGATAAACGCCGCGAGCAGTCCCGTCGCCTCGGCAGCCATCGCCCGGGGCCACGCGATCTCGTCTGACAACTGAACGCTTCGATGAAATAACCGCTTTGCCGCCGTGACCCGACACGCCTCCAGAATGCGCGCCGCGGCCCGGCTGGTTATCGTCGCGCCGGCGAGCACATCCACGTTATCCTCTAATTTAATCGGTTTATCCAGCGGCCAGTCTTCAAACTGTTTCAGCCAACCGCGTATATCGTAGATATAGGCCGGCGTTTCGTTCGATTCGATCAGCGCAACCTCGCGTACGCGTTCCTCGCTTCCGACCGAGACCAGAAAGTTCATCGGCCCGCCGTATCCTTCGATCCGGGGCGCGATCGCTTGCGAGGCAAATACCAATTCTCGAGGCTCGCCTTCTGTTCGATCGGTGTTACTCGAGCTTTCGCCGCGAGCTGAAAGGATTCGGTAGTGAATAAAGGGCTTTTCCTTTTGCATTACGCGAGCGGTCGGAAATCGCGCCTTGATCCAGTTCGGGTCGAAATCGACGCGCGGCGCTGAAAGCCGGGCGACTACGATGTTCGAGATCAGGCCGGCGCAAACAATCGTGCCCAGCGCGATCAGGACGGACGCGGCGGCAATCGGCCTCTTTTGATTCGGGCGCTGTCTCGCGCCCCAACGCTTCAAGAGCGCGTTTTGTTTCGCCGCCTCGACCACACCTGAAACCAACGGTTGCTCCGCGAAAAACAACAACCCCACGGCGACTAAGCAGCAAAAGAGAAACCCAAAGGTGCGCGTCGTCCCGAGGACAGGTATGATAAAGACTCCGCAAAGCGCCGCGCCGACCGCCGCGCCCCAGTGATCCATCGACTCCAATAAGCCCGCCATGAAGCCGACTTCTCGCGTCTTTTGGCCGAGGTAGTAGCCGCCCGCGGGAAAAGCCAGCCCGGAGAATATGCCGGCGAGCAGGCAGAGAAAATGGTAAGCGCAAAGAGTAAAACCGCGGGGCGAATGCGCGAGCCATGAGATGACGGGGGGCAAAACGAGGCACAGACCACCCGAGAGCGCGAGCACGATATAGACCGGCCATAGGGCCGGCCTTCGATCGCGTTTGCGCAACGCCCATCTGCCGCCCATGCCGCCCAAGAACAAGCCCAACATGAACAGCGCGCTTAGCAGTCCGATCGAGATAAACAGATGGCCGAAACGGCTCTGAAAAGCGAGCAGCAGTAGTATACAAAGGCTAATTGAAACAGCGCCGTAGCTTGTCACCAACCAAGCGCCGTTGAACGCGAGCGCGCGTTCCCGGGTTTGATATTTCGCCCGGTAGTAGAGACGCAAGAGCACAAAAACGCCCAGCGGGAGCAGGAAAACCTTCAGACCGAGCTGCTCCACTACCTCTAACAAACGGCCGATCGAAAAGCCCGATCGTTTAGCCGAAACCAGCAGGCTGAGAAAGAAGCTGATCGGTTTGTCGTCGCTATTCAACACCGGCCGCTTCATCAGCCGGCCGAATTGCCGGTAACTTTTCTGCGTGCTCGCAACTCTTTCGGCCGCGATCAAGCTGTGAAAGATTTCGGGCGGGACTGAATCATCCCGTGAAGCCAATTGGCGAAATCGTGCGGCCAGAACCGAGGGGTCGAGCGAAACGACCCCTTTCGACGGTGAGGCGAAAAACCAGGAACGTTCGCCCGGCGTAACCATCACCTCGGCGAATACCCGGTCTAAACTATGAAAAACCGAACGACCGTATTGCAGCACCTCCTCTCCCGCGTAGTTTTCTCCCGAGCTTAGCCTGGTCGCGAGCACGCCGCGGCTGCTCAAGACTTTTTTAACCGCGCGATAGAACTCGACGGTGTAAAAACGGTTTAGCGCGGCAGTCTCGGGCTCGGGCAGATCAACCACGATAAGGTCGTACGCGCCTCCGGCTTTGTGAGCGGCGAGGCCTCGCGCGTCGCCGAAAAACAGCTTCACCCGCCGGTCGCGAAAAGCCTGTCTTACCCCCTTGTCATAGTAAGGTAAAACCAGCTCGTGGTATCTTTTGTCGACGGCTATCAGATCGATCTTATGCGCCCCGTAGCGCAATAAATGCGGGACTAACCCTTCTGATCCAAAACCGATAACAGCGATCTCGCGAGCGTTGGGCCTTTGGGCCGCGAGCAACGCCGCTTGAGCCCTGCGCCACTCGGCGTCCGCGTCGGTCGCGACCACGTGTCCATTAGCTACAAAGATCCTTTGATGGCGATATTCGGCGATATCGACCTGTTGGTAAGGGGTATCGTATGAGGCGAGAAGCCGGGCTTCTGGCATGGTGGAGCGCCAGCGAAGCCGAGCGAGAAAGCCCGAAAGCTCTCCGGATAAAGGCGTAAAATTGACAACAGAAACGCCGATCAGAAGCGTTAGAGAAATTAGCGCGCTTTTCTTACCTCCTTGTAGGCAACTGAGGATGAAGACGGCGGCGAGCAATAGTGCTGATCCCATGAGAAATAGCGAAATAAGCGGGATAAAACGCCACATCAGAAAGGTGACGGCGGAACCGCCGATGAAACTCCCCAAAGCTTCAAAGGCGTATGCCCCGGTCGCGATGCGCTCGGCCGAGTCGCCTTCGTCGTTACGCTGTTGAGCTAAGTAAAGACAACCGGCGGTAAAGCTAATACCCGATAAAAAGCTGGTAGGCGCGTTGACCAGAAGGGTAAAGTAGAGCAATTTCCCAAGGGGGAAGAGCTCGAAAGGCTCTACTTTCGTCAGCGAGCGCAGCGCGATCAACAGCAACCCTTGCGCCGCGGCGACCGCGGGAAAAAAGAGAATAATCGGTATAAAGAAGCGCTCGAGTTTGAGCCGTCGGCGCATGGCGGTGGCGAGCAGCGCCCCCAGCGCGATCCAGACCATCCAACTGCTGAAGAAAAACGAGACGCTGAACTCGTTGCCGCGAAAGCCGGTGAGATATTCGCGAAAAAAAAGCGTCTGGCATACCAGCGTAAAAGCTCCCACGGCCGCGAAGACACAGCCCGTCGCTAGAACGCGGAAGCTTATCCGCCCGGCTGAGGCTCTAGCCCGCATGTAGGTATAAATCCACAAAAGAAAGGCCATCAGGCCGCGATCGAGATCGATTCGTCCCGACCTGACGTTCGCGCGCGGGACGTGTACGCTCGCTACGGCGATCAAATAGGCAGCTCGACATGGTACGGCTTTCTTTCAGCGCCGTGGCGGCGCGGAAAAAGGAGCAGGAAAAAAGCCAACGAAACGCCGGGATCACTCCCTTGCTTCCCTAAAGACTTGGGCTTCAAAGACCTCGAACTGCGCTGCTTGACGCCACGCGTCCTGCGGTAGACCCGCTTTCAAAGAAAGGCTGGAAAGCGTCTGTTCCAGGTTCCAACCCTGTTCAGGCGCGACCTGGGGCAAATAGACCGCGCTTCTGCCGTTTTTGGTGATCACCATGCCGTGGCGGCCGATTTCGATCTCACGATAGCTTTCGACCCGCTCGGGCTTGGTCAGTACCGAAACCTCGACCTCGAGCTGGTCCAGCTCCCCCGGCGTCACCGGCTGAAAGCGGTGATCGTGCGTCGCCGCGTCCGCGGCGCGTCCGATCAACCCATTGATCAGAGTCGCAACAGGCCAGATATTACCGATGCACCCGCGCAGCATGCCGTCTTTTTTGAGCGTAACAAAGACCCCGTACTTCTCGTTGAAGGGCGCGGTCAGTTGCACGCCGAATTCCTCCGGCAGTAGCGTCTCGCCCTTGCGCACGTATTTCTCCACCGCCGCGCGCGCGAGCTTGACGGCGATTTGTTGCTCCACTTCTGAAAGCACGTTCGGGCCGCCCTCGGAAATCACCTTGGGCAATTTCACCGTCGCGTACGCCGATTCGGTCCAGCCCGGCCCGGTTGCGGAAATCGACAGATAACTCACGCTGTTGGAATAGTCTCCCTCCATCGCGCCCGAGGTGTCGTAGCGCAGTAACTGTACCTTCGATTTTTGAGGCAATAGCGCTAGCAAAACGAGAATTGGATGAAAGCCGCAGACCGAAATATCGGTTTTCTTTTTATACGCCGCGAATCCCTCGAACGAAAGCTTCTTTATCTCTTCTAGAGCGCCGAAATCAAGCTTTTTGAGATTTTCCGCCAGATTGTCCGTAAACGGGGTGTAGCCGAAGCGAAAGCCGTAATGAGTGAAGTCGCTGCTGATGATCACGAGATCTTCCGAGCTGATAAAGGGCCTCAGGGCTTCGGCCAGTTTCTTAGCTTCGGCCGGCGTGTTCTCCCCGACCACGATCGGCACGATGCGATACTCCGGAGCGAGCGCCACCTGGATAAATGGAAGCTGAATCTCGATCGCGTGCTCAAGTGCGTGCGGCGAATCGTTTTGAGAGACGTTTTTCTCTTTCGCCAGAGCGGTTGTCACCTCCGTATCGACCGGGAGCTCGCCGAGCGGGGTCTGAAAATGGGTCGCGGAAGGAACGGCGGCCCCGTACAGGTGAACCGTGTGGTTGGGCGCGAGTATAAAGACGCGGCGGTAGGAATTGCCTTTGATGGCGGCATAGGCATAGGCCGCGGTTTGACCCGAATAATAGTGGCCCGCGTGTGGGACGATCAGCGCCATCGGCTTTTGCGATTCAACGCGGCCCGCTTTTTCGAGGTACCCTTGAATGTTCGCGCGCAATTCAGAAGGCGAGCTCGAATACCAGCTTCCTGCCAAGGCGGAAGGTCGAACCTTCCGCGGTTGCGATGACATTGAAGGATCTTTCATGGGCTGTAACACCTTTTTTTCGCTCTGATCAATTTCGCTTTTTTGGCTTTTAGGCTCGATTCCCGTGACCTTCGGCTGCGAACAGCTTCCGCAGCCGGTTACCATCAAAACGATGGTAAAGAGAAAAACCGAGAGAGATTTCGCGGCTATTTTACCCGATTGATTCAAGTTCATCTATCAAGTCCTTATGCTATCCGGCCCACGCGTGAGGCCGTTCGAGGTCGCGATTGTCAAAAGGCCGCGTGGGAAGCTTCGGCAAGCTATCGCCTTGTCGCGGTTCGCCGGTTCCGTTTATCGCGATTGCAAGAAATGACGCGGCTAAACCCGTGCCCCCAATCAAGCGCCGTAGGAAGCTTCGACGACTGATAGTAGAGGAATTTACGATATCGCTATTCATCGCCAAATTCCCGCCACGCGATTTCCGCACTGAGGACAACGACCTTCTGAATCAATCCGATTCGAGGTGACGCTATATCCTACACGTTCTATTAACAGACCGCCGTCGTGTGGGCAATAGGTGTTCTCGCCAATCGTTCCGCTCACGTTGCCGATATAAACGTACCGCAAACCCTGGTCTTGCGCGATAGCGCGCGCCTTGACCAGGGTTTCCATCGGCGTTTCCGGAAGGTCAATCAGCTTGTGCCTGGGGTAAAAAGCCGAAAAATGAAGCGGCGTATCCGCGCCCAGGCTTCGCACCATCCAACGCGCCAGAGCGCTGAGAAGCTTCGGGTCGTCATTCAACGTGGGGATGACCAGATTGGTCACCTCGACCCAGACGCCTTGTTCCTTCGCGAGCTCGATAGCGGTCAACACGGGTTTAAGCTCGGCGTCGCAAATCCGCCGGTAGAAATCGTTGCTCATGGCCTTCACGTCGATGTTGGCCGCGTCGACATGCGGGTACAGCTTGCGCAGCGGCTTGGGGTTGGCGAAACCGGCCGTGACCAATACGTTGCGGATTTTGTTTTCGTGGGCGCGGATACAAGTGTCGAGCGTGTATTCGTAGTAAACCAGCGGTTCGGTATAGGTATAGGCGATCGAGGGGCATTCATTTTCCCGCGCGAGCGAGACGACGTTCGCCGGCGGCATCTCGTAACTCTCCGTGTCCCAGGGGTCGGCCTGTGAGATCTCCCAGTTTTGGCAATTCTTGCAGTGCAGGTTACAGCCCACGGTGGCGAGTGAAAAGATCCGGCTCGCCGGCAAAAAGTGAAACAGGGGTTTTTTTTCCATCGGATCGATATGAACCGTGACCGGATGTCCGTAGACCACCGCTAAGAGCCTGCCGTCGAGATTGACGCGCACCCGACAATCGCCGCTCTGCCCGGGCGCGATGCGGCAGCCTTTGGGACAAAGCTCGCATTGCACAATGCTCGTTTTTAGGGCTCGCGATACCGTCTCTTTTTTCGGCATGGTGTTTATCCGCAAGAAATCCAGGACTCAGACGGCTCGGAGAAATAATCTCGCCCGTTGCGGCCGCGCTCGCGATTTGGCTCTGCCTTCGCGTCCGACCTCGGCGCCGTTATTTCATCCGATCTGCTTATCCTTTCAGAAAGCCTAGGTATAATCTGACTGCGCGCGGAAAAATAATCAATTGCCCCGGCACCTCGGGCGCTCGGCCGGGTGGTTTTCTAACGAGGGACGAATTATGAAAGTTGCGGGCGTGAACGAAATGAGAGCGATGGACCAGTCAGCGGTGAAAGAGTTCGGCATCGCTGATCTTCTGTTGATGGAAAACGCGGGTACGGCTTGCGCTTTTGTCTTGCACAACGAGGTCGGCATCCGAGATAAGCATTTCGTCGTGGTGTGCGGCGTCGGCAATAACGGCGGTGACGGATTCGTAATCGCCAGAAAGATTCTTTCCTACGGAGGGCGGGTCGAGGTATTTGTTTTGGGCGACCTCGACAATTTCAAAGGCAGCGCCAAGACGAACCTGGAAATACTGAAGCGGCTGCCTATCGATATTCGCTCGGTGGGCTCGATTAAGGCATTACGAGAAGGGATCTCGCGATCCGCTGCCGTGGTGGACGCGATTTTCGGCACCGGATTGGCTCGGGAGGTCGGCGGACGGCATCGCGAGGTGATTGAATTGATAAACGGCTGCGCGAAGCCGGTTCTCAGCGTCGATATCCCCTCGGGCGTGAACGGCGACACGGGTCTGGTCATGGGCGTGGCGGTAAAGGCCGACTATACCGTGACTTTCGGCCTTCCGAAATACGGAAACTTGCTTTATCCTGGATATGATCTGGGCGGGAAGCTGTTCGTTTCGCATATTTCGTTTCCTCCCGCGCTTTATGACAACGATTCGCTTCAGGTGGAGATCAGCGGGCCGCCGGTTTTGCCGAGGCGAGAACGGGACGGCCACAAAGGCAGCTTCGGCAATGCCCTTTTTATCGCCGGCTCGGCCAACTACCTCGGCGCTCCCTATTTCGCGGCGCTCTCGTTTCTCAAGTCGGGAGGCGGTTACTCGCGTCTCGCCGCACCGCGGTCGATTACCCCGTTTATCGCGAGTAAGGGAAGTGAAATCGTATTTATTCCGCAGCCGGAGACCTCGTCGGGAGCGATCGCGTACGCGAGCCTGCAGCCCTTGATCGCACTCTCCGAGAAGATGGATATCGTGGTTGTCGGTCCCGGTATTTCGCTCGAACAGGAGACCCAACGACTGACCCGAGAGCTGGCGAGGCGCATCAACAAGCCGCTGTTGATCGACGGCGACGGAATCACGGCGATATGCGGCGATTTGAGCGTGCTCGAGAATCGAAAGGCGCCGACCGTGCTCACGCCCCATCTCGGGGAGATGTCGCGGCTGACCAATCGCGGCGTGCCCGAGCTTGAAAAGACGAAGATCGAGGCGCTGCAAAATACCGCGAGCAAGACCCGCTCGATCATCGTGCTCAAGGGTGCGCATTCGCTTATCGGCGAACCGGAAGGTCGGATTTCGATCAATCTGAGCGGAAACGCGGGCATGGCCACGGCCGGATCCGGCGATGTTCTGACTGGAAGCATCGCCGCGATGTTCGGGCTCGGGCTGTCGATTGAAGAAGCGGTGCGCGCCGGGGTTTTCGTCCACGGCTTCTCCGGCGATCTGGCGGCTCAAAAGTTGGGAGAGGACGGCATCAGCGCGCAAGATATTTTGGACCATCTTCCTTTGGCAACGAAAATGCTGAGAGAAAACTACCAGCAGGTCGCGCGGCAACGCTATCGAGGCGCTTATTTGATTTAGAGCCGATTTCGGATGAGCGAACCGCGTTCGGCGGCCGGCCGCAATAGACCGATTTCCCTCTAACCAGCACGCCCGCTCACCCGTGTTGTATCGTCCGCTTTACATCCGGAACACAAGAGCGTAAGCTCCTTTCGTTTTTAGTAGATTCGTAGGTTGGAAAAAAAGTTATTTTCCGATTAACTCGTTCCCGGTGGACTTCTATAGATCGAGCAAGTGTCGCAAGGTTATTACGCCGCTCGTCGCTCGAGATGTCTATCAACTGATCGTATGCGCAACAAAGGAGTGAAATATGTCAACCGCTATTAAAGTCAGGGGGATTTTTGGAATTTCTGTATTTGCGGTATCGTTAATTGCCTTTACGATGGCGTGTGACGACAATAAAAAGACTGAAGAAAACAATTCGCCCCCGGACAACCTAGAAGGAGCAAGTGGTGAAAACGGAGGAGTTGTTCAGGACGGTAGCTCACCCGGACAACAAGAGACAGCGGGAGAGAGCCAAACAGAGGACAATAATCAGCCGCAAGTCGGAGAATCCGCCGCGGGCGCGGGGGGAAGCCAGGCTATGGACAGCGGAGTACCCGCGGAAGCTGACGCGGCCGTGGCTCAGGGGGGAGGAACGGTCGTAGGCGAGGGCGGAATCGTACCCGTGAGCGATGCCGCTCCAGTTGGCGACAGTACGACACTGAACGGTTCGCCTTGTGCTTTTGATATGAACACCGCTGTAACGCTACCAGACGCAGGAGCGGGCTTTACTTCAAATTTTCAGATGCCTGTTATAAACGGCGTTTGCCTAACAACCGGGGATCCATGCCCCGGGGGATCGTTAGCGGAATTGAATTTACCTCAAATAGACGCGGGGATTACCGTCGAAATCGATCTCAGCGGCGGATGCCCGGGTGGTTCGTTCTGTTGCATCGCCGAGGATCAGTGCGCAACGGCGAATGTGTCCATGCAGGAATCTATAGAAAACTATCTAAACGGCCCCAGCCAGCTCAATCCCGGGATGACCGTTAGAGAATCTTTGGCGAGCCTTGGCATCACCGACATCAGTATGAATTTTTCTTGTATGGCGGAAGCGGAATGTACGGGTGTTTTTGCGCTTAATATAGGCTGTCCTCAAGGTAGCGCGTGCTGTATGACGACACCCTTTGATGATCTCATGGGAAATATTGCGCCATAAAGCTGACGTCAGCAGGTCCCCGGCCATATTTGTTATACGATCGAATCACAATTTTTCGCTTTTGAGGCTGGTGCTCACCTCAAGCTTCACGCTGCAAAAAGCGGCGAGCGGAAACGCGAAAAAAGCGATGAAATAAGGACGCGCCGAACTTTTTTTGGGCCGCAGCTTAGTGCACCCTAAGAGAGGTCCAAAAAAAGTGAGCACGCCCTTGGTTCGCGCTATTTTTCGCGAGCGAAGCGCTTTATACCTACGGATTTTTTGCAACGTTAAAATAAACTATGGCCCCGTACGCTCCCAGCCGCGTCGGACGTTTTCCTTGATTAATGGTAAATAGGCATTCGCCTTGCACCGGCGCGGATTCTTTTCTATGGGCCATCGGTTTATTTCCTCGATTACGGCAAAACAGTCGCTTCGATGGTCTATTGCCGACGGGATGGCTTGGGCGGTCATGATCGGGGTGAGCGAGAGCTATCTCGGAGCTTTTGCGGTCAAGCTCGGCTTTGTCAATACCGAGTTGGCGTTGTTGACCACCGTTCCCATCCTAATGGGAACTCTAAGTCAGTTCGCCACCGCCCTTCTGATCGAACGTGTCCGAGGAAGAAAACGCCTGGTGGTATGCGGCGCGCTGATCCAGGCCTTCAGCCAACTCGCTCTATTTTATATAGCGATGGAGCAATATCGGTCGTTCTTCTTGCTTTTATCAGCCAAGGTCATCTTCTGGATATCGGGCACCGTCATCACGCCAGCCTGGAATTCTTGGATGTCCTCGTTGACCGAAGAGATATCGCGTGAGCGCTACTTCGCCACGCGGTCCGCGTTGACGCACGTATCGCTGCTCGTCGCCTTTGTTGCTGCCGGGTACGCCCACTACCTGGGTGAACAGCGCGGAACGGACTTCGGCGTCTACGCGCTGCTCTTCGCGGTAGCTTTTATCGCTCGCGTTTTAAGCGCTCTATCCCTTGGTTTTATGCAGGATCTGGACGGCGGGCGAGAAAGTCGCGCTTCGACTTGGGTTAAGGTTCAACACGCACTCGCATTTGGTAAGTGGCGGGTAGCGGTGTTTATCGGATGGTTAATGTTCGGCGCGCACATCGCGATTCCGTTCTTTACGCCCTATATGCTGCGGACGTTGAAGATGAACATGATGGTTTTCAGCGCCCTGACCGTGGCGGCGATTTTCGCGAAAGCGGTGAGTTTTTTCTTTTGGGACCGAGCCGCCGCTCGCTTCGGCATGCCGGCGGTGTTTATTATCAGCGTGAGCGTTATCGCGACATTGCCGCTACAATGGGCGTTGCTCTCGAGCGCCTCGAGTTTAGCCTGGGTAGAAATCCTCAGCGGAATCGCGTGGGGTGGGTTTGAGTACGCGAGCCTACAATTGTTGATCCGAGACGCGCCCAAGCGAGCGGACGTCGAGTTCTTCTCGCTGGGAGGCGCCCTTAGCGGTGTGCTACAGCTCGGAGGCAGCCTGACCGGTAGTTGGCTCCTATTCCACTATAGCCCCGACTATCGGATCACCTTTGTGGCTTCATCCGCGGCACGTACGCTCGCGTTATTCATCCTGATACCGATATTTTCCGATCTCGTGATGCGCGGACCGGCGCATTCGCTTTTCACCAGATTCATTTCCGTTCGTCAGGGAGCCGGGGCAATTCGCCGGCTGATTCGTGTAAATAGCCGAAAAAAGAGCTAGCGAAACCTTAACGTTGCAAAAAACGTCGAGCGGAAACGCGAAAAAAACGATGAAATAAGGGCGCGCGGAACTTTTTTTGGAGCGCAGCTAAGTGCACCCTAAGTGAGGTACAAAAAAAGTGATCACGCGCGTAGTTCGCGCTATTTTTCGCGAGCGAAGCGCTTTACGCCGACGGATTTTTTGCAACGTTAAGGTAAACCAGTCCGGTTTTGTATCGCGGGAAATTGTTGTACAAACGACGAAAAAATATGGAAAAAGGACGACACGCGAAAACGCTGTATGCGAGCTCATCATGAGTTTTTTATCGGAACCGCGGTTGTTTGTAGCGGGTTTCCTTCACCTTGAGAATAGACTATGGGACCTTTCGAAACCATGCATACCTCTGAACTTATCCTTCAATCCCCAATATCGAAAGCTGAATACGAAGCCCTAGTTAGCGGCGACCATTCGCAACCACACACCGTTTTAGGCGTTCATCCCGTACAGGTGGATGGCGTACAGGGCGTGGTCGTTCGCGCGTATCATCCGGATGCCCGTTCAGTAGATTGTTTGTGCGCCGACGGTCGATCCCTGCCTCTGCATCCGATCGTTGACGGGGGGCTGTTTCAGCTATTCGTCAAAGGCGCAACTCTGCCTTTTCGATATCGGCTGCGTTTCAGCTTTCCCGACGACGCAACCTGCGAGCTAATTGATCCTTACTGTTTTCCGCCCACCATAGGAAAGCAAGATCTTCACTTCTTCGGAGAGGGCAATCACCTTCAGTTGTGGAAAGTCTTGGGCGCGCATCCGCGGGTGGTGGAAGAAACCGAGGGAGTCTCTTTCGCTGTGTGGGCGCCGAACGCTCGCCGCGTGAGCGTGGTCGGCGACTTCTGCCGTTGGGATGGACGCCGTTTCCCCATGCGCGTCCTCGGTAGCTCGGGTGTATTTGAGCTTTTTATACCCGGCTTGGGCGTGGGAGAATTATACAAGTACGAAATCAAGACACAAGAGGGGCACTTGCGTTTAAAGGCAGACCCTTTTGCCTTTTGCGCGGAAGTCGCTCCCGGAACCGCATCGCGGATCGCTTTATCGAGCTACAGTTGGGATGACCAGGAATGGGTCAAAACGCGGAGCCTTCACGATATTCGAAGACAAGCTGTTGCGATTTACGAAGTGCATCTCGGCTCCTGGGCGCGGGTCCCCGAGCAGGAAGCGCGCGTGCTCGGCTATCGCGAGATCGCTCCGCGGCTTATCGGTCATATGAAGCGCTTCGGCTTCACGCATTTGCAGTTGATGCCGGTCGCGGAATATCCCTATACGGCTTCGTGGGGCTACCAAATCACCAGCTATTTCGCCCCCACGGGCCGCTACGGCGCTCCCGACGACTTTCGCTATCTTGTCGATCAATGCCATCAGAACGGCATCGGTGTGATTCTCGACTGGGTGCCGGCGCATTTCCCGCGAGACGATTTCGCGTTGAGACGTTTCGACGGGACGCCGCTGTATGAGCACGAGGATTCGCGCTTGGGCGAGCACCCGGATTGGGGTACTCTGATCTTCAACTACGGGCGTATTGAAGTCCGCAATTTTCTGATCGCGAACGCGCTTTATTGGCTGGACGAGTTTCATATCGACGGACTGCGCGTCGACGCCGTGGCTTCGATGCTTTATCGCGACTATAGCCGCAAACAAGGGGAGTGGCTTCCCAACCAATACGGGGGCAATGAAAATCTGGAAGCGGTCGACTTGTTTAGGTCGTTGAATGAGATCGTGCGCTTGCAGCGACCAGGGTGTTTCGTCGTGGCCGAGGAGTCTACGGCCTGGAACGGGGTGACCCGCTCGGTGGCCGAGGGCGGGCTCGGATTTACCTTCAAGTGGAACATGGGGTGGATGCACGATACCCTGAAGTACTTCGCCAGGGACCCTATTTATCGCAAATACCACCAAAACGATCTGACTTTTTCCATGCTTTACGAGTACACGGAAAAGTTCATCATGCCGCTCTCGCACGATGAGGTGGTCCATGGGAAGCGTTCGCTGTTAGAAAAGATGCCGGGCGATCTATGGCATAGATTCGCCAACCTGCGGCTGCTCCTTGCCTATCAATACACCAGACCGGGAAAGAAGCTGGTCTTCATGGGGACCGAGATCGCGCCCTATTCGGAGTGGTATTCCGAGGTGAGCTTGGATTGGCATCTCGCGGAAGAAGAGTCGCGAATCGGGCTAGCCTGTTTTATCGAAGACCTGGCCCGTATTTATCTTGAGCGTTCTTGCCTTTGGAGAAAGGATCACGAGCCGGAGGGTTATCAATGGATCGACCATCAGGACCACGATAACACCGTGCTTTCTTATCTCCGGCGCGATGGTTCGGCGCATCTCGTGGTGGTTCTCAATTTCGCTCCTGTTTATCATCACCATTATCGCGTCGGCGTTCCCGAGGCGGGCGCTTATCGCGAGCTGCTCTGTAGCGACAATCTGCGCTATTTCGGCAGCGGTTCCGAGACGCCGCTTTATCTCGAGACCGAACCCGTGGGGCAACACGGGTTCGCGCAATCGATCGGCTTGAAGCTGCCGCCGCTAGGCGCGCTCATTTTAGAGCCGATCAATAAGGGCGTTCCGTTCCGCCGCAAAGAAACGCGTGAGGACGAACAACCGGTCTCGTCCGGCTCGCATGTTTCGGGTCGTCCTTCTCTGCATAAGTTATCGGCGCGCTGCGGAATCCTTTCCTCATACCAGGGAACCGACGGTCAGAAGCGGTACACCAGCGATTCGAGTCGCGAGTTACTATTACAAGCCATGGGGTTTGACGCCTCGACCGAGGAGAACGCCGCGCGTGCGTTGGAACGGCTCAATGAAGCAGAGCAGCGTCGCTTGGTCGATGCGGTGCGTGTGATTGGCCAAGGTTCGGCCGAGCTCGGAATGCTCAATTTGCGCATCCCTTCCCGGTTCGATGAGGCGATGGAATGGAATATCGAGCTAAAGCAGGAAAACGGACCCGTGCTGAAATTCGCCGGCGAGCTGGATGGTAAAGATCCGCAACCCATCATCCGGCTCGCCGATGCGCTTGATCTGCCCGCGGGCTACCACGAAATCACGTGTCATATTCGTTGTCACCGCGATGAATGCCGCGAAACCCAACAACTCATCGTTACACCGACGAGCTGCCTGACGGCGCAGGAAGTTCTAGGCGAGCGGCGCGCCTTCGGGCTCTGGACGCATCTTTATACGATAAATAGTAATACTAATTGGGGATTCGGCGACTTGTCCGATTTACGCGCGTTGATTCGCTGGGCCGGAAATATCAAGGCCGAGTTCGTCGGCATCAATCCTTTGCACGCCCTTGGAAACACGGGAGGCGCGATCAGCCCTTACTATCCTATAAGCCGCCTTTTCTATAATTTATTATATCTCGATATATCGGTGATCCCGGAGCTCAAGCACTGCAAAGAGGTGGCTCGGACGATAGCGTCATCCGAGTTTCAAGCCCGGATAAAGAAACTGCGTGAGGCGCGCAGCATCGACTACGAAGAGGTGCTGCGGGCTAAGAGACCGCTGTTACAGGCCTTGCACCGGTCGTTTATCGAGCGGCATCGTAGGAAACAAACCGCAAGGGGGCTGAGCTACGAGAAATTTGTTAATGAGAGAGGAGAGTCGCTACGGGACTTCGCGACTTTTTGCCTCCTCAAGCAGCGGTTCGAGCTCGATTCGCCTCGCTGCGGCGATTGGCGCAACTGGCCCGCGCCCTATCGCGATCCCAAATCGCCCGAGGTAGAGGCGTTTCGTCAAAGCCATCAGGACGAGGTCGACTTTTATACCTATTTGCAGTTCGAGATCGAGCAACAGCTTCAAGCGGTCAACCGCGAAGCGACAAAGCACGGATTGGCCATCGGGGTATATCATGATCTGGCCGTGGGAAGCGCGCCGGGGGGAAGCGATACGTGGTCCTTTGCGCACCTTTTCGCACAAGGAGCGAACATCGGCGCTCCACCCGATGAGTTTTCGCGTCAGGGGCAGGATTGGGGCTTGGCCCCTTTGTCCCCGCAAGCGCTGAAAGAAGACGGTTTTCGCTTTTGGATTTTGCTATTACGGAACGCTTTGCGTCACGGCGGCGCGTTGCGAATAGACCACGTGATGGGGTTGGTTAGGCAGTATTGGGTTCCCTCGGGCCGCTCTGCCGTCGAGGGGGCTTATGTTCGCTATCCGACCGCGGATCTATTCGGCATTCTCGCGCTGGAGAGTCGACGAAACCGCGCTTTGATCATCGGCGAGGATCTCGGGACGGTACCTTTCGGATTCCGCGAGGCCCTCGCAAAATGGAGCGTGCTCGGCTCTCAAGTTTTATACTTCGAGCGCGACGCGAAAGGGGCGTTTCGTCCGGCCTCGGAGTATTCGAGCGCCGTCTTGGTAACCGCGAACACGCATGATTTGGCCACCTTACCGGGTTTGTGGGAAGGGAAAGATCTCGAGGTCCGCCGCGAGGTCGGCCACATTCCCGACGATGAGCAGCTAAAAGCCGAGTTGGTCGAACGAGAGAATCTACGTGAGGAATTATTGAAACAACTGACCAAGCACGGAATCATTTCCGAGGGATGGTCGCCGTCGTCGATCGCCGACCTTTGCCGAGTGTTATATACCTTTTTATCGAGAACGCCTTCACCTCTTTTGGGGCTGTCCTTAGATGATCTCGGAGGAGAATTGGATTCGGTCAACCTTCCAGGAGTTTCCAACGAACGGAGAAAGAACTGGACGAGGCGGTTACGTTTGAGCTTGGAGGAATTTTTCGTTGATCCCTCGGTTCAATTAATACTTGAGTCGATTCGGGACCGAGTCAAAAGCTAACCGTCAAGGCCAGCCGAAACGAGAGATGAATTACTTTATTTGAAGGCTTCGGTCCTTTGCTGAGCGTTCAGTCGATAAGTTCGCTTTACGTCAAGTTGATGACGAGTTAGGCTTTCACCATGACCACGATATTCGACAAGATACTGGCTGGTGAGATTCCATGTCATAAGGTTTACGAAGATGATAATCTCTTGGCGATTCTCGATATTCTACCCATGAGCGAGGGGCATACGATCGTGATTTCCAAGGAGGCGGCGCCTACGTTGGATAAGTTGTCCGACGAGAGCGCCGCGGCGATCGGCCGGATTCTGCCCCGTTTATCGCGCGCAATCCTGCGCGCGACCGGTGCCACGGATTTCAACCTGTTGCAGAACAACGGACCGAGCGCCTATCAAGAGGTGATGCGCGTTCATTTTCACATCATTCCCAAACACTCAAAAGAAGACGGGCTGCGCATCGGCAAGGGTTCAAGCCATAATCTGGAACAAAATAAAGGGCAAGCGTTGGCGAAAAAAATCGCGAGCGAGATGTCGGGTGTGTGAGCCCGTGTTTATGGAAAAGATAAAGGAAGGCGGGATTTGCTCGGTAAAGACCGTCGATCGTTATTGAGATCAAGGAGAGTCAAGACCATGTCTCGTTTAATAGTTTTTTGTTTCCTCTGTTTGACACTCGCCCTCGGCTGCAAGACCGACGAAGAACGTTGTCTAAGCTCAGGGGGTAAAATACTCAATGTTGTGGAAGCGCAAAAGGTTTATCGGGGCAATACCATGACAGGCGAAATCCCTTCGCAGAACATGCAGTATCAAATCTATTATGCGCCGGACGGCGCCATGGTGGGCCGCGTCACCCTGGCGGGTGTTTCCGATACCGACAAGGGTGCTTATGCCATCGGCGCCAACGGCATGATATGCTCCCGATGGATCAAATGGCAGGCCTTTAATGGCTGTATCGCCGTGTATAAAGAGGGTGAAATCTATAAAATGTTTAATCAGACCGGAGGCGAGCTCTTAGCTACCCAGAAGCTGTTGAAGGGAGACCCGCTCAAACTCGCCTCGCTTCCGGATCTGTTCACGCCTCCCACTCCGTGAGGTTGCGGAAGGGGTGAAACGAATAAGACGGGTACGAAAAAAACGAATCGTCTGCCGAGATCGACCGATTCGGATCGCCTTTGGTCGCAACCATCTTTATCTTAACGTTGCAAAAACTCCGTCGGCGTAAACCGCTTCGCTCGCGAAAAACAGCGCGAACCAAGGCGGCCGGTCGAAACAAACCCGCCAACTGCGGCCGCGCCCGCGGGCGTGCTCACTTTTTTCGGGCCTCACTTAGAATGCACAAAGCTCGGGCCAAAAAAAGTTCCGCGCGCCATTATTTCATCGCTTCTTTCGCGTTTCCACGCGACGTTTTTTTGCAACGTTGAGGTTTAGCTCGTAACCGTTCAGGGGGGTACCGCTGCTTGGCGACGATGGTGGCAAATTCATCCCGTAAAACCAGCGCCGGCCCTGGGTCCTACGACCTGCCGCTTGCTTGCGGCCGATTCGATCGGCCGGCGGTATTGAGAGCTACCATTTTGAGACGGGTTTCTACCCCACGAGAATAAGCTAATAAAAAGTCTGATAAGCGTTTTTTTGACGACTTCTCCGATTGACGGATACCACTAAGTTGAAATAACTGTAAACCCCTTCCGAAGGAGTGATGATAATGTCGAGACAAAACCTGGCGACGTTAGCGGTAAGCTGCTCGCTCGTACTCGCGAGCTGTACCGGAGAAGCGTCCAAGAAGATAGATGCGGGAAATCAGGGTGGAGCCGGATCCGGCGGCGGCCAAGTTGAGGGGGGGGCGGGACAGTCGGGAAACAGCGCGAGCTCGCCGTGTCCCGCCGGTTTACAGTGCACCGCGCCGGCAGGGGAGTTTGTTTGTACAGAGCCCGCCACCGGGAAACCGCCGCTTTGTGCGAATCAGAGCGAATGCGCTTTTGGAGCGTGCACCCAATACGAGGGCCAGGGTTATTGCACGCAAGCTTGCGGGCCGGCCGCGGTCGATGCGTGCCCCGCGGGGTCGATCTGTAATGGGCTTTCAGAAGGGCCTCGCGTTTGCGCCCAATCGGTCGCATGGAGCTCGCCCCCTTGCCAATCCCAAGCGGACTGTCCCTTTGGAGAATGCATGCTTTCTTATAACGGCGAGAAGCTCTGTCTGCTTCCCTGTCGGCCGACCCTCGTCAAGCAATGCCCCGGCGGCACCGCTTGCGCTCCCTTCACGTTGAGCGGAAGATTCTACTGCGTCCGACCCGCCACCGGGATTCCGGATAGCTGTTCGCTGGAAAACGATACCTGCGGTTATGGAAAGTGCCTGGGCTACGAGGATACGGCATACGAGGGCACGAGTTATTGCACGCAGGAATGCGAGCCTCAGATGGTCGCGTCCTGTCCGGGGCAAACCATCTGTCGCGCGATCGCTCCATTTGGGTTTCTTTGTTCGGAGAGATCGACCTCGATTCCGCCGACCTGTACATCGCAGGCCGATTGCGCTTTCGGCACCTGTATTAAAAACGGCGACGAGAGTTTTTGTACCGAGTACTGCGCGAAACCAGGCACTGATATTACCGGTACGGTTTACGGGATGAGCGGGTTTCTCCCCGGCGTTAAGGTTTGTATCTTCGAAAACGATAGCGTGAACGAAAGCCTGTGTGCGACCACGGACAGCGAGGGTTATTTCGCGCTTTATGGTCTTGCCGAATCGAGCTATTTCATCGTCGCGATGACGAAGGATGGATATCAATCGAACCTTCAGCTCGCGCTTGCCAACACGCTGACCGTGGGGCTGATGTATACCAATGAGGAAATCGCGCTCGCGGCCCGGTCGATCGGCGTGACCTATCCCACCGGCAATACAGGTATCATGGTCTTCAGCGCCTTGGATTCTACGGCCTATCCCGTGGCCGGATACACGGCCGCGATCACGCCGCTGTCCGGCACCGGACCGTTTTACGCCAACGCCGATAATTCGCTGGACAATGCGCAAACGATTTCTTCGACTACCGGATGGGGCGCCTTTTATAACCTGACCCCGGGCAAGTATAAGCTCGACTTCACCCACCCGAGTCTCGCCTGCGAGGATTTGCCGGACGTCAGTATCGTGAGTGGTTATCTGACTTATGTTGTGAGCGGATGTTTTTAGAAATCCTGCGATTGTGTTCGCCGCGCTCTTCAAAAATTGATTCTAACGTCAATGTAACCAGGTCACGTTATCGTTATGACTACGGCGTTGTTTTTGATTTCAGATCTTGGAATTCTAGGAGTAATGAAAAAGCATGCCGGCCGTATTACTCGGAAAAAGGTACGTTCTTATAAAGTCGTGGCGAGCAGATGAATATACCTAAAAGGAGATCAACTTGCCCGTGCCCATGCCCTTGCCCGTTTTTTGCAACGTTGAGGTAAAATTCGACACCCCTCGATAAAAATCGGCTTTTCACGCGGCGAAGTTGTCCTAATATGGCGCCGCGAAAAGAGGCTTTCGCCGATACAGCGCCGCCTTAACGGATGGTTGCTTAATAAGAGCACCGGTTGCGACGGTTACGCTCTCTACGTTCTGATAGGAGAACCATGAATCTACGCGAACAAGCAAGAGAACTCATCGAAAAAGTCATCGAAAACAACAGATGGCGCCAGTGTCACTGTTTCAATCTAATCCCTTCGGAAAACACGCCGAGCCTGCTGGTTAAGCTTATGGAGATCTCCGATCCGTCGGGTCGTTATGCAGAGCATCGCACCATGAAGGGTAGCGAGGTCTACTTCTATCAGGGCATCGACTTCATTCGCGACGTCGAAGAGGCGACCCGGGAACAGATGCGCCTTTATTTCGACTGCCCGCGAGTGGAATTGCGCGCGATCAGCGGACAGATGGCCAACGAGGTGGTTTTTAAAGCCGTGACCTCGTTTTTGAACCGCGGGCGAGCGGCGGGCGAGCCCTGGCGGCGTATTCGTTCGGTGATGAACAACGAGCTGACACACGGCGGTCACTTCTCCTCGCAGCCGATGGGCGCGCTCTTCAATTTCGTCGCGTTCGACAAGCATGGAAAGGAATGCATCAGCAATTTTCCCGTACGCAAGGATAATCTCTATAAAGTAGACACCGAGCTTTTGGGCAATCTTCTGCCCGAGGTAAAGCCCGAGCTGATCATCTTCGGCAAAAGCATGTTTCTCTATCGGGAACCGGTGAGCTTCGTGCGTGAGATCACCAAAGATTGGGAGCATAAACCCGTACTGATGTACGACATGGCGCACGTGCTCGGCCTGTACGGCGCGTTTCAGGAGCCCCTCGCCGAGGGCGCGGACGTGATAACCGGAAGCACCCATAAAACCTATTTCGGCTCGCAGCGCGCGGTGATCGCTTCCGCCATCGGAGAAGATTCGCCGATGGCGCAGCTTTGGACCGATATCGAAAATCGGGTTTTCCCAGGCTCGACCAGCAACCATCACCTGGGCACGCTGCTCGGGCTGTTGATGTCCGCCTACGAGATGAACGCGTATAAAAAGGAGTATCAAGAGCAGGTCTGTCGCAACGCCAAGGCTTTTGCTAAAGCGTGTAAAGAGGCGGGGCTCGAGGTTGAGGGCGATCCGGCGGAGTATACCCAGACCCATCAGGTGTTGATTCGCGTTTCGAAGCACGGCTCGGCCAAGCAGTTGTCTCGCCGGCTGGAGGAGAACAACATCGTGTGCAACTATCAAGCGCTGCCCGACGACGAGGGGTTCTTGGTTTCCAGCGGCCTGCGTACCGGGGTTCAGGAAATGACGCGCTTCGGCATGAAAGAAGCCGATTTCAAACCGCTGGCGCACCTCTTTGCCGAATGCGTGATTCATAATAAAAAGGTCAAATCGGAGGTCAGCGCCTTGCGGCAGAAGTTCGATACCATGCACTATTGCCTGCCCGCCGAGGAGGCCGCCGAGCTCGCCGCCCGCGTTTTCGATTCGATTCTACCGAATTCAGACTATGCCAAGCGATTCGTCGACAACCTAAGCAAGCTCAATACGCCCGCGGTTGTCAGTCGAAATCCAGCGTTATTCCGAGCGCGATCCTGACGGTCAAATAGATGGGGTGGAGCCAGCCGTTGAGGTCATAAACCGTGATGCCGTCGGAATCGCGGTCCACCGCGATGTGCTGTTCTTCGTCGTCCTCGCACCCGGAGGTCTGGCCGTCAGGCGGTGTCGTGTTCTCGTAGCAGCGTTGTCGCTGGTTCAGCTCGACGCCTATTCCGAAACCCGACGCGATGGTGAAGATCCCCCATCTACTGATGGAACCGATCATCCCATATAAACGCCGTTCGGTAAAATCGACCTCGTCCAAAAGCCCGCCGTCGGTCTTATAGGTATATCCATAGTTGGTATAGATCAGTCGCAGCACCGTGCCTTGTAGCGCTTTACCGCTCAACCAGAAGCCGAGGCCGAAGCTGGAGCCCGAAATCGGTCCGAGGCCGTTCGAATGCTGCGTGAGGTTGTCCGGCTCGCCGGCGAAATTGAAGATCGGAGGTTCATCGTTGACGACGAATACCGGGACCATTTCGAAGCTGATGAATTTCCAGACCGCGATTTCGAGCTCGAGGCCGAGGCGGCCTTCGATCAGCCAGTTGAGCGGATCGAGCCTGATGGAAAAGGAAGGCATTTCGAATCCGTCGTCGTTTTCTTCTGGTTTCGTTTCCCTGAAGTCAGGCGCCGGCTCCGTTCGCGGTCTAGCTTCAGAGTCCGCGGGAGACTCTCGCGGCTCGGGTTGAGACGGCGGCGCGCGATCCGGCGGCGGCGGTTCGGATTGCTGATTGAACGAGGGCTCGCTCTCTTGGTTGTCGAGCGCCTCTGAGCCCTGTTGTGCTCTCGCGTTTTGAAAAAGCACAAACGAGAAGATAATAGATATCAAAGCTGTATTCTTCAGATTTTGCATGACTAAAGAATAGTGCAGAGCGCGGCGCGGCGCCACTAAGGTGGCCGGTCGAAATAAACCTTAACGTTGCAAAAACTCCGTCGGCGTAAACCGCTTTCGCTCGCGAAAAAGCGCACGAACTAAGCGCGTGCTCACTTTTTTTGAAC
>JAFGIB010000129.1 GCA_016929805.1 Deltaproteobacteria bacterium | reverse complement strand
TAAGCGCGGGACAAGCCCGCGCGCTACAGCGTTTTCATGTTCGTCGACTAATTTTGGTTAATGCCTATGCGGGCAGGGGCAGGGGCAGGGGCAAATTTTTTACATCGATACTACCAAGGCGCGAACTTATCCGGCCACGTTCCCGGGTTGTTTCGCCACCTCTTTTTGAGAAGGTACGAGGTTGCGCAAGTTTTCAAAAAGCCGTAGCACGTATAGGCAATATACCCGGGAGCGCGGGCGTCTCGCCCGCATTTATCGCCGTTTTGTTTTTAGTATTATCTGCTATATCAAAGTTTTGGTCGCCTCTGAATAGCTTTTAGCTCAACTCTTTAGCGTTAGGCGTGTAGTGACGTTTGCATTTACAATCTACGAAAATTCACCGTCGTCGAGTTATCATGTAACAGCGACAATGTCGCTCGAAGTTCGGGCTATACTGTTGCTGGTGCCGGTATGGGTGCCGGAGTGTTAAGAAAATCGTCGCGTTTTGACTTTTTGATCAACAACCTCGGTCGGTGGCCGATACGGCCATCAAACGCTGGTAGGATCCGACAGCCTAGCCCGAGGTCTTTTACATCGACACCGGTATACAGTTCTAATTTATTGTCGTAAAAAAGGTCGATCAGGGCGGAATAAAAAAACTTAACCCGCCACCCTGTTTTTGGTACGCAGTATTCTTATACCGATTGCCAATAAACCCAATAAACACCAAAAAGGCGGCAACGACTCGCTCCGCTTGCCTAACACGTGGCAGCCGCAGCCGCTGTCGGCTTTCGCTTCGCTCTGCTGCGCTCCGACGTCGGTACCGGCCGCACCCATACTCCCGTTATCCGCGCCCGGCGCAACGGCGCCGCCCGTGTCAACGCCGCTTTGGCCTGAGGTTCCCGTGCCGGATGCGCCGGATAAACCGGCGTCTGCTAAACCACCTTCAGAGCCGGAGGCTCCGGCGGCGGCTCCGGCGGCTCCCGCCGCGCCGGAAGCGCCCGCCGCTCCGGCGTCTGGCGTTGTCGAGGAGGTTACACATTGGTCGAGCTGTTCATCACAGCTCTGATTGGAAGCGCAGGGATCGGCGCCGTTCTGGCAAGCGCCCTCGACGCACGACTCCAGCCCGTTGCAGAACAACCCGTCATCGCAGCCGGCTTGATCCGTGCATTCACAGGCATCGCCTACACAGTTGGAATTAGAGTCCGTTTGATCCGCGTTGGCGACGGCGACGCAATTGTCGTCCTCGTCCGGTATCCTATCGCCGTCAGCGTCGGGAAGCGGAAGCGTAAACTGATCAAAGAACTCCCAGGCGTATTCCGCGATGTTCAGGTAAGGCTGGGAATATAGAACATGACCTCCTTGCAGGCTGCAGTATCCGACTTGGGTTCCAGCGCCGCAGCTACGGAAAATCTCGCATTTGTTCGTACCTTCAAACTGAACCAACTCCGCGGTGCCGCTACAATTCATGATCGTCGCCCAATTCTGCAGTGTCTCCTGTATGCTGGGAAAAGGCTCGGGCAAAGCCGGCCCCGATCCCCTACCCCCCTCGTAGGGTACATAAGGATCATCATATCCGTGAAACCCCAGAACCGAGGTCGGCTGAGAAGGCTTGCACGTGTCGAGCCCGATATCCAGAGGGTCCGCCACCGGCGCGACCGCCGCAAAGGTGTCGGTCGCCTGGCAGCCGAGCGTATTGCTCATGGCCGCGCCGTTGGATAGACCCGTGGCGTAAACCTTGCCGCGGTTGATGTTTCCCATATCAGATATATATTTGACAATCGCTTTCATTAATCCCACGTCGTCCAATCCCGCGGTATACGCCGAGCCGAAGGCGATGTCTCCATTCCACGAATTCAGATATCCCGTTGGGGCTACTACAATAAAACCGTATTCGTCGGACATCTCCGTAAAGCCCGAAAGCCCCATCTGTTGCGGTCCGTTGGAAGAGAATCCGTGCAAATCGAAAACCAGCGCTACCGGAATCAGACCGGTGTAGGACGAGGGTACGTGAACATTAAGGACTCGACTCATGCCCCCGAAATCGATATTGAACACATGCTCTCCCGGAGCCAGGGTGTTACCGGGTCTACACTTGGCTTCTACGGCGCCAGGGTCCAAAGCTGCCAGCACGACAAATGTCAATATCGCGCATAAGCATCGAAAATCGTTGTATTCAAATTTGAACATCGCACGCTCCTCAACTGGATAATAAATCTATAAACTAACTGTTAAAGCTAGACGATCGCGCCTAAGATGTAAAGCGCGATAATAAGCGGTTTTTGACCATTTTCGCGCGCCGATATCGTTCCCGAGGCGAAGACTTCTTATGAACGCGCGCGCCCGAGCGTCGCTCTCTCAATCGGCTTCTGAAAATCGATTTTTAAATACTTTTTGTCCGCTTCGGGGTATATAACCTCGGTCTGCTTGTAAAGCTTTAACCCAGGAGAATATGATGAATATCGCGAGGCTGATCGAGGACAATATCGCGAGGTTTGGTCAATACGATTTTCTTTTTTACAACGAGCGCTCGTATACCAACGTCGAGCTGAATCGCGCGACGAATCAGTTGGCAAACGCTCTGAGACGCCTGGGTGTAAAAAAAGGCGAGCGCGTCGGCGTTCAATTGCTCAATTGTCCCGAGCTCATCCAAACCTTTTTCGCCGTTTTTCGCCTTGGCGCGGTCCTTGTTCCCATCAACCCCGCTCTGCGCGAAGCGGAGCTGCGACATCTCTATCAAGATTCGGGTCTTGTGGCTCTGGTCAGCCACAAGGACTACTCGGACAGAATTCGAGAGGCGGTGAAAACGACCGCGATCAAACACGTGCTTCTGCTCGGCGAAGAGCTGGCGAAAGACGCGCTAGCGTACGCGGACGCGCTAGCGAGCGGCTCGGACGAGCGCGTGATGGAGGAGACGGATAACGACGACCTCGCGGTGATTCTCTATACCGCTGGGACCACGGGAAATCCCAAGGGGGTCATGCTGACTCACTATAATTGGTATACGCTGATATCGGGTTACTATGATTTGGCCTTGTTGGATACAAGGGGAATCCTCGCCAAAGCCACGGTGATAAAAGCCGGCGGCGCCGGTGGCGCGGCGGCGACGGAGGAAATCGAAATATTCGGCGTGGACCGAGGCCGCTCCTCTTTGATCGCGCTGCCGCTCTTTCACGGATACGGAATCTTCACCGTCAACGCCGAGTTTCTCGCGGGCGGGCGGCTGATCCTGATGAGCCGCTGGGATGTGGATCAAGCCCTACAATACATCGAGCGATATCGGGTCACGGACTTTCGCGCGGTTCCGACCATGTATATCCAAATACTTCATAGTGCCAAGGCCGACGCCCATGATCTGAGCTCGCTCAAACTATGCATTTCCGGCTCCGCGCCGTTGCCGCTCGATGTCGCCCGGAGGTGGCGCGAAAAATATGGAAAAGATATCTGGGAAGGCTACGGCTTGAGCGAGGCGGCGGCGGTTAACTGCGGTAACGCGGCGGCCAAACGTCCACCAAAATACGGTTCGGTCGGCGTGTGTTATCAGAAGTGTAATACGATAAAGGTGTTCGACCAAAACGATCGCGAGCTTGCGGCGGGTCAGATCGGGGAGGTCGTCATTAAGGGTCCGACGATCATGAAAGGCTATTGGAACAAGCCGGAGGAAACCGCAAGGGTGCTTCGAAACGGTTGGCTGTATACCGGTGACATCGGCTTCATGGATGAAGACGGTTACCTTTTCCTAACCGAACGAAAAAAGGATCTGATCATTCGCGGCGGCGAAAACGTCTATCCGAAGGAGGTCGAGAATGTGCTTCATCAACACCCGGAAGTACTGGAAGCCGGGGTTATCGGCGTGCCGGACGAAACCTACGGTGAAGAGGTCAAGGCCTTTGTCGTTCTCAGAACACCGGGCTCGACGAGCGAGCAAGAGCTATTGAGTTTTTGCAGCGGCCATTTGCCTAACTATAAGCGACCTAAATCTATCAGGATAATGGACGCCCTGCCGAAAAGCGCCGTCGGCAAGATACTGCGGCGGGAGCTTCGAAAGCTTGCGTAAACCTTAAGATTGCCTACTGCACGCCGACCGAGCGCTCGATCGATTCGAGAAAAGCCCGCTGGCTAGCGAAACGATTCACGTAGACAAAATTAAAAACACCTCAGTCGACAATGGTGAGCACATCGATTTGAGGCGCACCGGCCATGACTTCCTGCAGCTTGACCGATCCCTCTTTAAAATATTCCGTGCTCGAGTGCGTTTTGAGCGCCTGCTTGTCGATATAGCGTTCGATCATAAAATAGGCATTGGGCTCACGGGCTCGACAGATATCGTACTGCAGGCAGTCGGGCTCCTCATCACGCACTCTTTTTTGAAGTTGTTTCATAATCGTTTCGAACTGCTCGGCTTTGCCGTCCACGACTTTCATTTGCGCAATTACCGCGATCATGCGTAGGTCCTCCTTGTGTGACTATCCGTTGTAGGATTCTTACCATATATTTGATTCGTTGGGGATTCTTTATAGCGCTTTCAGGGTCGGATAAACCGGGGGCTTTCATCGCCCCTTTTCTCAATTCGGTCGCACCTCGCGCGCAACACCCGGTCTAGGGCAAAAAGCGAGGATAGCGCTTCGAGAAGGGTTGAGTCGCTCTTTTTTCGGCGTTCGGCCCCTTAAACGCGCCAAAAAACGCCCGTTCGTAAAGATAAGAGAACCGGATGAATAGCATTGATACACAAACGGACCGTTTAACCAAGGGAGTCGCCGTCGTCAACCTTGTCAAGATATTGAAGATCTACCGACGAAATTCTTCTCTAAAGGCGTTCACTCCGGCTACCGAAGCGTTGTTTCACGAACACATTTTGCCGAATAGATGGTACCCCCACGACTCTTTTCTCGAGCTGCTCGAATTCGTATATCGCCATCTACTCGGTAGCGACGAACAGAACGCCGTTCAGATGGGAATTAACGGAGGGCTTGAGGTATTACAGGGTGTCCACGGAGCCTTTGTTCAGAAACACGATCCGGTCGGAAGTATTCTGGCCATGCGGCATATCTGGCCGACTTATTACAATTTCGGCGCGCTCGATGGTAAAGCGGCCGGCGCTCACAGCGTGCGATTTATTGTGACTGACTATCCGGATATTTCGATCGCGCACGCGATGATGATCATAGGTTGGGGCATCGCCGCGGCCCAACTCGGTGGAGCCAGCGACGCGCGCTACGAAGTACTCAAACGGCCTTGGAAGGGTGATTCTTTATTGAGCTATCGGATCGACACCGAATAGCAATAGCTCGTCATTTGATAGACATATTAGCAGGCTAGTCGATCTAAAAGCCTATACCAGTAGGCCGCCGGCGACAAGGCCTCAGAGAGGCTCTAAGGGCTCGCGTAAAAATAACTTCACTTTTTTCATCCCATATTGGGCCGATTGTTCCATTTCCTCAATCGTGAAATCCTCCAAATATCCCTAATATCCCTGCGGTTACGCTCAATCGGTAATATGACACTCCATCCCAATCTGGGCGAAAAAATGCAAAATTATTTATGCGCGAGCCCTAAGGTGCCGCCCCCGGTCCCGTGTTCCGGTACTCGTACAAGCGGTTGGTGTTCGCGTCAAAAACACGGTCGGAAGTGGCCGCCGAGGTCCATGGCGCGTCGACTTTGATATGGGAGCCGATCTCACTGTCGCGAATCACCAATTGCCCGTTGGGCTCGGTAGCCGAGCTATCGTCCCAGGAACGACCCAGGCGGGCGGTCGCCAAGGGCGACGCGGCATCGCTCACAATCTTGCTGTTGATGACCAAAAAGCCGAAGGCATTGGCTGCCTCGGTGCTGGGAGCGAAGTACGCGCCGTTGTTTTTGCGGCTGGTGACATAGGTGATGGTGCAGCCGTCGAATACCGCCGTGCCGCGGCCGAAGATGAAATCCGTGTCGCCCTCGATATAGCTTTCCTTAAAGTACGAACGCGCAACAGCGGTCGCGGACGAAGATTTCACCTGAAGGGTGTCCTGATTGCCGATAAAGCGCACGTTTTCGAATATCGCCTGGTCGCCTTGTACCGTTAGGGCCACGGCTTGAACGCTCGAGGTCTGCGTGCCCTCGTTAAAATCGTTGGCGATCGTTAGATTCTTGGCTTGAAAGCCTTTTGCGGAGATGAAGAAAGTGCTGCTCCCGCTGGTCCCATAAGTCGTTTTCGAAGAGACATCCTGGCAGGGGTTCATATGGGCCGCGTCAACGGTTTTGCCGTTGTAGTTGTCGTAGACAATTGTGACCGCGTTCGCGTCACCGCCCGCGCCGTAGAGCGTTATCGGCTCAGCGCCTTTCACACACACCAGCTCGCGGTAGGTGCCGGGTTTGATCAAAATGTAGACGCGTTCAGCGCCACCCGCCGTGTTCGCGGCGTTAATCGCGGCTTGTACCGTGGTATGGGTTCCGCTGCCGTCGGCCGCGACCGTAAAGTCCGGCGTGAACGAGCTCGCGTCGCCCAACCCCGCCGTTGGATCCCAGTCATCCTTAGTGAGCGAGCCGAGCTGGCCGCTTCTCGCGAGGTAGTTGACAATGGTGAAACAGCCCGCGCAAGCGTCGTCGAGCTGTGGGCGCGCGGCCGAGCCGGT
>JAFGIB010000128.1 GCA_016929805.1 Deltaproteobacteria bacterium | reverse complement strand
TTTCTACTTCTACGGTCGATCGGGGTTTTCCATCCGATTATTCGAGGCTACGTTTCGCCCTGCGGTCTACGAACAACCCGCGCGCCCACCGGATTGCGGTCACGGAGAATGGCGGCGGAGAGAGTCATGGTTATAATGAAGTGTGCTTGGTGAGATAACTCACAATTGCTCTCTTGGGATTGCGGTCGTGGAGAATGGCGGCGGCGGGTGAGAGAGATGCGTGCTCGTAAATTAAGCCGCCGCTTCCGGGGCGAGCGACGAATGACGCGGCCAATATCTCGCTGAGTATTAGAGTGCCGCCACGTTCCGGGGTGAGCGACGAATGATTCGTCCAATGTCTTATTCAGTTAGAGAGCAACCGCGGTCCAGGACGAGCAGCAAGTAGGAGCTGATGTTACATTCGGTATTAAGGCCGCCGCGTTCCGGGGCGGGCGACACTCGATATCTTACTTAATATCAAAAGTGCCGCCGCTTTCCGGGGCGAGCGACCGTTGCCCAATATCTCATTAAGAATTAGAGAGCGGCGGTCCGGGGCGAGCGACGATCAGTGCGTCCGTATTCACATTGGTAATAGATTTCTTTGGTGCCGAGCTTTCGAGGCGAGCGACGCGCGATGAGCACCTGTTCAAAATCGCTATGTTAGTCTGAGGGCCGCGGTCCGGGGCGAGCGACGGTTCGCCTTATCAGAGTGCCGCCGCGTTTCCGGGGCGAGCGAGCACCGCTTTAATTGAGTGCCGCCGCGCTCCGGGCGAGCGACGCTCAATACCTAATATTGAATCAACGATCTATTTGAGTGCCGCCGCTCCGGGGCGATCTGGTTGATGACTTTCGGAGCCGCGGTCCGGGGCGGGCGACGACCGTCCTATTAGAGTGCCGCCGCCTTTCCCGGGCGAGCGACGATCCCACAATCAGGACTGCGGTCTTGGAGTATGGCGGCGGCGAGCCGATTGAGTCATAGGTAAAATGAAGTCTTGGTGAGATCACTTACAATTGCGCTCTCGCGCCGCCCGCCGCGCCCTCTCACTATTCTAATAACTATTAGTTTGACGGTCGCTCAAACGGGAACGAGATGCGAGCAAATTTCATACCATATTGCGGTCTTTGAAAATGTCAGCGGGGAGCAATTTGGAAACGCGCGCTCCTATTCAACCCGTTCAGATTGCGGTCTTGGAGAATGGCGGCGGGGAGGGAGTGAGATTCGCGTTCAGATTTTAGTCGCTTAATCAGACCGCTCGAATGGCCCGCTGTTCCGACCATTTATCTCTGGTATGTAGATACGGCGATCATTTGATTCCGGTAAAGAGGCTCAGTAGCAGCGCTATTGAAGCGACGCACGGCCGGCGTCGTTAACGGCTGCGGCCGTCGACTTGTACGATTTTAATCTTCGACAGATCGAGATTCTCAATGCATCTTAGGTTCACCGCCGCCGTCGCATTACCCTTGGAATCCTTGCCGAACCCAAATGGCGCGCAGCCGCAATTGCTGCAAAAGTGGTGCTTAATCACATGCTTATTAAATGTATATGTTGAAAGCTCGACCTCGGGATCGGACAGCGTCAACTGTTCCCTCGGCACAAACCAAAGCAAATACCCCTTTCGACTACAATGCGAACAGTTACATTCGACAGCTTGCTCGATCTCCCCTTCGACGTCGTATGTTATTCTGCCGCAATGACAACTGCCATGGTATTTCATTTTCGGTCTCCTTTATGCGCGAATAGAAGGGGACTAAATGATGGCACGAATAATCAGTGCGTCAAAAAATTCGCGCGGGTCCACAAGGATAGCGATTGACAGCCTTTTAGCCATCAGCAAGTCCGCGAAGACGTCATTTGTTATAAAAGAACGACGATCAAACCCCCCGGCGAGCCTTCGCAAAACGGAAACGGGCGGGGGGTAAGGACAAACAAACCGGCAATTTTGAAAATCGTCGTTCAAGGGCTGGGGCTGGGGTAGCTCTGGGGCGCGGCGAAACCGGGCGTTTTCGGTCGGGTTGCATGGTGGTTTGTTCAGCGGGAACCTTATCCTATCACATCCGTTACCCGCAATCGGTCTCATCGAGCGGGTATTTTGTCGTCTTTGTAGTACCGCGGACGCACCAATGCCTCGCGGCCGGCGATTGGTTTTCTCGTGAACGCGTGTCGCTGCCTAGTCGAGGTCGAACCGCAAAGCGAGCTGTCCCCGAACCTTTGGCAACGGTTTCGGTGGCGGCATCGGCCCCAGCCCTTGTTGCGCCAAGCGTTTTGCTATTTCGTCTCGCTTGATGACAAGCTCGGTGACCTTGAGTGAACCTTGGCATCTGGGACACACCGTAATATCAACTCGAAATACCCGCTTGAGCAGCCACGCCCAAGGAAGCCTTGCTCCAGTCGCCGGCTTATCTTGTGTACCCGATTCGTTGGCATCGAAAAGCTGCAGCTGTTGTGCCGGGCCTGGCAGCTCGTCTGGTTGCGGTACAACCTCGGCTCGCAACTTTGAGTTTGGCGCCAATAACCCATGAAACCTTGTAAGGTGAAAGTACGGTGGCGGCACCAAGGCACACAACCGCGCGATGAAGTCCAAGGGCGATAGCACAATCGCCTTGGTCCCGTCTTTCCAAACCCGCTTCATGTCGTAACGCACCCGGCCGTCTTCTAGATTGTTCAATCTGTCTTGCGCGATGGGCGGCCTTGCGATGTACCGGCATAGCTTCTCCAAACCTAACCGGTCACACCCATCGACTCGGGTTTTGCCGTGCAGGTTGAACCCTCGCACAATCGCGGCGGCACCCGGGTCCTTAGCGGGTTTGTCCACAGGCGGTGTCGACAGCAACCTCATGCACGGCCGGCCCGCTCGCTCTGAGAGCAGCTCTGTTCCCCTGATTGATGCACCGTAACACTGCGACAGAGCGGGATAGTCAAGCGATAACTGCTCCGGTTGCATATCCGTGCTGTCGTCGTCGACCCAGCGGCCGTGTTTGCGCATTACTTTCTCGCTGCTCTCGGCGATCCGAGAAGCGAGTTGCTCCACCTGTTGATGCGTGGGCTCCGGTAGTTGGTGAAATACCAACTGACCGCTCGATTCGTCTCGAACGAAGACCCCGTCGAGCGCCAGCGTGTGAGGGTGCACGTTCAACCGCAGAGCCGAGTCGAATCGTTGCACTATCGTCACTGCGCCTGTGTGCGCCTCGTTGATACTCTTTAGTCCCAGCAGCCGTTTAGCCCGCTGCTTGTACCAGCGCATCAACTCTGCGGCGTAACCCGACAGAATGTCCGCGCACAGCTTCTTGTCGTATCCCATCGCGTAACGCAACGAAAACGGCATCGTGCAAACCCACTGTCTAATAGCAGTTAGAGGAATCACTCGATCTACTAAATGCGCCGCGGCGTCATTCATGCGCCTGCCGACACATGAGGGGCAGAAACCTCGCGTTTTGCACGAAAACCCGACCAGCCGCTCGAACCCGCACGACCGGCATTTTACGGACACAAATCCTCGCTCGAGGATCCCGCAATCCAGAAATGCCTCGAACTCCTTTCTGACGAAATCCGGCAAGCCCCCAATCGCTTCAGCTCGCTGGGCGAACTCGGGCCAATACGCTTGTATGATTTTGTACAGCGCGCTTTGTTCAGGTCGGCGTCGTTGGTAATCGTCTACACAACGCGCGTTGCTACACTGCGGCGCGTGCTGAGCGTGAGCCATGCCCCTTTCGCTTGTGCATCTTGCAAGCCAACGCTGCCCATGGCTGTTTTCAAATACTTACACTCGACAATCGGCGAAATCGCTACGCGTACCCTGACCGCTTCCCCCATTACGGCCACTTTACATCCCCGCTACAAAAATCTAATCTTCCCGCATAGTTCGAGGCTTTATAGCGACTAAAAACTCGGCGAACTCTCGCAAAGACCTTCGTTCAGGAGCTACCTGCGCCACCAGAACCAGTACGTCGGCCCGCCCGCATAGCCCTAATGCTCGCACTGGCACATAAGATCCAGGACGCCATCGATCGTGGTGTGGTATGTGACCACGTCGATGCTGCCCAAAAGCTCGGGCTTACCGGTGGAAGGGTCACGCAGCTGCTCGATCTGACTCTTCTCGCACCAGACATTCAAGAGCAGCTACTGTTTGTTGAGTCGATCGATGGGGTGGAGCCGGTGAGTGAGAGAAGCATTCGGCGGGTTTTGAGGTTTGAGGCGTGGGAGGAACAGAGAAAGGCTTTTGACTTACTTATTTGAGTGCTCGATAAAGCGCCTCTAATGGTAGTTGCGTTTTCCGCAAAACGTGAGAATGTCTCCGCATGGTGGCGAGCAAATCCCCATGTACGCCCGCCCAAAAGAACAAACCGATGGCCAAGAAGGACAAGATCAACGTCAACGAAAGCAGCTCGCTCAAGCACAATCCGTTTGTTGGGTTGACCGGCATAAAAGCGAAATTGGCTGAGAACGGGGAGCCAAGCACGGCACCGGCGATTCCAGAAACGGTGATTAGCACGGGACAGGATAACGCGCGGACCACGCCATTATGCGGACGATTGATCCTACGTCGAGAGACCAAACATCGAGGTGGCAAAACCGTCGTTATCGTTTCCGGCTTTGGCGCGCAGTCAGATTGGGACTCGCGCACAATCGCCGAGCTGGCAAAACACTTAAAAACGCAGCTCGCATGCGGCGGTAGTGTCGTGTCTCACGAGGGTGAGAGCGAGATCGTACTGCAAGGTGATCACCCCGCACGCGTGGCGGAACTGTTGCGTGCTCGTGGGCTCGATGTCGGTGGCGTGACGTCGTAGCGTCGGGATACTACATGAACGAAATACCGAAAGACCCCAAGAAAATACGTCAGCGTATCCGCTCGTATGAACGCAAGCTGGAAAAGGAGTTGCAGGAATACGGCCGATATACTGATGGATACGGCAAGCGGTTTTTTATCGGCCCCCTATATCTTCTCATCAACGACCTAGAAGGCGCCCTGAACCATTTCCAATGGTTTGAATGCGAATTCGGCTTCGAAGAAGGGGAACCAGCCCAACTATTATGTTGGGCCTTGGCGCTTTATCGGTATGGCGACAAAAAGGCCGCGTCTCGACGATATGCAACTGCACGGTCTGAGCGTTCATACGCAAGAGGCTTATGAGAGACACGTACGCAGGTTTCTCGATGACACCGGATATCCGAAAAAGCCGGTAAGCCTAAAGCGAACCAAGAAGTACCTGCTGAAGCTGGTTCGACAAGAGGGGATGAACCCGTCGACGCGCAACCAGCACGCAGCCGCCGTTAGGTTTTTCCTATCCAAGACGTTGGGAAAAGACTGGGCGAAGGACAAGATCCCCAATAGCCGTACCGAGAAGAAGTTACCAGAGGTTCTAAACGGAGCGGAGATTATCCGGTTGATGCGCAGCTTCGACTCGCAAAGACAAAAGACTGTAGCGATGCTATGCTACGGCGCGGGTCTGAGGGTGAGCGAGGCGATATGTCTGACGGTCAAGGATATCGACTCTGAAAGCGGCGTGATTCACGTTTATCATTACTTTACCGACGGTTTTGCAGCTTCTATACTTTTCGAATGCTTCGACGCAGTTTAGATATTGCGACTCGTTGACGTCGCACGATCCCATTTCTCCGTAGCTTACGTTCTCACAAAAAGTATACCTATCGATTCCGCTAGATGACGCCTTGCAGTTTTGCAAAAAAACCTCGCAAGCTTCCGAGGTTTGCTCCTGTAACGCGTACCTTGAACACTCACTACTGAGATCCGTCGCCTTCAGACAAACCTCGCGCGATTGCTCCTTGGTAAGCGAGTCGAGAGTCGGCGTAAAAATCCGCGAATCCCTCCACGAACGCTAAGAGCAACTCGTTCCGTCCAGTTTTCCGAGCGCATGACGGCCGTCATCGACCCGTAGCCGGATTCGCCGATTGTCGAGCGTAAGTATTTGAAAACCGGTATCAGGGGTATTGGCAAACAAGATGCGTAACAGCACGCGACATGGCTCGCGAAGGGCATGCGCCGCAGTGCTCCAAGCAGGATTTTGCAGACGGCTACCACCGGCGTCGCCCTGAACACAGCGCGCTGTACAAGGTCATACAAGCGTATTGGCCCGAGTTTGCCGAGCGAGCTGAAGAGATTGGGGGCTTACCGGATTTCGTCAAGAAGGAGTTTGAGGCATTCTTGGATTGCGGGGTCCTGGAGCGAGGATTCGTCGCGGTAAAATGCCCCGACTGCGGCTTTGAGCGGCTTGTGGGGTTCAGTTGCAAAACGAGAAGTTTTTGCCCCTCATGTGTAGGCAGACGCATGAATGACACGGCGGTGCATCTGGTAGATCGCGTTTTACCCGAGGTCCCCATTCGGCAGTGGATTTGCTCGATGCCGTTTTCGATCAGATACATTATGGGTTACGACAAGAAGCTATGCGCGGATATCCTGTCGGCGTTTGCCTCTGAGTTGATGCACTTTTACAAGACGCGGGGCAAACAGGCATTAGGGCTACGCTCTATCAATCAGGCGCATAGCGGCGCGGTGACGATATTGCAGAGGTTCGATAGCGCGTTGCGACTGAATCCTCACGCGCACACGCTTGCCCTTGACGGTGTGTACGTGCGCGACGAGTCGAGCGGCGTGTTGGGGTTTCACCCATTGCCTGTGCCGACACATCAAGAAGTTGAGCAACTGGCGAGTTGCATTGCCGCGAAATGCGAAAAGGTCATGCGCAAACACGGTCGATGGGTTGATGAAGACCATGCGGATAGCGAGCCGGACCAACTTTCGTTAGAGCACCCGGCATTGGCAACGTGTTACCAGGCATCGGTCTCGGGCGTTGAGATTCTCTCGGAGCGAGCTGGCCGGCCTTGCTTGCGCCTACTGACCGATCCTCCAGCGATTACAACCGTAAAGGACCCGGGGGCAATGGCCATGGTGCGCGGGTTCAGCGTGCACGGCATCACGGACGTCGACGGCCGGGACAGAGGCAGACTAGAAAAACTATGCCGATACATCGCCCGGCCTCCCATCGCCCAGAAACGCTTACACCTATTAGACGACGGCCGGATTCGCTACGACTTCAAGCACGTTTGGAAAGACGGCACCAAAGCCATTGTGTTATCGCCGTTGGACTTCATCGCCAGGCTGTGCGCTCTGGTGCCGCCGCCGTACTTCCACCTCACGAGATTCCATGCACTACTTGCGCCAAACTCCGCTTTGAGAGCCGAGGTAGTGCCGAAGCCAGATGCTCAAGCGAAACAACCCGAACAACTGCAGCTTTTCGACGTAAACGACCCCAATGCAGAAAAGACCGAGCCGTCATCAAAACCCAACAGCCGCGGCAGACTGCCCTGGGCGTGGCTTCTCAAACGGGTATTCAAGATTGATATTACGGTATGCCCTCGATGCCAAGGTTCATTAAGGATCATAGAACTTGTCACCGACTCGGCCACCATTGCCAAGCGTTTAGCCGAGGCCGGTCTCGCGCCCATGCCTCCGCCAAAACCGCCCCCACCTATTAAAGGACAGCTCGCTCTCAAGTTCGACTAACGGTTTGCGGCTCTTGGCGTCTCAAAAACCCCGGTCGCGTCGCACGCGTCTATGCGCGATGCGAAAAAGCGCGGAAACAGGCTCATATAGAGACGTTCCCGTTCGCGTTTACGCCCGATAACGCTCTCCGGGCATACCTTTGCGATCAAAAATCCAAGCCCTTTACCCCTCCAAATACCTACTCCCACCCCCCCGCTTCCTTGCCGATTCCCGAAAAAAGGCGTTTATTTGTCCTTACCACATAATCCAAAGGGTACATTAGTTTCCAGCATTAACGATTTTGAAACTGTTATTCGTATAAATCTTACCGGGACGTTTATCGTATGTAAGTTAGCAGCTAGAGCGATGGTTGATCGTTCCCTTGGCGGATGTATCATAAATATCTCTTCGGTTCAGGCCATGTCCGGTGGAAGAAGTCCACAATACAGTGCTTCGAAAGCTGGCATTCACGGTTTATCAAAGTCTTTAGCGAGAGAACTAGCGCCTTATAATATTAGGGTTATTGTTCTCGCACCTGGAGGAACCGACACAGAGTTCGGTCAGAGGTACTGGTCTAAGGAAGTTAGAAAGAAGCTCGAGGAAGCGACCTTACTAGGGCGTCTTGCAAAGCCTGAAGAAATAGCGAATATACTTCTCTTTTTGGCGTCCGATTCGGCATCGTATATCACGGGAACCGTTATCCACGCAAACGGCGGTTTTCGGCTTGACTAACCATAACGGAGTAGAGGGGTGGAACGGTAACGGCATCGCGTCCTCTACACTTTTCGAATCAAACAAAAAGGTCACGTAATCGGTCCTCCACCATCGCTATCTTCCTCTACACCCCATCCTTAAGTACAAGCTCGCCGTACCCCGTCTGGTTAAGTATATCGGGACGGACATAGAAAGAGATGCGTGAGAAGTAACACCATATATTTTTGCACTAAAATCTTTTCGCGAAATTATTCAAGAATTTGACGAAATTATACGCCAATTATGCCATACATGTATGGCTTATTCGCGATAGGAAGAATACAAAACGCATACCCAAATCGGGACCAGGATAGCGAATATAAATCCTTCTAAGGAGCAAAAGATCCAACTTGCGGCGTTGCCAGGGTCATTTTGCGGATTTTGGCACGGACCGGACGATATAACGGCTTTCCACCAACGCTTGATATTGCAGGCGATTACTTTACAGGATACTGCGAATATTACCTTAACCAAACCACGTACTCGAAGCCTGCCCATTCCGAGTCGTTTTAGTTCCGATATCGTGGCTTCGGCGCCTGAGCGTATCTTGTATCGTTCTTTCCACCGGCGCGTTTTCTGTTGCTCGAACATCGCGTCGCGCAAACGAAGCTCCGGTGTTATCTCCAGCCGAAAGTTACCGACTGTGTTTCGCGGACTACAACCACGCGCTCGGTGATTGGGAGCTCTAACGGGACATTGCTCCAGCTTGGCGCATTGGCGGCAAATGTCGCCATCGAATATCGCGTGAAGGGAATGTTCGGTCCCGTTACTCAGTGTCCGATGGTCGATAGCAGTATGGCCGTTGGGGCAGCAAATGACGCGATTGTCGTCGCTGAATCGAAAGTGCTCGCGGCTCATCGTATCGTTATCGACCAGAGGACCTCGATTGATCGGGCAAACCAACTCCACTCCTCTGTCTACTACTTGCAACGCGCTTGGTACCGTCGGATACCCGCCGTCGGTGAAAAGAGTTTCCGGTACCAATTCCATCTTTCCCAGACGGTTCAACACATCTGCGGTTTTGGCTGCATCGGAACGGTGTGCACCATGCACTTCGTAGTCGGTGATGATTTCTGGTTTATCGCCGTTATTACAGGTTTCCGCGATATGAGCGCTGTATCCGGTTCCTTTGTGACCATAGGAAGCATCGCTATCAAAGGCTGACTGAAGCGTTTCCCCCTTGACTTTCTTTTTAACTTCGACCTTAGCGTCGTTTTGTTGCGCTTGGGTGCCGTTGGACGGTTTCACCGAATTGTCGTCTCGGACCTGTTTATCTGTCTGGTTATGCTCTCCTTCACTCGAATCGGTGTTTTGCGTTGTTTTCACTTCGCATTGTTCTTTGAATAACCGGACTATCAGCCGATAGTGCGTACTACTTTTGACCGCTTCGTTCTGCGAAAATAGCTCGATGAGCGTGTGGGTATACTGGGCCAACTGCAGTAATCGCGCTTTTTTCTCGTTGTCTCCCAGACCAAACCAGCCTTCCGGTTGTGCCTCGTGCCAACGACGTATCGGTTCGGGTACCTGCTGGTAGTCCGAATCGCGTAACTTTTTCAAAAATAGGTGGATGCTGTCCTGAAAAAGCGCTATCCGACCGCGATATCGGATGTTTGATTCGATATGGGTAGAATCTAGCCGTTGCTGTGAAGTCGAAACGCCAAGCTTATCGATCGCCGTCTTACCGACTTCGATAAAAATATCATGAATCAGCTTCATTTCCGGGTCGTTACACACTAACCGCCGGCGAAACTCTACCAGCGAGCGACGAGAAAGGTATGCCTCTTGTTCCGAAACATCGAGTGCATGCCGCCACCGAAGATCAAACCCAAATGCATCGAGGGCCTGCTGGTCGGCAAGGTTGTGCCACTCCTGCAACAGACATATGCCAATCATGCGTCCCACACTGAAGTTGGGGCGTCCTGTGGCACCATACAGAATCGAGAACTTATCTTCCGATCGCATCAGAATCGGAAGTACCTCTGCCCTAAATACAGCGGCCCAAGAGGCTGATAACCGTTTTCGTAGACTATCGCCTATGCTTGTATGGACGCCGAACAACTCGAGTTGTGGGTCTGTTTTCTTGAACATTACTTCAGATAACACGTGCGCACTATTCACTCAATATTAATAGTTCGCATTCAGTAGTATTTATCGCCCTTATCCGTCCTTAACGGATATTAATTGTGACACTGTATATCAAATAAACTCGGCTAACAAAAGGGAGTTACTTCTCACGCATCTCTTTCTATGTCCGTCCCGATATACCTGCACGGTACTATATACGCAATCTAACGACCGTCCCTACCGCAATCCCTTAATTTTTTCGTTACGCCGCCCGGTGAGTCATTTAGTCTGAGCTTCAGCTTATTAGTCCCAAGCTGCAGGGTCATCGGTACGGCAGAATCTCGGGGAACCAAGAATATTAGACACAATGGGGCTTCATAACCAGAAGACACGTCAATCCCCGATATCTTTTCCTGACGGACGTGAACATCAATTTCGATCGTCGCTCCTGTGCTCTTCTGGGTGTTACTAACGTGCGCAGTTCCCGACTCGACGCCGGTGGTCATCGTGTACGCTTCGCAGCTGGTAAACCTGATACAGACCCCGACCGGAGCAGCCTTCCAACGCTTTGTAACTTTTCCACTACCTGACAGTAGAATTGGCGCACCTTCGTTTACGGCCAGAGTGACTGTGACCTCTACGAACATTAGACTAGTATCGTTGACGATAGCTTTAGTCCCGAGATTTGTGACTACTGTTCCCACCTGCCGTGCCGTCAGATCTTGTTGACCGGAAGTTATATCCCCGCGTGACCTGGCTCTACCGACCTTTATATCGCCCGCGGTGATTCTTCGTGACGCTCTTGGGCCAACTCTCGGGTCGTCCACGGGGACTCCGTCACCGACGCGCTCGCCCCAGTCGCTGGGGCGGCCAAGCTGGGCGAAAGCAGAGTAAGGAGTTATTAAAAAGATCCTTTTCTCAACGCCCGGCGGTAAAATATTGCCTAGGGTTAGGTAGAGTAAAAGCATTAAAATGGTAGTTAAAAAGAATCTTTTTCGTCCGCTATACCTTGATCTGATTCTGCGCGAACCGTTCGTGTATTTACTTAGCATGATGATAAACATCTTCGGGTATTCCTTCGCCTAATTGTTCGAAAAACACTTATCCATAGCAATTGAGATCTGAGTATTAATTCGAATATAACGTCTGTCAATGATCGCTTGCAAACGCTAATAAATAGCGTTGCGGGTAAGAAATACTAAGCTCTCCCGTTAGGTGGTATAGTCGGGTAGCCAGGGGAAGTCGCCCTGTGCTTGTCAAGGCCGGATGGGACTATTCATAATCGCAATAGCTTTTAGTAAATACAAACTTCCCGAGAATGCGGGAAGATTAGAATTGTATGACTGGGATGTAAAGGAAAAAGCGCCAGGAGGTAGGTGCCCGATTACGGCAGTAGCAAGATGTGAGCCGACATCTAGGCTTACTCTGGACAATTTTTCAATATGCAAACGATGTTGCTTGAATATGCGTGTTCTCAGCTGGGCTTGGGAGGCGCGCGTTCTTTGGTAACGAACCGTGTTTTGTACTGTAAAGAGCCAGGTCGTGGACAGTTCAAGTAGATTAGAAATCGCGAAAAGCGTTTATTCAGTGATAGACCCAAAAGCAGCGATGTTCGAAAAACCGAAGGAATAAACAAGACCTAAGCACATCTGTCCGGATTGAGGTTGAAACCGTTACCCGCGTGCAGTTCTTGGCTCGCTATTTGCTTAAGTCGTTCGGTATGGTACGCAACCGTTCGCCGAATAATTATGAAACACTGGCGCGGTCAACCCCTCGACCCGGCCCGAGGTTGAGGGGTAGCAATAATAGAAAGAGGTAAGGGGAATATGAAACGATTTGTTACGCGTTTGGTTCTTGTTTTTACAATGATTATTGTTGTCTTAGGTTGCAATAATAGCAAAGAGCAGTCGAAAGAAAAGCCCGATGCTAGCGAGAAAGAAGGTGGGCAAGACAGCGGTCTTGCGTTATGTAGCGGCGACTCCGAGTGCTCGGACGGACTGTTCTGCAATGGGATTGAGTTTTGCAAACCGGGCGCCAAGGGAGCGGACGAGAGGGGATGCGTCAAAGCCGATAGCGGTTCGTGCTCAGAAGGTATGAGCTGCGACGAAAAGGCGAAAAAATGTACGGCTTGCGCGGACAATGCGGATGTGGATGGCGATAACCACAAGTCAATATCTTGTGGCGGCGACGACTGCGACGACAACGACCCGAACCGCTATCCCGGCAACGCGGAGGTGTGCGACGATAATGACCATGACGAGGATTGCAACGCAACGACGTTCGGCGAGCGCGATGTGGATGGCGATGGCGCTTTTGACGAACAGTGCTGCAATCGGGTGACTGACGGTACTTTAAACTGCGGCGACGACTGCGACGACACCACTTTTGTCAGGCAGCCGCTTCAGGTGGAGATTTGCGACGATATAGACAACGACTGCGACGGTGAGACCGACGAAGAGACAAACGAGGTCAACTGGTATCCGGATTCAGACGGGGACGGATTTGGCGAAGTGACGGATGAACCACAGAAGTCTTGTGAGCCGATAGAGGGTTATTCGCTAAAGAATACAGATTGTGATGACAGCGATGCCGCGCGGCATCCCGGGCAAATAGACGTCTGCGACTCTATTGACAACGACTGCGACGGCGAGACCGACGAAGACGTAGGCTGTAATCTTGAATTCGTAGCCACGGTCGGGGCCGAGGGCGGCGACATCGGCGTATATGCACAAGGTCGAATTGTCCTTGGGACCGAAATCCCGGTAAATGCCTTAGCGTATGATACCGCGATCAAGATCACTCGAGTTGAACTGCCACGGGAGATTCCTGAAGGTTATAAAGCAGTGGGATCTACTTACGAATTTTCCGCTGGTGGGTCGAGTATTGACAAGGAAATCACAATTTCATTGCCTGTGACAACCGATTCAAGCGAAACGGTAGTCATTCTCTATTTATCGAATAGTTCCGAAAGTGATTGGCAAGAGCTCAAGTCGGAAAGCGTTATCAACGGTGTAGCAAAGGTAAAAGTCGAGGGTCTGGGTTATTTTCAGGTCGCGGTAACAGCAGAGCAAGAAGATAGCGGGATGCAGGATAGCAGCATAAACGCTGGAGTGGACGCTGGGGATACGGGTGGTATTGGTGGCACAGGGGGCAGCGGAGGTTCGGGCGGAACCGGTGGAACAGGAGGCACAGGCGGAAATGGTGGTATAATTTGTGTCCGCTATGTCAACGGCAACGTAAGCTCGCCAGGCGACGGATTGAGCTGGGCTACCGCTACGACACGTGTACAGGAAGGTATCGACTCGGCCTACGAGCAAGTGATGACCGATCCGAATACGGCCGCCTGCGAGGTCTGGGTGGCCTCAGGAAGATATATGATTTACGGAACTGCCGCGACAAACACGGTTCGACTCAGAGCGAAAGTCTCCTTGTACGGCGGCTTTCTGGGAAGCGAGACATCACGCGACCAGCGCAATTGGCAGAGCAACGAAACCATTCTTGACGGCAACAGCCAAGTCTACCATGTCGTTACCGGCAGCAACTATGCGGTAATAGACGGATTCACTATAACGGGAGGCAATGCGAATGGAAGCAGCCCGCACAACTCAGGTGGCGGGATGTTCAACTATGAAAGTTCTCCGACGGTAAGTAACTGTACCTTCAGAGACAACTGTGCCGGCGCTGGCGTAGGCTCTGGGGGCGGAGGCGCAATCTATAATGAGAGCTCCTCTGCGACTATCGCCAACTGCGTATTTGTCGGCAACCGCTCGACAAACGGCATGGGCGGCGCATTGAATAATTGGTCTGGTTCAACCACGATCACCGGATGTGTCTTTGTCGCCAACTCGTCTGCCCAAGGTGGTGGCGCGATCTTCGCCAACAACGGTACCATCATCGACCACTGCACGTTTGCTGTAAACTCAGCGAGTGCGAGAGAGGGCGGCGCAATCTATAGTAATGGTGCTAAAATCACCGACTGTACGTTTAGCGGCAACTCAACGAACGGCAATGGCGATATCTACGGGGGGGGAGCCGTATTCAATAACGCGGGCGAAATTACTAATTGCATTTTCGCGGGCAATATCTCGAGCCAGACAGGTGGAGCAATATACAATTTCGGAAATGCCTCTGTCACTAACTGTACGTTTGGCGGAAACCATGCCGGTACTGACGGCGGGGGTGCATACGTAAACTCAGCCGGTAAGTTTATAAACTGCACCTTTGCTGGGAATTCTGCCGACCAATATGGGGACGGATTATACGTCATTTCCGGTGGAGCGCCGGACATCACCAACAGCATTTTGTGGTACAACGGCGAAGAGGAGATCTATGGAGACGCTACAACCAAGACCAACGCTATGTATAGCGATATCAACAGCGTAGAGTTTATTGGTCTAAACGGCAACAAGAGGCAAGATCCGCTTTTCGCGGGCTACCCGTCGCGTAGCGGCTCCTGGACCGCAGTGGATTATCAGCCCACCTTACTTCAGAGCACTCTCACCGACGGCGCGGCGGGCTTCACGCCTGGGGCGTTGGCGGGTTTGTTTGTAAGACCGGACGCGGGCACCTTAGGCGATCCCCGTTGGCTGTATATCGAAAACAACACCGCTACTCAAATCATAGTGTGGGGAGACGTGACCGATTTTGTTTCGTCGGGCAGTTCCTACGAGATATACGACCTACGCTTAAGAACCGGCTCTCCGTGCATTGATTCGGCACGAGGCAACGAAGGGAATTTCGCATGTCCGACCCGTGATATTGAAAGCAACGCCCGGTTAGACGATCAGGCCACTACCAACACCGGAGTCGGCACGCCCAAGTACGTCGATATGGGGGCATACGAATATCAAGGCGGGTCTTAACCGTATCCGGATTCGTCAGGATTGTCGTGGGCCTATTAAAACATAGCGTACAATCAAAAGAGGCAAGTAACAACCGGATTGCGGTCATGGAGAATGGCGGCCGGGAGCAAAATAGAATCGCGCACCCCTATTTGGCCCCACCGGATTGCGGTCGTTGAGAATAGAGGCGGAAAATGATCGGGATGCATGCTCGTATTTAAGGTGTCGACATTCCCCTGCTCGCTCGCACTCGCGCCCACCGACCCGATTGCGGTCTTGGAGAATGGCGGTGATTAGTAAATACAAACGTAACGGAAATGCGGGAAGAGTAGAATTGTACGGCTGAGATGTAAATAGAAACTCGATGGGAGG
>JAFGIB010000127.1 GCA_016929805.1 Deltaproteobacteria bacterium | reverse complement strand
TATTTCGAGGATTCCGCGATTGAGGAGATGAGACAGTTGGCCCCGAGATGGGATGCTAAAAGTGAAGTTTTTTTGCGCGAGCCCTTAACATTCCGCTCTCTTTGGGATTGCCCCACGGCGGCGAGAACGACAAATAAATCGAAATAAACGAGGCGACGTATCCGAGGAGGATTCTTTTTACGATAAAAAAATTTTTCTATACAGGCGAGATCGAATGCTCTATGGTCACATCGGCCCGCCCGTATTGTCACCGAGTTCAGCCGAGCCCGCGCGAACGGTGAGTCGGGCGAGCGTAAAAAAGGAGCGCGAAATGGGTGGCTTTTTTGGAGTTGTTTCAAAGCGAGATTGCACGGCAGACCTGTTTTATGGCACCGATTATCATTCTCACCTCGGCACCCAACGAGGCGGGCTGGTCACCAAGTCCGACGCCGGCTTTAAGCGCAACATCCACGATATTCGAAATACGCCGTTTCGCACGAAATTCGAGGAGGAGCTGCCGAAGCACGACGGCCCGCTCGGCCTAGGGATTATAAGTGACTACGAGGATCAACCGCTGCTCATCGTATCTCATCACGGCGCCTACGCGATCGTCACCGTGGGCAAGCTGAACAACATAGACGCCATAGTCTCGGAAGTTTTGAAAAAACACTCGGCCCATTTCAGCGAATTCAAGGGAAACGAGTACAATCAAACCGAGCTGGTCGCCGCGCTGATCAACCGGCAGAGCAACCTGGTTGAAGGCATTCAATACGCTCAATCGATGATCGAGGGGTCTTGCTCGCTTATGCTGCTGACCGATAGCGCGATCTACGCCGCGCGAGACCGGCTGGGACGCACTCCGGTCGTGATCGGCAAAAAGGCCGACGGCTTCGCGATCACCCAAGAGAGTTGCGCCTTACCAAACCTCGGTTACGAAGTCGATCGCGAGCTCGGCCCGGCGGAAATCGTTCGCGTCACGGCGGAAGGCGTTGAGCGACTCGCCCCGCCCGGCGATCAGATGCAGATCTGTGCTTTCTTATGGATTTATTACGGCTATCCCGCCTCGACCTACGAGTCCATCAACGTCGAATCCGTGCGCTACCGCTGCGGCGCGGCTCTAGCGCGAGGCGACAAGGTGAAAATCGACTTTGTTTCCGGTATTCCCGATTCCGGAATCGGCCACGCGATCGGTTACGCGGTTCAAGCCGGCGTCCCCTACCAGCGCCCTTATGTGAAGTATACGCCGACCTGGCCGCGCAGCTTCATGCCCCAAGAGCAACGCGTTCGCGATTTGGTCGCGCGCATGAAGCTGATTCCGATTGGCGAGCTGATCAAAGACAAAAAGATCCTCTTCTGTGAAGATTCGATCGTACGGGGCACGCAGCTTAAAGATATTATTCAGCGCGTTTTTGAATACGGGGCCAAAGAGATCCACATGCGAGCCGCCTGTCCACCGCTGATCTACGGCTGTAACTTTCTCAATTTCTCGCGCTCGAAATCCGAGCTCGACTTGGCGGCTCGAAAAGCGATATCCGAGCTCGAAGGCGCGGCGAACCTGCGTCTCGACCAATACGCGGATGCGACGACCGAGCGGTATAGGACGATGGTAGAAAGGATCCGACAGCGTATGGGTCTGACCACGCTCAGCTATCAAAAGCTTGACGACATGATAGAAGCTATCGGCCTTCCTAAGGAAAAGCTCTGCTCGTATTGCTGGACCGGCCACTAGCTGTAACCGACGCTGCGGACAGACGGCGTAGTGGTTAAGGCTTCAATTTTTCCCGGGACGAATCCGGCCTCTTTGCTATCAGCGAGCGAGACCTTAACGGACGGAAAGCCGCGCGTTACAGCGCGAACGCGCCCGAGCTATGCGGCTGATGCCTCCGTGTCGGGATAGACGCTGATGCAGGTTCGCTTCTTGCCGATCCGCTCAAATCGCACAACCCCGTCCTGCTTCGCCCATAAGGTGTAGTCTTTCCCCACCCCCACGTTGCGTCCGGCGTGAAAGCTCGAGCCCACTTGACGCACTAGGATGTTACCCGCCCGGACTTTTTGACCCCCATAGACTTTAATCCCGCGATACTGCGCTCTCGAATCCCGTCCGTTTCTCGTCGCGCCTTGTCCTTTTTTATGAGCCATCGTCGCTCTCCTTGCGAGCCGTTTATACGGTGATGCTTAAAACCCTCAATTCAGTAAACCACTGTCGATGACCTGCTTTTCGCCGATAGTTCTTGCGCCGCTTGAACTTATAGACCTGGATCTTCCGAGCCCGATCCTGAGATACAATTTGCGCGCTTACCTTCGCGCCCTCGACCAGAGGTCTGCCGATCGCGACTCTTTCGCCGCCGATCATCAACACCTCAGAAAAATCCAGGGTATCGCCGACTTCTCCAGCCAGCTTTTCCACGCGAACCTTGTCGCCTTCACATACCCGATATTGCTTGCCGCCCGTTCGAATAACCGCGTACATCTTCTTTCCTTCTTCTTTTATATCGCCTTCGATCTTTTCGAAGCGAGCAAGTTTACGTACAGGCCGATAACTGGCAAGCAGAAAAATTCCTCTTGTCTCGATCGAGAAATTTGGCGCGCAATACTCTGAATACCAGCCGGCCCGCCGTGGCTGATATATTGGGATATTCCTCTAGAATTACTAAATAATTTCAAATGGTTATCTATTATTGCGTAAGCTGTTTCAAGGCTAGAGAAGCGACCTTGTTGCCGGGATTGAGCTGTAGCGCCTTTTGATAGGCCGCGATAGCTCGATCGCGGTCGCCTTTGGTCGCGTATGCGCGAGCCAGTGCCGCGTGAAACCCCGAGTTCTGAGGTTGTAGCTTTATCGCGCGTTTGTAGGCAGTTACGGCTCTATTGGGCTTGTTCATAGCCAAATATGAGGCTCCGAGCCCCGCGAACGCTCCCGCGTCAGAAGGCGTTTTTTTCGTCACGCGGTTATAAGCAGAAGCCGCCGATTTATACCGTCCCGCTGCGTAGTGCTCGCGCGCCTCGGCTCTGATCTTATCCGTCGAGGAGGCCTCTGTTTCGTCCGACGCTTGATCCGATTTCCTTTTGCGGGATCGCTCGCTAGAAGCGCTCTGCGACTCGCTTTCGTCCTCGTCTATGCCTTCTTGATACTCTTTCCCCCTTTCATCTCTTGCGAGCCTCGACTCCGAATCCTTTTCCTCCGTCGCGGGTTCGACCGACTCCGCTACCTGTGATCCGCGGACGGCTTCGCCCGGCTCGCTCTCTTTTTCGACCTCTTTCGCGGCAGAGATCTCGGTTTCATCCGCTTTTTTTTCAATCTCGCCGCCAGAGACGGCGACCGGAGTCGATCTAACCTCCTCTCTCTTTTCGCCATCCTTCGGCCGGCTGCCGAGAACCACGAATAAAACCGCAAAAGCCGCCAGCACTCCCACAATGCCGATGACGAGGCGACGGTCCAAACGCGACCTCATGGGTATGGGAGTGGTCCCTTCGGGGTCGGCCACGGGCTGCACGCCGAGATCTCTAGAAAATCCGCTCGAATCGCGAGTAGGTTCGAGCGGGCTTTCAAACTCTTTGCGAGATTGCGAGTCCGCACCGGACAACTCGTCCTCAAATAAGGACTCGACGCTAAAGTCGACCGAGGGATGATTGGCCCGCAAAGGTTGAACGGTGGGTATTCGTTCACCGGGGTACTGATGTTCGGCTACGAAGGCGGCCGATTCATCCTGGAAAACCGGCCCCTGCCCTACGGGCGCGCTCGGTTTTACCGGCGAATCGGCCGCTGACTTGTTTGAGGCCTGATCAGTTACAACGCTGGACTCCGGCGCGGTAATCGGTTTTGTCGATGGCTTTTTGACCCGCTCTTCGGCCGACTCCCAAAGCAGCTTCTCCAATGCCCGGCTCTCGATGCTCGCGCTTGACACCGCCCCGGATTGGTCAAATTCATCGCGTTTCTCCCATGAGCCCGGCTCTTGAGCCTGGGGAAGCGATTCCGTTGTCGATCTATCGCTCGGTACCCCCTCGACTCCCTGAGAGAGAGGCGGCTGAGAGTCGTCGGCCTCTATCGCCGCAAATTCACCCGTATCGAGAAACAGCTCGAATTCCTTGGACTTCGTAGCATCGGTTTGCTCCTCTAGCGCGTCGCTCGGCAAAGCCCCGGGCCGAGTAAATTCCGCTATGCCGTCAGGATCGGCCTTGGGTATGGCGATCGGACCGCGCGGAATCGGAGGCGGCGGAACGCTGCTCTTCGTTCTCGGAGGCTGCGATGAGACGCCGCTCGCGATTCGAGCAGAAAGTGGGGGCGGAACTTTGCTCTTGACCCGCGCGGGAACCGGGGGCGGAACGCTACCCGTTGGTCTCGGCGGTTGAGATGAAACGCCGCCAGCGATTCGCCGGGTAGGCAGGGGTGGAATGCTACCTGTTGGTCTCGGCGGTTGAGACGAAACGCCGCCAGCGATTCGCGCGGGAGGCGGAGGTGGAGCTTTGCTCTTGACCCGCGCGGGAGGCGGAGGCGGTGAAACGCTGCCTCGGGGATTAAACGACGGCGGGGACGACGACAAGTTACCGCGTTTCGTTCCAAGCGGGACGGGCGGCGGGACGCTAATAGGAGAAGCGATTCCGGAAGCGGTCTTCAAGGGTTGACTTGTCACCACTACCTGCGGCGCTTGAGCATGCGTTGAAATCGCTGCGGATTTTACTAACGCCGAGGGGACGAGAAACGGTTCAAGGGCGCGATAGACCTGTTGAGCGGAAAACGGACGCTCGCGGGGCTCCTTTGCGAGCAGCGACAGAAGCAAAGATTGAATCGGCTCGGGTAACTCGATATCGGGCGCCGGGGGAGGTTCGCTTTGGTGCGCCTTAAACAATTTGTCGATATCTCGGCTGGCAAAGGGCGGACGACCTACAAGCATTTCGTAAAAAACACATCCTAAGGCATATAAATCGCTCCTGAAGCTGTTCAGCTTTCCCGCGATCTGCTCGGGGGAGACGTAAGCGGGCGTACCGACGAGATCGAAGAGCGACTGGGTCTCGACCCGGGCCGGTACTCCGGTATCGAGTAAAACCACTCGAGGAAATCCCGACGAATGCGGTTGCAGCATCACGTGACCGGGTTTGATGTCGCGATGCAATAAGCCGGCGCGGTGAATCATGTCCAAACCCATAACTATCTGCGCCGCGATCGCAATCGCCGTGGATAACCTCAGCCGGCCTTCTCGCTTGAAGTAAAGATTGAGTGATTCTCCCTCGACCCACTGTCGAAACAACCACAATGCTCTCTCGTTCGAGCCTTGCTCGCCGCTTTCGCCGACCGCAATAACCGGTACAACCTGATTGGAAAAATTCGATTGTTTTAGTAGTT
>JAFGIB010000126.1 GCA_016929805.1 Deltaproteobacteria bacterium | reverse complement strand
GCACCGCCGGATGAAGCCGTTTCGGCGGTTGGCCCCAGGCCTCACACGCGCTTTTTAGAAAAAGCTCGCTAAGCGGTTGAATCTCGTCAATACGTTCCCTCAACGGCGGAAGCTCAAAAACGATGGTATTGAGGCGAAAATAAAGATCCTCGCGAAATGTGCCCTCTCTAGTCATGGCTTCCAAGCGGCAATGAGTCGCGGCGACGATTCGAACATTCACCTCTATTTCCTTTGTCGAGCCCAACCGCGTTATCGTCTTGGTCTCAACCGCCCGTAATAAGGCGGCTTGGGCTGAAAGCGATAGCTCTCCGATCTCGTCCAAAAAGAGCACGCCCCCCTGAGCTTCTTCAAAAAAACCCGGATTGCTCTTTGCGGCGCCGGTAAACGCTCCTTTTTCGTATCCGAACAACTGACTATCCAACAGTTCGCGGTGTATCGCTCCGCAGTTGACGGTAACGAAGCGTTTATCTCGAAGGCGTCCCAACGCGTGTATTGATTGAGCGACGTGGTCTTTGCCGGTGCCTGTCTCTCCCAATATTAGGACATTCGCATCGACCAATGCCGCTCGCTCAACTTCTCTGTAGAGTTCCTTCATTTTAGGATTGAGAACGATGAAGGATTTTCCGCCGGCGTTTTTTTCAAACGCGGAATGACGAGAATGATGAGGGTCGGCCTTAATCGCTACTATTATAGATATACCACCCAACCGAATCTGTTCTCCCGAGGACAAAAGCGCGTTTTTAACTCTTTTTTTCCCAATCCAAACACCGTTTTGCGACTCTAGATCGGTCACGGTGAGCTCATCGTCCGACCAGCGAAAACGAGCGTGCTGACGGGAAAGACTCGGATCGCTGATACAGATATCCGATGGATGAGCGCGCCCCACCACCACCGTCTCGTGGGGTGACGATAGGTGAACAACCTCGACGCCTTCAGGTCCATATATAATGATCGAAGCTCGCTCGTTTTTCTGAGCATCAAAATCTCCCATGTCTCGAACGCTCAATTCGATCGTAGCCGTATCCTGGGACAATCGTCTTCTCCTCGCTATCAATAGGCTATCTCGCCTTTATTCGGTCCGATACCACCATTAATGCCGGAGAGACAGCCAATTGTGAACCGGGCCGTTTGAAATAGTATTCGAGTCGCAAAGCCTATCGGGCAAAAAAAAGTCTTTCTTATAGAAAAACGCCGGTGAATTTTAACGTTGCAAAAAACGTCGAGCGGAAACGCGAAAAGAGCGATGAAATAAAGGCGCGCGGAACTTTTTTTGTACCCGAGCTTTGTGCACCCTAAGCGAGGATCAAAAAAGTGAGCACGACCTTAGTTCGCTCTTTTTTTCGCGAGCGAAGCGCTTTACGCCGCCGGATTGTTCTGCAACGTTAAGGTGAATATCATACAAACGTGATAAGGGATGTTTTAGTCTCGATGAGTGGATCAGAGGAAAAGCTCGAACGAAACGGGCACGTTGTACGCGAACGGTACGGAATCGAAAAGTTCTTAGCGAGAGGCGGGATGTCGATACTGTACCAGGGAAGGGACACTCAAAGCGGTCGTCCCGTTGTCATAAAATCGATGCGGCCCTTTGATTTTCAGAGCAAAAGCATGCGGGATCGCTTCATGGTTGAGATCCGCGCCGCCGGTCGTCTTTCTCACCCTAACATCGTTAAAATGCTCGACTCGGGCGAGGATGAAAACGGCTCGCCGCTTTTAATAATGGAAATGCTGGAGGGAAAGTCCCTCCAGCAGGAGCTCGATAGAGTCAACACGCTTCCGATCGAGCAGGTATTTTATCTATTACTACCGCTCCTCGGAGCTTTATCTCACGCCCACGATCAAGGTATTATCCATCGAGATATCAAGCCCGCAAATATCTTTCTATGCACGGATGCGGGCGGAAAAATCGTCCCGAAGATGCTCGATTTCGGCATTTCGATGGTCCGGGACAGTACTCGCGTTACCGAGTCCGGCCTCGTGGTTGGTACGGTCCAATATATGTCGCCGGAACAAGCGCAAGGCCTAGAGATCGGCCCTCCCACGGATATCTGGGCCATGGGAGCGGTCTTCTTTCGCTGCCTCGCCGGCAAAGTCCCATTTGAAGGAGAACAGGCGGCGAATGTTCTATTAAATATCGTGAGTAAGCCGCCTCCTGATTTGACCGCAGTAGCCTGCGGTGTTGGGCCGAGGGTTGCCAGCACGATCGAGCGCGCTCTGAGATATGATGTTAGTAAACGCTATGCGGATATTCGCGCCTTCGCACAGGCCTTATGCGCGAGCGCGTGTGCCGAGGCGATTCCGCTTCCGCAAGAACCCGATCCGATCGGATTGCCCGATTGGCGAAAATGGCTTTCGGGAGAGTTGTCTTACAGCGACTATGATACTACGAAAAACGAACAAGTCCTAGTAAAAAAAATAGAGATCTCCCGTGAAGGCAAGACCCCAACTCATACACGAGATCGTTCGCCTTGGGTTAGATCACTATGGATCGTCTTGTTCTTGCTCGGCTTATTGATAGCGGGAATAAGCGTTATGTCGCTTAAATATGTCCACCAGCGGAATCATACAGATTTTAGAAATACTGTTCGCTCAAAGGAAAAGGCGCGAATGTCATCGAAGAAGACACCTTTTACGAATCCGATACCTATTGGACAAAGCGTCGACATATCGAAGTCCACTGACAATGAGTACTTACAGCGAAAAGAGGCCGAGCACACGCGCCGCGTTCAAACTACTGACGTTCCGGCGGCACCGGCTCAAGCGGTCAACCCGTTAGCAACTCGAAAGCTTAATAGAGCGGGAAAACCGGCTAAGAAAAATGGACCTTTCCCGCCGAGAGCGGATGAGAAATCTGAAGCCGATCCGGCAGTTCGGCAGAATCAAGCAGATAATAGTCGCGATACGAAGGCTCTGCTTCAACCGATTACCGAATGGTAGGCGCTCAATTTGTTATGGATTCCCGTGGCCGAAGCTCGACGAAAACAGCGAGATGCAAGCCGATCATCGCGCTTTTTTCCTCCTGCTATATTTGGTTTTTAATTACCGTTATCGCTTCGGCACAGGAGGGTGAAGAAGCCTCGATTGGTAATCAGGCGATAACGAATTCGTCCGAACCGTCGACCGCGGAGCCTCAAGAGCAAATCGAGACTGAGGCTAAACGGCTTTTCGAACAAGGATTGGAGATGATGGGACAACAGCGTTGGAATGAAGCCGAGCAGGCCTTTCGTTTTTCCAATGACGCGATAAAACGACCGAGTAGTAGCTTCAATCTCGCGATATGCCTCTTGGAACAGAATAAATACGCCGAAAGCATCGAAGTCATTTCGCGGTTCGCGAAGGACGGTGATTTTGTGGAGGATGTGTCGATACATTCGCGGGCGGACGAGCTGCTCAAACACCTTCAAACGCTCGTCGGAACGTTAGAAATCGAAGTGAATCCTCACTCGGCTTTAATTGAGCTCGATCAAAAATCGACGTGGCAAAAAGGACCCATCCGTAGCTACACGCTGAATCCCGGTAAACATCTCGTTACAGTGAGTCAGAAAGGTTTTACTAATATCCGATTAGAAATCGACATCGAATCCGGAGTGCATAAAAAGACTTCGGTCCAACTCTCTCCGCTGCCGACTTCGATAAAACCAGAGGACCTATCCGAAAGCAACGCCTCCCCCCGTCTTCCGCTCGAACCCTTCAAGATGAAACGAGACGATTCGTACGGTGCGGGTCTTTGGCCGTGGATTCTTTCCGGAATCGGAGGCGCAATGCTTTTGAGCTCCGGTATTACGGCGATATTAGCAACCGATTTAGATTCAAAAATGGAAGAAACGTGTCCTGAGCTTACCAACTGTAAGGAATCAGACCGCAAAAAACTAACCGGCCTCATGGAGCGCCGAGACAATCTCTATTTGGCGACTGATATCGCGCTACTCGGCGGCGCTATTACAATTGGCACAGGCATTGCATTGTGGCTATTAATCGAAGATGACGAACCAAACCCGGAAGTAGTAATCGCAATCGATCGAAGGAATCTGATAACGGGACTGACGGGACGCTTCTAGCGGCGTTCTACGATATGGATTAGCAATAGGTTATGGCACTTTTTTTTGGATTTCGAAAAAGCGCGATCGTCGGTATATCTCTTCTATGTGTGACACACTGCAACTTCCTAGCCGAGCGACGAACCCCGACATACCAAAAGGAGGACGGAGGGGCGAGTGATAGACCGGGGATAACCGACGCCGTTGAAAACGAATCTAAAGACGCCTTCGTGGCCGAAGAAAACAAAACGTCCGAAGAAGACGCATCTGATAGCAAAGAAAAGACAATAGCCGAGTGTATAGAATATATACGTAATATAGAATGCATTGCTATTGAACAGTGTATTACCTCTTTTTGCGCGGATTATCGATGTATTAAAGAGATAGACGAGGGATCTTCTTGCGGCTACCTTGGAGATAGCTTCATCTGTAACGCCGATAGCGAGTGCGTCGAATGTCTAGATGATTCGTATTGTGAACTTGCCAAGCCGCTGTGTAACGATGAAAATACCTGCGTGCAATGTATATCGTCTGATAACTGCAAAGAGCCTTACCTCTGCAATACTACCGAGGGAAAGTGCGTCGAATGTCTCGATAATTCGCATTGTAAGTTGCCTAAACCGCTATGCAACATCCGCAATAGTTGCGTCGAGTGTATCACGTCGTATGACTGTGAAAGCCCTTACGCGTGTCGCGATTATGAATGCGTCAAGGTTACTCCTAAATGTGGAAACGGTGTACTTGAAATAGAGCTTGACGAGCAATGTGACGACGGCAATACCGAGGACGGCGACGCCTGCGATTCCACCTGTCATTTTCGCGAATGCATTCCGGCGCCGAGGTGCGCCGCGAACTTATTTGAATGTCTATGCGGCGACGACATGTGGTGTGCCTCGAATCATCAAGTCGACAATCCTCGTTACGGCTGTGTCCCGATGTGCGTAGAAGATGACGACTGCCCGACTCATACAAAATGCATTAATTTTGGGTGTTTTATTCCATGTAATGAAGACTTTCCGGAGTCGTGCCCGCCGGGATTGACATGCCGCACCATAACAGGAAACGGACTACTCGACGGAATCGTAAGAGACTATACCGCTTGTGGACTCTAAACGGGATCGCATTGTCCCTGATCCGAGCCGAGGCCATCCGCCGGACCGTTGCGCCCGACGACATGGATGTAGGGCGAACCGCGCCCGGCGGCCGATACACGTCGCGCGCGAGAATGACGAATCCCCTATTCTAAGATACTCAGCGTAACAGCCAGTTTCGAAAACACCTTGAACTCGACGCAACCTAGAGCGGTTTGCACCGAATCGACGAAATGTCTCTCCAGGGTGGCCGTCGGCGCGCCGGATGTACCTAAACCAAAAAGCTGATCGACGAGCTCTAACGGGACGACAAGCTCACCGGTATCCGGGGCTTCGCAGACAATCGTGGCCGGCGATATTCCGTGTTGATCGACGTTGAGAGTCGCGTATATCGTTGCGTTATTCTTCGTATCGGCGGTCCAGTTAATCACCAACGGTTGATTCTCCGTAATTATCCAATCGGTATTATCCGCTTCCAACGCCGCGACTCCTTTACCGACCATGACGAAACCCTCGAGATCGTTACCTAGGGCCGCGAGCTTGATGCGGGCGTTCGAATTGAAGGCGGGATGAGGCAAAGAGCTGTCCCAGTAACCTAGATTTCCGTCCGGACGCATGATAACCGATTTATTTAGGCCTTCGATATGGACGTCGCCCACGTCTTGATTGAGCGGTTCGTCAATGCACGCGCCCGAATTGTCGCAGATCGTGCCGAGCGAACACGTGGGATCGCAGTAGGGATTGTTCTGCTGATTCAACCGACATTGACCCAAATCGGCCACTTCGATCGGTACATGACTAGGCAACACGCCGTTTTTTACCTCTCCCGTAGCGTAGGACTCCTTTTTATTTTCCTGCTGTCCCACGCTAAATCCACCGATTCGATCCGAAGCGTTGCACGCGCCTCTCGGTTCAACGGTTTGACTCGAATCCGAGCCGACCGCTTGCGCGTCAACCGCGTTGTCGTTGTCATTTTCGCACGCAACCACCGCTGAGCATACGAGCAAAAAAACTCCGTTTTTTAACCATGATGTCCAGTGTAACATAGCGCCTCACGAACCTCTCCACTACACGATCTATTCGTTGTACCTATCCATGACGACAAGCTACGCCATCTTGTCGTTACATATTTTTTTAGAGAATATGGGGTTGCTTAATTCCCTTGACGCCCAGCTCTACCTCGTAGACGGACCCCATCATGCTGATGACGTAGATCGCGTCTTCTTTCCAACCATTTATCCCGGATCCAAAATTGACCGCATTAATTGTTAATCCTCCACCCGGTGGACCCCGGAATCCCGTGTTGTTTTCAGAGGTATCTGACGACGACAACGTCACTACCAGTTGTGGCGTGCCGTCTATCGGCGATATACGATAGATGATGCCTGTCATCTGAACGACGTAAACGTTGCCGCATTCATCAACAGTTAGTCCATCGAGCATGGGAGGCCCGCCCGAGGCAAATGACGGAACAATTTGTGTCAACAGCGTGTAGTCCGCTGATGTGCCGTCGTCGAAAACCGGTATATAGGATATATAACCCATCTCGTTATTGAAATAGAGCGTTTTGTAATCGGGAGCGAATGCGATTCCGTCCAGCGAAACGCCTTCCATTGAAAACAGCACCGAGGAGGCGCCCGTATTAGGGTCGACGCGAAACAAGCGTCCTCCCATTTCTGTCGCGTAGATGAAACCTTTCATATCCACGGAAAGACCGTTGGGCTCTACCAACCCGCTCATAAGCGTCTTTTTCGAATAGTCGCTCATGCTCATTTTTACCAGGTTGCCGGAACCTCTATCTGCAAATACCAGATGACCATCGGGTAGAAATCGCATACCCCGAACGGTCATGGACATGCCTCCCATCGATCCTCCGGGAGTCCCCGCGTTTTGTAAAAGTATTTCCGATGTCCCGGAATAGCTAACTCGAAACAGCTTATTGTCCAAGGTAACGCCGACCAGGTAGCCTTGATTATCAAAGGTAAAATCCTCGGATCCAAGAACGTTTGTAAGTTGCTTGAAATCGGTTATCGGCAACGGGGGCAAATTCTTACAGTCCGCCGGGGGATCCACCGGGGTCACCGCACCGCCGGCGGCGCCGCCACCCGCTGTATTACCTCCGGTTTCAGCCACGACTCCTCCCGCGTCCTGAGTATTAGTCGATGAACCACCCGAGCTATCTACCCCGCCTATACCGCTATCACCACCTATGCCGTTGATACCGCTCGCGCCGCTCGCTGTCGTACTACCGGCAAGATTATCCGTGGCGGGTGTTTCCGCTGTACAATTACATTCAGAAAAGGTTCCGTCTGGAAAGCATACTCGCGTGCCGATTTGGCCGCTCAAACAAGTACATTGAGTAACCTGCCCAACCGAGCAACCCGTAGCCCAGGTAGGATCGGTCGCCAAGCTTGTTTCTGACGACTGATCTTGCGAACAAGCGAAAAAGCATGCGAATACGACAAACCAAAAGCCCGATGCAAATGCCAAAACGTTTCTGTCGATATTTAACACTAAAAGACTCCAGTTATCACCGTCTTATAGATGGACCTTTACGACCTCTATAGAATGTCGAGTCGTCTTCAGATTCTCACGCGCTTCATTGAAACGAATCCACTCTTGAGCAATGAACTGTACGCCAAGAGATATCTTGTAGTATAACCGATCGTCGTCTGGCTCGCTACTATTAAAAACGGGAGTAGAAGTTCTTATCGATAACCCTTAAAACCGATCGGCAACCACTAGCTATCTAAAAGAGATGAAAACGCGGTAAATGACCCTGCCCAATAAATTGAATAAAACGCTGGTTGTGAGTGAAATCGCTTATATGCTTATCTTCGCCGCTCTCTTGTGTGACTGCGACGAAGGCGCAAGCGATGCTTCACTCGGTGACGCGAGGGCAAAAACAGCGGACGCCGGCGCGTCGGCCGCGGGGGGAATAGACGGCGCTCCGGCCTCCGGCGCGGGTGGCGTGGCCGGCTCAAACGGTTCGATACACTCGGGGGGCGCAGGCGGCGCTGATACCGACGGAGCGGCAGATAGCAAATCCGGAGTAGAGCCGGATATGGACGGCGCCGCCGGGCGAACGGACGGCGCCGCCGAACAATCGGACGGCGCCGCCGGGCGAACGGACAACGGTTCGCTCGGCGACGGTTTCTACCGCGTGGAGCGCCTAAATCGAGGAATAGTGGCGATACAAGTCAGCGGCGGAGTCTATCTCGGCTGGCGTGTCTTCGGTTATGAGTACGATCCGCGGGACGCGAATGGACTTTCTTATAATGTCTATCGAGACGGCGTTAACATCGCAAACGTAACCGACAGCTCTAATTATCTCGATCTCCAAGGCGCCTCAAACGCCAGCTATTCGGTACGCGCCATAATCGCGGGTGTCGAGGGAGAGGAGTCAGAAACCGCCTCTGCCTGGCCGAACGATTACCTGCGTATTGCGCTTCAGCCGCCTCCGCCCGGAAGGACTCCGAGCTCGGCCAAATGCGAAAACGCAAACGAGGCGTATACCTACAGTGCTAACGACGCGAGCGTTGGAGACGCGGACGGCGACGGGCGTTATGAGATCTTCCTCAAGTGGGAGCCGTCGAATGCAAAAGATAATTCGCAATCAGGTTGTACCGGCAACGTATATCTCGATGCGTATAGTCTGGATGGTGATCGCCTATGGCGAATCGACCTCGGAATAAACATCCGCGCCGGCGCGCACTACACCCAATTCGTCGTATACGACTTCGACGGAGACGGTAGGGCCGAGGTCGCGGTTAAAACCGCGCCCGGCACCAAGGACGGCGGCGGTCAATTCCTTCATATGGGTCCCGCCGCGAGCGACGACGACGCGGCGGACTACCGCTCGGTAAATAACGCGGCGAACAGGACCGGATACGTCCTATCCGGCCCCGAGTATTTGACCGTGTTCGACGGCAATACCGGAGCGGAAAGAGCCACCGTAAACTTCGAACAGGCGCGCGGCAGGGTGAATAACTGGGGCGATGACTACGGGAATCGCGTGGATCGCTTTCTCGCATCCGCGGCGTATCTCGACGATAGCGGGCTAGCGAGCATCGTGATGGCTCGCGGTTACTATACCCGAAGCACGCTTACGGCATGGAACTTCCGAAACGAAGAGCTCACTTTAGTCTGGAAATTCGACAGCGACCAAACATCTCGCGATGCTTCGGGTAAGCCGTTTTCGGGCCAAGGCGCGCACAGCATGGCGGTAGCGGATGTAGATTCGGACGGTCGTCAGGAAATAGTATATGGAGCGATGCTGGTAGACCACGACGGCCGAGGTCGGTGCTCGACCGGATTGGGACACGGCGATGCCTTACATGTAGGCGATCTTGTGCCGAGTCGAACCGGCTTGGAAGTTTTTATGCCGCACGAGAGCACGAACGTACCCTCGTATGACGTGCGCGATGCCGAGACTTGCGAGCTGATCGTATCCGGGCCCGTTACCGGCAAGGACACAGGGCGCGGCGCCGCGGACGATATTGTCGCAAGCAACACCGGGGCGGAGATCTGGACCAACAGCAGTAATGCGATTTTGTCGGCGACAACCGGCAGGAATGTCGGCTCATCCCCATCGTCGTGTAACTTTCTTATCTGGTGGGACGCGGACGAATCGCGCGAGCTCGAGGACGGCACTTCGATTTCCAAGTACGCGGGCGAAACTCTCTTGCACTGCGGCGCTTGTGCCTCGAATAACGGCACGAAATCGACGCCCGCCTTGACTGCGGATATACTCGGAGACTGGCGCGAAGAGGTCGTCTGGAGGGAATCGGACAGCTCGGCATTACGCGTGTATACGACGACGGCCTTAACCAAGCGGCGCATCTATACGCTGATGCACGATCCGCAGTACCGGATGCAGGTGTCGTCGGAGCAAACAGCCTACAACCAACCTCCGCATCCGAGCTTTCACATCGGCAGCGAAATGGTTGAGCCGCCAACAGCCGATATCGATGTCCGATAATCGCGTCGTTCGCACTACTGCCTAAAACCGTCTCTCTGCTGTCACCTCGCGGAGATCGGTCGGGGCACGCTGATCAGCTTGCAAAAAGAGTGCAAACAACGCGACTCTTTGCCTTCTTGCGCCCTTTTATTCCGGACTTGCCACGGTTGGCCCAAGGGACTATTTTCTACCTATGAGCCGTTCGACTTTGACGCGACGCGGTTTTTTGCGCAGCGCCACCCGAATCGGTGGAAGCTTGATCGGAGGGGGCGTCTTGCTTTTACAGCCCTCTTGGCTAGGCCACCTTTTCGGCGACGACGGCGGGCGCGCGAAAGCGGGTGATCAATTGAGCGAGTTGATTCGAAACGCGCCTCGCGCGCGCTTTTGGGTTTCGCTTAAAACGCCGAATATCTCCTGTCAAACCTGCCACAACCCAAATACTCTGCAGGAAGAAGCCTCGTATCAACACGACGGAGTCTCGATTAAATGCCGGCTTTGCTCGCAGGGGTGTGTGATCAAAGAAGGCGAACGGGGACGTTGCGGCGCGCGTTTCAACTTTAAAGGGGAGCTTCGTTCGTTGGTGTACGGGCGCCCGATTTCGATTCACGTGGACCCGATAGAGAAGAAACCCTTTTACCATTTTCTACCGGGTAAAAACGCCTTTTCCTTCGCCACCTCGGGCTGCCCGCTGCATTGCTCGTTCTGCCAGAACTGGGAGATCTCCCAGGCGCGACCCGAGGACTATAGCACCGCTTTTTTTAGTCCCTCCCGGATGGTCGAACAGGCGGCCCATCAAAAGGCTCCGATCATCGCGTTCACCTACAACGAACCCACGGTCTTCGCCGAATACCTGATCGATGTCGCTCGGGCATCGCGCCCAAAGGGGCTTCGAAACGTACTGGTTAGTTGCGGATTCATGACACCTGAACCGCTGGCTGAAATGTGCCGGGTTTTAGACGCCATTAAGATCGATTTGAAAGGGTTCAGCCCGGAATTCTATCGCAAGGTCTGTCGCGCGGATCTAAAGCCGGTGCTTAGAAGCATTAAGCAAATCGCCAAAAGCCGGGTACACCTTGAAATCGTCAACCTGGTGGTTCCGACCTTGAACGATTCAGACGCGATGCTCAAGGCTCTTTCTAAATGGATCGTAAACGAAATCGGAGTTGACGTACCGGTCCACTTTACCCGCTTTCACCCGGACTATCAGTTGCGGAATTTACCTCCGACGCCCCGGAGCACCTTGGAACGAGCGCGCGCAACCGCCATGGACCACGGAATTCGCTATGCTTTCGTGGGGAACCTACCCGGACATCCCGGCAACCATAGCTATTGCCCGAAATGCGGCAAAATCGTCATCGAACGAAACGGCTTTTTTGTCGAGCAGATGCACCTCAGGCAGGGCCGGTGCGAATATTGTCAGGAAAAAATAGCCGGAGTGTGGTCTTAAGTTCCGCGATAACGGTGTGGCTGGTCGAGATCGGTTTTGTTTCGATCCTGGGACAAGTCGTCTTGTTGCGCGAGCTTAACGTCGCCTTTTTCGGCAGCGAGCTCATTTATATCCTCGCGTTGAGCGTCTGGCTCTTGTGCACGGCGTGGGGAGCGATGCTGGGCCGAAAGAACGCGGCAGCGCCGATTCCCGCGATCCGCTGGCTGTTGTTTGTGCTCGCTTCGCTCTTCTTGCTCGATCTCATCTTTATTCGCGCTATTCATTTGCTTTTCGGCGGCACACCCGGAGGCTACCTCCCCTTCCCCAAGCAACTTGTAGCAATGGCGTTGTCGCTTCTGCCCGTCGGGTTATGCCTGGGCTGGCTCTTTCGCGTCGTCGCCCGATACTACGTACAAGAGGGGAAAACGCTCGCGCGGGCCTACGCCGTCGAATGTATCGGCGGCCTTATCGGCGGCGCTATCGCTACCGGAGCCTTGAGCGCGAATCTCTCGAATTTGACCAGCGCGTTAATCTGCGCCTCAAGCGCGCTCGGAGCCGCCGTCTACCGATTGAATCGCGAGGCGCTCAAGAGCTTCAGCACTCGAGCCGTCGCGCTTCTATCGGCGTTCTGCCTTGCTTTGCTTTTCGCCGCGTTCTGCTTGGCCGGGCCGATCGACCGCGCGCTAACCGCGTGGAGCCACCCCCGGCTCTTGGAAACCGTAGATACCCCCTACGGTCGCTCGACCGTTATCGGTCAAAAGGGTCAGATATCGCTCTTTCAGAACAACGCGCTGGTCAGCGAGAGTCAGGGCACCTCAGCCGAGGAATTCGTCCATCTATCCGCGCTGCAACACGGCGCGCCGCGGTCTTTTTTAATCCTCGGCGGGGGCATAGAAGGTCTGATTCGAGAAGCGCAAAAGCATAAACCGCGCGAGATCAACGCGATCGAGTTGGACCGGCGTGCCTGGAATCTGGCGATACGACACCTGCCCTCTTCTTACCTCCAATTGCCCGGCGCCAAAGCCGCCCGAATCCGCTTCACCGATCCCCGCGGTTATCTTAACCGCTCAAGGCAAAAAGCCGACGTGATTTTGCTCGGTATGCCTGAGCCCGATTCAGCGCAAATGAACCGTTTTTACACCAAGGAATTTTTCCGCCAGGCGGCGAACCATCTCTCATCTCAGGGCATCTTCGCTTTTCGTCTACGTTACGCGGAAAACCTCTGGACCAGCCATCTTTTACGCCGCGCGTCGAGCATTCATCGAGCGCTCGAGCGGGCTTTTTCCGAGATCACGGTTCTGCCGGGCACCTACGCGATTTTTATCGCGTCTAAAAAACCTCTGACGCGAGATCCGACGCTGCTCGAACGGCGTTTGAGCGAGCGACACATCGAAACCCGCATGGTATCGCCCGCGTATCTTCGCTATCTCTATACCAATGACCGCTACTTCGAAATAAAGACGCGACTTGAGAAAAGCGTCGAGCCGCCTAATTCCGACGCCCGGCCTATTTGTTACCAACACACGCTGGTGATCTGGCTTTCGCGCTTCTTCCCGGCTTTAGCGCTGATGGATCTATCCGGCATCGACGCGCTGAACCGAGCGCCGCTAACGACGGGCCTCTATCTTTTTATTGGTTTATCTCTGATATTCCTGCTTATTCGTCGCCTGCCGGCCGCGCGCAGGGTATTGCTCGCCTTTATCGCCGGATTTATCGGCATGCTGGCCGAAAGCGTATTGATTATGAATTACCAGGCTCGAAGCGGCGTTTTATATCAAGATCTCGGGTTATTGCTGACCCTATTTATGGCGGGTCTCGCGCTCGGCGCGGCGGCTTTTGATCGGCTCCGGCGAAAGCGCTGGATTCAGCCTCGTTTAGCTGTCTGGCTCGGCTTCGCCATCTTGCTGGCTTTTGTCTCGCTCAGCTTATATAATGTATGGCTGCTGACGTGGCAGGTCGAAAAGCCGCTTTTTTATAACGGAGCCGGGCTTTTCGTCTCGGGCGCGCTGGTGGCGGCGCTATTCGCCTACGCCAGCCCGCACGCCCTCTCCGAACAGCGACGCCTGCTCCCCTCGCTCTACGCTGCGGACCTATTGGGCGGATGTTTGGGTTCCGCGGCGTCCAGCCTCTTGTTGCTCCCGATCCTCGGTCTGATAAACACCACGCTTCTGACCATCGCGCTTGCGCTGGCGGCTTTATTCCTACTGAACGGCCCGCGCGCCACGAGGGTTTAGTCATAGATGCATTGTTGAGAATACCTCAACGTTGCATCTGTCGATATTTGTCTGAAATCTGTGTCGGAATACCAGGCGATCCTGTTTGAGTTCATACCCATTGCGCTTTAATTTCTGCAATATTGTCCACGTCCTTATCGACAATCGTTATCTTCGACGGATCAGCGATACCTAGCCCGAGCTCTCCTCCGCGTTTGATCTGTGACTGCGTCCAAACGGGTTGCGTCACGTATGCCAGATTGACGTTGCTTTTCTTCGCGTAGGTCTTTAGAACCGCAAACGCCAGCGAATCGCAGGCGACGCGATCGCTCGATGCCAGAATGAGGCCTGAGTTGACGGTCGACAACCCCGTCGGGCCGCCTACTACGGTTATATCTAAGGCGTCCACCACGCACATCGTGATGTCGGGAACGATGCAGCCGAGCTCCGCCACCTTTTCGCCCAAATCGACGGTATGAATGTCGTCGACCGGATCACTCCTAGAACCCGCGCCCGCGTAGGGAAGTATGCCGACAAAAAGCTTCATACAACAGGTAAATTGCACATCGCAGCCGGGAGCCAAGACATCGACCATTTGATGGTTTTTCAATATAGGCGCGCTAATAAAATGATTAAATGACCTAAGAGACACGGGGATTTTCTTTTCAGTTTTGATATGCGTCCATTTCGGGTCTTTGAATAAGACGTATTCGCCCTCATCAAAGGGCAAAAAATTAATCCCTAACTCGTCGACTAAATCGAGGTATCCCGCTCTCGCCGCATTCGCTCGCGTATTCAGACCCATAGCGGTACACTCGCCAATCGTTATATTTTTCCTATCCGTATGCGCGGCGACGGCTTCGACGATTCCCCGGATCACGGGCAAGCTGGTAAACACCCCCCGGCCTGGCGTTGAGATATTGGGTTTGATGACCACGGTCTCGCCTTGCTTGATCGCGTTTAAACCTCCGGCCAATTCGACGGCTGTTGCAACCGCCAAGCTCGTGTCTGCATTTCTCGTAATCCCAACCACGGCGTTGCCCGGCGCGGCAGAAGACCCGCCCGCCGCCGAATCCGGACCGATACCCCCGACGCCGGCGCCACCTGTACCGGGACCGCCGTCTGTTCCGGAGTCCTTCAAACCCCCGGTGCCACCGCTCATTTGACCACCGCCTCCCGCGGACTGTTCGCCGCCGGTTATCGAGCCGATTCTACCGCCGCCTCCCGCTACCTGCTGGCCGCCGGTCGCCGAGCCGATTTGACCGCCGCCTCCCGTACCCCCAAGCTGTGTTGAAGTATCGGTCGTGCCGCTTTGTTCCGCTTGAAAAAGACCGCCCGACCCCGTGTCAGTTGTCGGGTTCGTACGCTCATCCGAACACGCATTCAAAAAGGGCACGGACAAACCCGCGGAAGCCGCCGCCATCGCTCGAACGAATTCACGCCGGCTAAGGATTGGTAATCCACGCTTTTCTCGTTCCATATTGAATTGCTTATGCGCTTTTCTCTGTTTTTTACTCATCTTACGTCTCCATCTCACATCAAGGGCGCGAGCATCGAAAAAAAGTGAAAACGCCGTCTTTCTGCCGTTGACCAGTGTCATCGGCGTTTAGTCCTGCCTTAAATAACGTCGCTAAAATCCTTCATCGACAGGAATTTGCGCCTGACGCCGATATTCCTTCTCGTCCGGGCGATGCTGTCGCCGGTGTGCTATGTGCCATAGGAGGCTTAAAAAGAACCTTTTGAACGGTCAACCCAGACGATGAAAAATCAATCACCACACCACAAAGGGTAATCCATCGCCGCTAGTAGTTCAAATAAAAAGAATAAAACAAAAGAAAGAGATGTCCGGCTGTTTTGTTTATCTGCCGCAATCTATTCGCTTGCGCTAGCTTGTTCCTAATCCCTGCTCTTTACTAGTTAGTAATCCGGTATAAATTTTTAGGATTCCTTTAAGAGTTTTAAGAATGCAAATTTCCAAACAGCCAAAACCTTTAGAAGCTTAGGGGACGGGGTAAGTTTTTGGTGAGTTTTTGAAAAAAACTAACTCGACCGATAAAGCTTACCCCGTCCCCCCAATTGCCCCCAATTACAATTTCAACTAAATTCGGTATAACCTCTTGTACTCGGCCGGGGTCATACCGGTCCAACGGTGAAACGCTCGGACAAAGCTAGAAACCGATGAGTAACCGACGTATTCGGTAATTTCTTCGAGCGTATGGCTCGATGAGTCTAACAACAGCAAGGCTTGTTCGCGGCGCTCTTGCTCTAGAAGCTCGGAGAAGTTGACGCTTTTTGCGGCTAACTGCCTTCTGAGCGTACGCTGTGATACGTGAAGCGCTGCGGCTACCTCCTCACTAGAACGGAAACCGCCGGGCTTACGAAGCGCTCGTCGTACCCTTTCAACAATACCCCGGCGAAAACCTAGCGATATAAAGTCTCGCTCGCATTGTTCGTGCGCAGATTGCAGCGCCGCACGGTCGGGGGCTGCGACGGGAAGCTCCAATAAAGAGGCGTCGAAGAGGATTTGATTTACAGCCTGTTCGAAATGAGTTTCCGGCATGAGATTAGAGAAACGCGAGTAATACGGGGGTTCGGGAAAAACGAGATGGACTGTTTCGTTTAAGTCTTTTCCGGTCAGCAGGCTAAAACCCTTCCAGATCGAGGTCAGCAGGCTAAAATATATATAGTCCCGTATGCTCCCGAGTTCCGCATTTTCATCTATTATAAAGGCGGCGACGGCGCCCTTGACCTCTAGTCGGAAGGTCAACACCGTTGTAACTACGGGAAGATGCCGGACGACAAACTGTATGGCTTCGTCTAAGGTCGACGCGCTTGTAGCCACGAAGTCGAGGGTTTCGTACTCTGTAAGGCGCCGATATAGCCCAATGTAGAAACCAAGACCGGGTTCACCGGTTAAAGCGCGCGCTCGGTCGACCAGGGTACGAAAGGTCGGAATAGACAGGCGATAATCGGGTGTTTCTAACTTCGTCTCGTCGAGATCCAGGCCATCCAAAAGCTTAGCGGAAGATACATCCCAATGTTTAACGAGCTCAATTAGCGTTGAGGCTTTCGAGGCCGGAAAACTATGGAGCTGTTCTGACCTTGATATCATCGTCTGCGTGACTCTAGACCGATAGCCTAGCGCGCCAGTGAGCTCGCCTCTCGGGGTAAAACGGTATTCAGAACCCTAAGACGCCACAACGCGAGAGGTTCTATTTAAAGTCGTGCTTTAATTATAGCGTTATTAATTGTGAGATTGCCAGGCTACCAGCACAACATCAGATATTGTGGTGCACGAATTGTATAGAGACGGTCGGATTTAATCACTTTCGATATCTTCACCTTCGATTCGCATCCGGTATGCGATGTTGCGCGGTAGAGCGTTTCGTGGCCGGAAATGCACTTAGATTGGCCGCAGGTGAGGTACTGTACGGGCTTGGCATAGCGCAGAATACAACATAACCCCAATACGCTGCGAAGGTAGCTATGCAGTTGAGAGTATTGGCGGTTCTTCGGGTATCGCTATAGCCGATCAAGTAACGGTGTGTGCCGCCCAGTGGTGTAACGCGTACATGCAAGGAGAATGTAACGATGAAATACGAGTCGTATGTTTTTAGTGCCATTTTGGCGTTGTCTGTTACCGCTTGCGGTAATGACGGTAATCCGGACGACCAACCACAACAAACCGGCGGTTTTGGCGTAGACGGCGCCGGGCTCGGCGGAGCCGTTGGGCTTGCCGGTCAGTCATCTTCTGTTGAAAGTGGGACTGGAGGGAGTTCACAACAAACCGCCACGAGCGGGGTTTCAGGAGGTGGCGCCGAAGTTGCGGGCACCGGTACCGGCGAGGCTGGGGACGTTATTAACGGAGGCGCAGGGGGCTCAGCGGGCGCTGGCGCAGGGGGCTCGGCGGGCGCTGGCGCAGGAGGCTCGGCGGGCGCTGGCGCCCAGGGGAGCAGCACTTTAGAACGAGAATTCGACCCGGTGGTACTAGGGGGAGAGAGCCTTACGCTGCTCGTCGGAAGGGAGCCGAGTAACGTTGTGGCGTTTCGCTATGACGACGATTGGGCTCAGATTCCGGTACAAGTGGATGAACGCGACATGGTCGACTACTACAAGATATACAACAACACATCTGTCGCCCCAGGCGCATTCGTAAACTTAGTATACGTCGATCCGGGCACACTCACCGGCCCTGACTCCGATCCGAAAATCGATGAGGACGACGAAATCGTCTTCATGGCGCACGACGCGGGTCTTAGGCCCGGTACCTTCTCGAATCCGTCCGGCGTCGTGGCCGACAGCGCGGTTCAAGTGCGCATCTCAGAACCAGAAGACGACACGAAGGAAGGATATGTCTACTTGTTTGAAAGCGACGGAAGTCTCAAGGCAGACGCAGGCAGGCCTTACGGAACCTATACATTCAAGCTCCAAGCAGGGACTTATCCGGCCAATTACAGTTTTATCATGGGACCCAATCCAGAGGATACGACCTTCAAGAGCGCTATCTACGAACGGCACTACAGTGACCGCTTTTTAACCGATGTGATCAAGATCTTTACCGATGGCGCGACCGGGGTAGATATTCTCGACGTGCTCGATAGTGCGCTGCCTGACGGTTGCATGCGCCACGTGGGTTCCTACAACGCCGGCGAGGGCGCTATCATCACCAACAAAGGTGGAGCAGTGCGTACAATTCGCGGTTTTATGGGTGCAAACAGCGGCCCACTCACCGAAAAAACCAACATTTTCTATGAGGCGCGCGAAGATCAGATCATCACTTTGCGCGTGCACATGTTGCCGTGGGCGCCGGTCGAAACGCTTGATTACTCCCCCGAGGCTATTGGCATGAAATACTATAATGTGAATAACACGACTGGTGTGGTCATCGACGGCCAACCGGACAACGTAGAACCCGCGACTGGCGAAAACCCATTACGCTGGGAGATGGTCTCGGGTCCGCAGGGTTCACTGGTTTCGGTACACGAGGTCGACACGGATATCACGGGTCTGACGTTCACCAGCTTCTATCAGGATTCAACGAGCTCACCGACCCAGCAGTGTGTCGGAGACACGACGACCGCGTACGGACAAAGCGGTCCGCAGATCACGGGTGCTTTACCGAGCACGGACCCGGCGGGAGGAGGAACCAATCATATGATTGGGACCCATCACCTCTACTATCTCAGCCCGTCGGCTCAGATCGCGGACGCTGAGAAGCTCGATTACCAGGCGCGCAATCCCCTAAAAACCGAGATCTCGGACGTCGACTAGTAGAAGGTTCGTAAGATGTTGCGTTGCTCATCGAGCCCTAGAATCCGGTGAGGCCGAGGGTTGGTGTAGTGTCGACGATGTTTTCGTGGACAACGTAAAAAACAGAGTGATCTTATCTTTATCTTACCGAGTATGTATTTTGCGTAAATCGCATAGTATAGATTAATCAACATTCGAAAAATCCCGGGTTGTCGCAGGTTATGGACTTTATAACCCACTAAAAAAAGCCAACGATATCCCAATATGTCCACTATCAAGTCATTTATAACCCGAACCGACCATGAGGTTGAGAACGGGAGTAAAACGATGTGATCGAGCGAAGAGCGAGATGAGTGTTTCGCGATTCACAAGGAGGATAGAAAAGTGGAAATCAAAACGGTTTTAGTTCTCGTAAACATACCGATGTTTTGCTTGTTTCAGTTTGTTTATTCGTGCGGACAACCGTCAGAGGGTGCGGAGGCGGCGACCGGCGTATCCTGTGTTTCCGGCCAAACGCAGCCCTGCCGATGCCCTGACGGAAGCGCATCAAATCAAGTGTGTCTCGATGAAACGTTCACCTACGATGCGTGTCAGTGTAGTTCCCAAGTTGCGAAGCAAGGGACCGGAGGCGAAGCCGGAAGCGGTTCACGGATTCCCGAGGCCGGTAATAGCGGAAGTTTCGATGCCGGCGAAAATGACGGCGCCGTTACCGGCGGGGGGACTAGCAGTGCCACTCCTCCTGATACGGGTGGCAGCGCTGATGCTGGTACGGAAGGTCTATCCGACACGGGAGGTTCAGGCTCGACCCCACCACCAGTAACGACCCCCACGGGCGGCGAGGAGCCGACGATGTTGCCAATACCCATTGAGCCCTGTCCAATAATGGCTACTGGCATGGTGACGATTCTCGGTGTGAGCGTCAACCTTCAGGTAGGGACGCAGACAGGTACCCAGAAGGGACCCATCGTGATCGGCTGGGGCATGGCCGTAGCCGATAACAATGAGGTCTTATCTCAAGGTGGGGTTGTCGCCTCGATCCTGGGATCTACCCAAACGGGAACCAATACCGGAAACGGAGTCTTCTTTACCGGCGACTACGAAATAGCCGACCAAATCGTCGCATGTTCGATCGAGCAGCAGCTCGATGTCGACCTGCGTCGGATCTACACGGGTGGGCACAGCACGGGCGGCTTACAAGCAGGTTGTATGACGTTCTTTCGCTCCGGCTATCTTGCAGCGGCGGTTCCGAGTTCAGGCGGTATTACGCCTTTTTGCCAACCTCTGACGCTCCAAGATCCAAATCATGTTCCCGCGATTATGACCATGCACGGCGCAAGGGGAGTAGACGTCGTTATAGTAGAGTTTATAGACACGAGCTTGGGCCTAGACCAGGTACAAGTGGCAAACGGCGGATTCGCGATCGATTGCGACCACGGCGGTGGTCACGAAGGGCCACCAGCCGACCTCAGGGCCGCGGCTTGGGAGTTTTTGAAGGCGCATCCATTTGGAACCAAACCCTCGCCCTACGCGGCCGGGCTTCCGGCGAGCTTTCCTAGCTACTGCACGATTATCGAATAGCTCGCATCGCGCGAAAACGACGACGGGGTTCACCGTAGGTGACTGATTTTACGAATCTGCTGTTTTACCCAAGCGAGTCCAGGGCTTTCGGATACATTGAAGAGGACAATGCGCCTATACTGGTCAAAAACGCTATAAACTATAAAACCGCTAATGCCCGCGTGATTATTATGGTTTCAAACCGTTCGGTGCTCAAGAAAGCCCACGTTTTTAACACAGCTACGCCCACGATCATTCGGGCGATATCGTTCGCATTTTCGAACACCTCGATAAATCGCCCTTACCTCTCGATGAATATCGCACGGATTGCTATTTGCCGTAAAGAAGGCGTTAGCTTTCGTCGGTTTGCCGACGTTCGCTGGTCGAATAAAATCGACTCTGGTTAGTGATTAGTAAATATAAACGTCTCGTTAATACCGGAAGAGTAGAATTGTACGGCTGAGATGTAAATAGAAACGCGACGGGAGTTAG
>JAFGIB010000125.1 GCA_016929805.1 Deltaproteobacteria bacterium | reverse complement strand
TCCTGCGGTTTCGCTCAATCGGTAATATGACACTCCATCCCAATCTGGGCGAAAAAATGTAAAATTATTTTTGCGCGAGCCCTTAGCAAACACGCCGTATGTGAGATTCAAATAAAGCGAGCGCGAGCCATTAGGGTAGAAATTCGTAGTCCGGTCCGGCGCCGTAGCTCGCTATCAGTTGTTCCTCGCTCAGCGCTACGCCCCAGATCCGAAACTCGTGAATCGTGCCGTTGAACTCGGAATCGGCCGTGAAATTGGAACGGCCGAGCCAGCAGTGGACGGCGTTAACTTGACAGAGACATTGCTCGGCTTGCTTCCGTCGACGACCGGATTTTTCGATTCGATCGCATCGTTTGTAATCAACCGGTTATCATATACGCTACACGATGCCGCGACCCCGGCTGAAAGTATGACGACCCAAGCGAGGATAACAAGGGGGCTCGGCGGGTTAAAAGGCCGCGCATGTCTGTCGGTACTATTGACTCTACGCTCCAAATATAAATCTGTTTGTTAGCTTGCTATTGCGGTCTGTCAGCCAGTCCTCAACTCGATATCAATGAATTACATATCACAAAACCTCGTAAAAGACCAGGCCGCGCTCATCAGAACCGCAATCATCCGCCGTCGATCCATTTCGAAACCCTCACCCGCTCGGCTTCATCCGCTACCTCGTGTTGCCCGCGACCGCCTGTCGCGCATTGTATAGTATCTTATGAGGGCGGCGAGCGAACGCGCCGCGCGTTCCGCGTCCTCGTACACTGGAAAGCCACGCTCGAGCAATTTCTTGATAATCCCTTCGTCAATACTTTGATAGGTATATCCGACGATAGGTTTGTGATGAAGGCTCCTTAAACTGAGGAACGCGTTAGTCAGCTCGTCGATGATTTTTTGAGTCTCCTGCCGTGCCAACTCGGGAGCCATACCCGAGTCATTTAACAAACGTTCTATAAAAACACCCGGGGATACAAAATACACCATGAGCATGTCCGCGTCTTTTTCTTGAAGAAGTAGGTCGGGAATTTTGTAGAAATCATCCGCTTGATTTTTGCTAAATGTCATGTCCACGGGATTGGCCGTACTGGCGGTGTGTGGGATAAGGGGCCTCAGCTTATCGACCGTTTCCGGCGAAAGGGGAGGAAGCACGAGGCCAGCGGTGCCGCATGCATCGGCCGCCGTAGCCCCTGGACCTCCCGAGTGGGTCTGGACGATGACCCGATTGCCTTGAGGCCTGGGAAGCCTCCCCAGGGCAAGGGCAAAATCAAACAGCTCGGTGATACTACGCGCGCGGATAATGCCGCACTGTCGAAACACGCCTTCATAAAGTTCATCAGGCCCGGCGATGGAACCGGTGTGAGAAAGACCTGCTCGTTTGCCCATTTCTGAGCCTCCCACATAAAGGGCTACGATCGGCTTATGAAGAGAGATTTCCTTCGCCGTTTCGACGAATTGACGTCCCCTAGAGATTCCTTCGACATATATGGCAATGACTTTCGTATTTGGACACACGGCAAGATATTGCAGACAATCCACTAGATCGATATTGGCCTCGTTCCCCACGCTCAGCGCCGTACTAAACCCGAGACCGTGGCGATGCAGGTAGTTGAACATTTGAGTTACGAAACTGCCACTCTGGGACGCCAGTCCCACAAAACCGGCAGGTCCCTCCGCACGAAGCGGTGTAGGATTGAATTTCAAATGCGGATTGGCCACGCCAAGACAGTTCGGTCCAAGAAAACGCATACCGTAATTATCCGCAATCGCTTCCAGCTCTTTTTGCAACCGCGCGCCCTCCGCGCCGGTTTCTCTGAACCCGCCCGAAACCACAACGGCGTGTCGAATACCCTTTCTGCCGCACTCATTGATGGTGCGGCATACGATTTCCGTGGGTAGGACGATGATTGCAAGGTCCGGAATCTCGGGTAAGTCCGCAATAGTCGGATAGGCCTTAAGGCCGCGTACCACCTTTTCCGTTGGATGAATCGGATAGATAGCTCCCTCGTAGCCCAACGCTTGCACCGAAGATAGGATGATCGATCCCATGCGCGAAAAATTATTGGAAGCGCCGAAAATAGCGATGCTTCTAGGATTGATAATGCGATAGAGCGGGCTTTCGGTGATTGACTTGATCATTGTTCACTCATCTTTGTCTTTCAATCGTCTCATGCATAAGCCGGTGTCCACACCGTATCGCAAAGATACGGTGTTGCGAACAGACGCTAAACCTCAGCGCGGGTACTTCCCTAAGCTCTCTGCGGAATTGGCGCAAGTGCTCGAGTACAGAGAAAGACACTACCAGGTCAAAGTTAGCGTTCAGAGCTCAAACAAGTCGGCGGCAAATTGGCCAAATAAATGAGTTAACCGGACTATTTGTGTTGTTAGGACTCGGATCAAAATATTTATTTTAACCTTAACGTTGTAAAAAACGTCGAGCGGAAACGCGAAAAAAGCGATAAAATAAGGGTGCGCGGTTTTTTTCGGCCGCAGAGATGTAAAAAGGGCGTAACCGGAGGGACGCGGGCGATAGAATAATACGCGTCTCTTTTTTTTCGGAAATTTTCAACCGATCTGTTTGTCAGTCAGTGCAGATGGCAAGGCCGCAGGTCGAATATTACAAAGCTTGTGATAACCGTTTGTAATTTCTTATTTCATCTTCTTGCGCAATTCTATCATGGCTTCGTCGGTTGTCATGACCCAGCCGAAAAATAGACCGAAAGATTGAAGCGTGTGGATATGCATTTGCGGACTCCACGCGGCGCAGGCATCGTCGATGAGAAAAACGTCCAGACCTATTTCAGCGGCAGTCCTGGCCGCGCCTTCCACGCACATGTTGGTGACGACCCCGGTAACCAAAAGCTGCTCAATGCCCATATTTTTCAAAACGAACTCCAGTTTGGTCGATGTAAATACGTTGCTCGTATTCTTGACCACGACCAGATCGCCTTCTTCGGGTTTCAGCGACTCGATAATTTTCGAACCAGGATGATCCTTGTGAGGGAAGAGCCTATCGCCATATTTTTCAGGTACAGCGCGATTGATTTCCTGCACCTTCGGCGGCATATCGCTTCCGTCTTTAGCAAAAGACGAATACATGGTGTATATAATGCGTAAGTTGTGTGCCCTAAAAAAATCGATGAGCTTTATGATATTCGGCTCGGCAACGGTAGCCGTCTGTTTCACGAAGTAATCGAGCATTCCCGGGACTAAAGTTTGGGCGGACTTATACACGGGCCACTCTTTTCTCACCTGGTATTCCTGCATGTCGACGACGAGAAGCGCGGACCTATTCGGTATGAGCTCGGGCGACGTTGCTTTCCTGACCTCTAGCCATTTGAGTATATTTGTTTCTACCATGACGTGTCTCCTTTAATATACTGAATAAAATAAGGCTTGTATAGTTAAAACCAACTCCGTTTCTTCTCTAATGGTTAAATGATACCATAATGATATTTGTATACGCGCGCGTTCCCAGGTTGTTTCTCCACTACTTATTGAGAAGATGCCGTCGAAAAACATACAAACATTACCGCGTTCGAACATATGGCCGCGTTATCAGGCGAATGTCTTTCGGAATCGGCGTGGATGCGGCCTACGAAAGCGCGCTCTGTCGCGGAAGGCTCAAAGAAAAGCGCGCCCACTCTCCGGGCGCGGACTCCGCCCAAGCGTTGCCGCCGTGCAGCGTCGCGATCTGACGCACCAGGCGATGAACCCGGTAGCCAGCATCGCGATAATCAGGGCGAGTCGAATCGACATAGGGAACCCCCCGTTTGTCTAACACATCTTTTCGCTAAGAGCGTGTTTAATAAGGTCCGACCGATTATTTCGGAGCGCGACGGTCCAAGATGCAGGGAGCCGCGACGAACGGCTAGCAGCGCTATTTCGAGGAGCGAGCGACGCCGCGGATCGGGCCCTCCCGCCCGAAAGACGAGCGAGGGAACTGATTAAATGCGCTTTAATACCATCGTATCAGGCTTACTTTTCCCATGGCTATCGGCACCGCCGCGCGATCGCGACGTTCGATAATTCTTCTATTGGCCTACTAAATCCGTTCCAGTCGTTGCCGTTGACAACGAAGACCATGACTTTTTAGCAACTTTGCACGGGGTCACCACCATGAAAACATATCGGCCGCTGTCGGTTTTTATACTACTTATAATTTATTTCGCTGTTGCTAAAACCCGGGCGCAGGAGGTTGAAGGCTTCGCGCTCAACCGTTATGACCCGCCCGAACGGGGAAGCGACTTTCACGCCGGCGATTCGCTCGACATGCGCGGCGGCGTTCGCGGTGGCGCGGGCTTAGTTCTTGACTACGGTTACCGGCCGCTCGTGCTCTATCAAGAGGGCGAGGACTCCATCGCCGTTGTGAAACACCAGTTATTCGGCCATTTGGGCGGGGATTTGATCCTTTTCGACAGGTTGCGCCTGGGAGTGAATATGCCGCTGATGTTCTACGGCGGCGGCGATAACGCGCGCGTGCAGGGCGCGCGATTCGAGGCGAGCGATGGGTTCAAGGCCGGCGACTTGCGGCTGGGGGCCGATCTAAGGCTTCTCGGTGAATACGAGGAGGCGTTTACGTTGGCGCTCGGAGTACGAGCCCATTTACCCACGGGGAGCACCGACGGGTATACGAGCGACGGCAAGGTACGGATCGAGCCGCGCTTGATGGCCGCGGGAGAAATCGGCTTTTTCGTCTATGCCGCGCGTCTTTCTTTTATCTATCGGGCGCTTGACGGCTCCCTGGCCGACGAGCCGTTCGGAAGCGAGATCGGGTTCGCCGCGTCGGCGGGCGTCAAAGTATTGGATAAGAGCTTGGTAGTCGGACCGGAGCTATTCGGCTCCACGGTCGTACAAGAAAGCGACGCGATCTTTGCCAAGGCCACCACGCCGTTGGAAATCATCTTCGGCGGGAAATACACCTTTGCCGAGGATTGGAAGGCGGGTCTGGGAGTCGGGCCGGGGCTCACGCGCGGCTTCGGCACGCCCGCGTTTCGGCTGCTCGCGTCGATCGAATGGTTCCCCGCGGTCGAAAAGGAGCAACCCGCGGAAGAGCCGAGCGACCGCGACGGCGACGGCGTCATCGACAGCGAGGACGCCTGTCCGGATGAGGCGGGTGTTGCGAGCGAGGAGCTCGATAAAAACGGTTGCCCGGAGCCGAGCGACCGTGACGGCGACGGTATCGCGGATGAGCAAGACGATTGTCCGGACGAGGCCGGCATCGCGAGCGAGGAACCGGGCAAGAATGGATGCCCGGAGCCCGCGGACCGCGATCAGGATTCGATCATAGACGAACAAGACGCCTGTCCGGACCAGGCCGGCGTCTCAAGCGACGATCCCGGCAAGAACGGTTGCCCGCTTCCCAAGGACCGCGACGGCGACGGCGTCATCGACAGCGAGGACGCCTGTCCGGATGAAGCCGGCGTGGCGAGCCAGGATCCGAAGAAAAACGGCTGCCCCGAGGTGGTCGTTACTGACAAGGAGATCGTGGTCAACGAGCGCATCGAGTTCGGCACCGGCGACGCCGCCATCACGGTCGAAAGCGAGCCCGTGTTGGCAAAGGTTATCGCGGTGCTCAGAGAACACCCGGAGATCACCAGGCTCAGCATCGAGGGGCACACCGACAACGCGGGCAAACCCAAAAAGAACCTGCAGTTGAGCAGGCGCCGCGCTCAAGCGGTGGTTAGCTGGTTGATCGGCCACGGCATCGACAAGGGCAGGCTTGAGGCCAAGGGCTTCGGGCAAGACAAACCCATCGATTCCAACGACACGGATCAGGGGCGGCAGAACAACCGCCGGGTGGAGTTTAAAATTGTTAAATAGGGATGTAATGTTGGTTTAGGAGGCAAAAGATGAGGCCGATCATAAAGTTAACGAAAACGATACAGAATATGATTCGCGAAAACGATCAAAGGAGGATAAGCGGCGTTTTATTGAGCTACTTTCTTAGCTTGCCGTCGGTTATTCTCTGCTTTGTTTTATTCGCACCCAGGGCTATTTACGCACAGGAATTTGTGACCAACGGGAGCTTCGAAACCGGGGATTTAACCGGTTGGACCTCAGATGGTGACGGCGAATTACCCTGTTGGGAGAATTGGGTAGTTAACGACTCGGGCTCCGTTCTTTGCGGCACCGCCGCCTCGCCGCCTGAAGTCGGAACCTTCTCCGCTTATACTAGTGCGTCGGCTTCGGGGGGGGATTGCGGTTTTATGGGCTGTATGTTATACAGCCAGCTACAGCAAACCATCGCGATTCCGACAGGGCCGACCCCTGTATCGTTCTCTTGGTATGACTATATCGATCTTTCCTCGTCGAATGAATATACTCGGTTATATGTCGAATTCGATTTGTGGACGAGTGGATGGTCTCATATCGGAAACGTTTATGATCAATCTTATTCTATGCCTGTTATTCAAGATTGGACGTTCCACAGCGTGGACGTTTCTTCCCTGCTCAGCGGATACGCGGGACAAAACGTTATACTTACTATCAGCTACTTTTTTAGAGATTATTCCTATGAGTCTACGGAAGCGTACTTTTCCGCCGGGCTCGATGCCGTATCTCTAAATATGGGCGCAGTCTGCGGCAACGGCTCGTTAGAAACCGGGGAGGATTGCGACGACGGCAATACCGAACCAGGCGACTGCTGTTCGGCCACGTGCCAGTATGAAGCCAACGGCTCGTCGTGCGACGATGAAAATGCGTGCACCCAAACCGACCAGTGTAGTGGCGGCGCCTGCGTCGGGTCCAATCCCTTGACCTGCAACGACAATAACGGTTGCACCGACGACTCGTGCGACCCAGACTCGGGATGCGTTTACACCAACAATACCGCGACGTGTGGCGACGACGGCAATCTCTGCACGGACGACGTTTGCTCCGAGGGCGCGTGCACTCATCCCAACAATACCGTCACGTGCAACGATAATAACGCGTGTACTGTGACCGACCAGTGCTCCGAAGGCGTTTG
>JAFGIB010000124.1 GCA_016929805.1 Deltaproteobacteria bacterium | reverse complement strand
CGCGAGGTAGTTGACAATGGTGAAACAGCCCGCGCAAGCGTCGTCGAGCTGTGGGCGCGCGGCCGAGCCGGTCCAGGTGACGGCGCTGCAGTCCGCGTTTGCGCCCGTGTCTGCTACGCTTCCGCCCGTGTCCGCTACGCTTCCGTCCGCGCCCGCGCTTCCGTCCGCGCCTGTTACGCTTCCGTCCGCGCCCGAGTTTGCGTCGCTTCCGGCGTTGGCGCTCGATCCGGCGCTTGCATCGTTACCGCTTACACCGCCTGTCGGCGTGCCTCCAGAGCCGCCCCCGCTGATTACGCCTCCGCTATCCCCGATTACTGCTGAGCCGGCAGTCGGCGCGGCCCCGCCTATCCCGCCGGTATTGCCCACTACTCCGGCGTTGACGTTTTCGGCGGCTTGCCCGCCATTTCCACCATTACCCTCCGAATCGTCGGAGCACGCCGCGCTCGCCAACGCGAACGCCGAAATCGCAATAATTAGTTCTCTACGAACGCTTATCATCGTGGGTCTCCCTTGCCGCGCATCGCAAACTTGGCGGCACTCGAGAAAAAAAATCTAATTTTCTATGGCCTACCGACGGATCGGGTCAACATGCGATCCGCGGTTGTGCAGGCTGGCAACATTTTAGCTCGAAGTCAATCTCAAGTTTTGCACCCGAGAGGGATTGTTTATGTATAATCCAGAATGTCGATAGCTTTGGTGCCATGAAGTATAAGTCGTCGGTCGCCGGTCAAAAAACCAGCCGAAATGTCACACGGACAAACGCGTTATTTTTCGATAACGATTGAGCGCGCGAGGAACTTTCGTTGCGGCGGTCAACATTAATTTATAAGTCATACGAAATATTATAAAAATACCACAAATATTTACATTAGCTATAATATTACGCTTGATTCAGGTGGGCGGCGGTGACCCGGTTGAAGGCGTGTAAGACACTTATTTCGCCATGAGGTACCTGAGAAACAGCGCGTTGCCGTCGGTGCGGCGAATCCATTCGGAGGCGCAACGAGCTTATTTTTAACGGTCGGTGTCTTGAACCGGGCCTCGGACCGATTTCAGATTTCACAAGGTCTGACTTGATTCTTCGCTACCGGTCAAGTTAGTCCAGGCACGGGTGACCGACCAAGGAATAACATAAATATGAAATATAAACAAATCACCTCGCTATGCTTGTGCTTAACCGTGCTGGTATTTTCACGCGCGGCGGCCGCCCAGCAGGGCGAGCCGAGCGATATCACGCCCGCGCACCCGACCCACTATTTTTACACGCCTACCCCCTATGTGAACGATCCATATTCACTGGTGGTAGGTCTACACGAGCTGTCGTTTTCGCTTCCCTACCGATTACAGCTTCAAGGTTCTATCTTCGACAACATCGGCAGGCTCAATGTCGCGCTCAAATACGGCTTGCTCGAAAACCTTTCCGTGGCGGCCGGTTTGGCGCATTCATTGGTGCACGTGGGAAGAGGCGCTCATGGAATTCCCGACTGGGCTTCACCCAGGTTCGGCGCCTTTCTCTGTTACGGGCCGATTCTGTCCGAGAGCTTCGAGCTCGGACTAACGCCTCACACCCAACTCGGCGACCACATATCGGTAGGAGTTGATCTGGGAATGAAGATAATTCCGAATTCCTTTTGGGCGATCATTCTCGAGGTCGGGTCCTCGCTGGACGCCACTGACGAGCGCTTTTACTTGAATTTCGACGGTGGAATTCGCATCAATCCCCCGAGCATTTCCTTCCTGCATTTCGATCTGGGGGTGGATCTGGAGGAATTTCCCTTGGTCGACGGAGTCAGGCCGACGGTAACAGTCTACTTTGATATCCTTTTCGGTATGGTGGTGAACTAATCTCTGATAGCGTTCACGATAGACTGGAAAGAGGCCCAGCTACCGGCTTGGGACATGGAGACATCACCCATAACGGCTATCACCAACTGACGGGAGGGCATCACATTCACGTAGCATTCCGCGATTCCGCCGATCGCGGCGTACTGCTCGGCATTCTGTATCCACCACAGGTAACCGTAGGTCGCCCGGAATCCAGGCCCGGGTGTGGAACCCGCGGCGATATACTCCGGGTCGATAATTACTTTGCCGTTCCACATCCCGTTGTTGGCCCATAACCATCCGAGCTTAGCCTGGTCGCGAATCGACGATTGCGGCGATTGCTCAAGGGGCGCTCCGGAAGCGGGATTATTGCCGAACTGAACGAACCCCTCGTTATAGCGAGTTCCCGGACAACCGCCCGCGGGACATTCAGGCCATATCATGGAAATGCCGAGCGGTTTGGCCAGGTATTGCTCGTAGAAATCGTGATTTTTCATCCCCGAGGCAGCCTCGAGAACTTCTGGCAAGGTATTGATCAGAGTACCCATGTCATATTGGAAGGCTGTCCCCGGCGGGATAGCCTGCGAGCTTTGCGTGAGCACATGTTCGACCGTCGCCCCCGGGGCGATGCCGCTAACCGGTTCCGGCACCCATTTCCTGACTTCATCCTTAACGTTGAGCAAACCCTGCGTGACCGCGATGCCGATGAGAGTACTGCCCCAACTCTTGGTACACGAATAGATGATGTGTTTATCATCGGGCCCGCCCTCCCAATACTTTTCGTAGATCAGCACCCCCTTGCGAATCACCACCATTCCGTAGCGATTGCGACTGACGGCTTGGATGCTGTTCGCGGCCGCTTCGAGCACGGCGCGATCCAACCCGTAATCTTCGGGCTCGCCCGTGGGCCAATCCGCGTCGACGATCGCTGAGCTGTCCTCCGCGCTCGCATCGCCGCTGGCCGCGGCCGCGCCGTCCTGTTTCGCTTCTGTTCCCGCGGTTCCCGCCGTTCCGCCCGTGCCCGCGTCGACACGGGCGTCGGGTCTATCGGCGCCGTCTAGCCGGGGACCCGTGTCCCCGCTTACGCGTCCGTCCGCGGCGCCGCTCGAGTCCGCTATAGTCTGCGGTTGACTCGCGTCGATAGCCTCGTCGGCGATTGGAGAACCACCCGACGAGCCGCCGGTTGGCGTTATCGTCGACGCATCTTGCCCGGCGCCCGGAGAGGACGGTGCGTTCTCGTCGGTACACCCGCTCGCGCTTAGAATGTTTATCGAGACCGTGCCGAGCACAAGCACAATCGCCAGCGCTCGCCTTGCGGTTTGCGAGAAAAACCATCCCAAACCGTTTCTCTGAGACTTCTGGAGTATCAGCATCATTACCACCGTCTGTAGCCCAATTCCGTTCATCCACCTTGAAACAGTACTAACTCTACACACAAGAAAATCGCGTGTCAAAGCAGCAGCGGGGCTCTGCTTACCGCGTAACCTTGTCCTTTGAGCAATCGTAGCGGGTATGCCGGTTTGACGTGATCGGCGCCAATAGCCCCGATTCCGCTATTTCAAAAAAGCAGATACCAAGAGATGTTACGAGTTCGCCGGAATCGATGGCCTTTTTAATTTGACAAGCTCGCTGTTTGTTTCTTCATTAACTCCTAAATACGAATTTCTATCAGTCCACGCGGTCACGAAAGAAGGGAGCAACGAGAATGATAAGATTATTGTTGGTTATTACGGTTGCTTTTTCGGTAATTATTTCAGCGGATGTTTCAGCGGCTCAGGATGGTAAAAGGCCCATAATGAGATGCGAGAAAAACTTCGTCGACATGGACAAGAACAAAGACGGTAAAATAAGCTTAGAGGAGTTTTCGGCCGTTAAACATCCCTGCGGCGACGCGGAGGATCTCTTCAAGCAGAGAGACGCCGATAAAGACGGATTCCTCACGAAGGAAGAGTTCTGCTCGAAAGGCGCCATGCGCGGAAAGCGTAGGGGCAAAGCAAACTGATTTATCATCGCGCGCCGTTGCGCTCCGCGATACTCGGTCGGACCTTATTAGACCTTATCGTTGCAAAACATCCGTCGGCGTAAAGCGCTTCGCTCGCGAAAAACAGCGCGAACTAAGGGCGTGCTCACTTTTTTGGACCTCACTTAGGGTGTACTAAGCCGCGGCCCAAAAAAAGTTCCGCGCGCCCTTGTTTTATCGCTTTTTTCGCTTTTCCGCTCGACGTTTTTTGCAACGTTAAGGGAGACGCGCTCTAAGAGATCGCGCATATTTTGATTAGAGCCCGTCTGATAAATACCTTCTCTCGCTTTTCGGGCGAAACGACCTTATCCGCGGCGTTGCTCCTGCTAAAAAAGCACCGCTATCGCATCGTCGTCGCTCCTTGCAGCCGGGGTCGTGCTTTGAATTGTTTCGGGAGGATTTATGATGGGGGTTTCAGCTTTTCATACCAATCCCTACAAAATCGCGTATTACCACCGACATCAAACCGATAGAATAGTCGCGCGAAAAAACGCGAGTACTTTAACAGGCAGAAGTAAAATGGATATTATAAATATATCTTTACCGCCGTACGGCTATGGGAGACGGCCGTATAGCAGGGTTAACAAAATCTACTTTCTCCTTTTTGAGAACGTACCGCGAAAATCCCATCTGGTTTGAAATCATTGAGCTTTTCTGGATGTGCTAGCCTCCTACCCGATAGTTAGAATATAAAGGGAGGAGCGAAAAAAGGTAGGAACCAGAATGCGGGCGTATTTGGTCTACCGCTAACTTCTAAACCCTGTAGAACCTTCAGAGTAACTTCATTGGTTTGTAGATCCGCGTTATCCGCGCGATACGCTTAGCCGAACCAGGCTCCGAACAGATGACCCGGACTGTGACAACTGCACTCTAGACCATGAAACTCTAAAGGTGAGTAAAGAGCGCGTACCCCGCAGTCTGTGTCTACTCCGCCTGGTGTACGGATTGCGATCATGGAGAATGGCGGCGAGTGAAGGAGTCACGCGCTCAGATTTACGTCGCGCAATCCGTCGGTGTGCGCCGCCCGACACGCACCTCCTTTTGTTGATCAGTAGTTCTAAATCGCTGAGATTTCCCAATTCGCCCTGCGCGGGGGTTGATCGGGGCGAATCGAAGGAACAATGCATACGATGATACGCCTTTCGCGACGTCGAGCATCTCATCGGCTGCTTTGACCCGGTTCTCGGTTTTGTGCTAACCCATGAAAAGCATCCAGCTTAACCCTCAAAAGACGCAGACGAAAATGCTTTGGAACATCGCCCTCTTTCTCTCCTCCATTCTGACCCTTATCACCCTGATTCATTCGGTCATCTATTTTTCACTCATCAGCTTTTTACCAGACATTTTCCTATCGTACAAGCGATCGCTGGTCGTCATCCTTTTGCTTCTTTCTACAAGTTTATTTATCGCGTCTATTTTAGTCCATATCTCCCACAATCTCTTCACGCGCACTTTATATGGAATTTCCGCACTCTGGTACGGCTTCGCAACGTTCGCGTTCGTCGCTTCAATCCTGATATGGATGATCAAGGGTATGCTGCTGCTCATCCCATCCGTGGCACCGCAAAAAATCCTTTCCATCGCCGCCGTGACGTTGTATGCCGCTGCCGTATGCCTCGTTCTGTTCGGTTTCATCAATGCTTTTCGTCTTCAGACCCGCAGAATCAGTGTTGAGATACGAAACCTTCCACCCCAATGGCAGACAAGGACTATCGTCCATCTATCCGACCTACATATCGGAAGCTTTTGGGGCAGAGCCTTTCTGGAAAAAGTGGTCCAAAGGGTCAATCGACTGGAACCCGACATCCTGGCTATTACCGGAGACCTCTTCGACGGCGCATCCGGACAGTACGAAAAATATGTCGACGTATTGCAGAAGTTCAAGGCCGACAAGGCCAAACTATACATCAGCGGCAACCACGAAGTCTACGCCGGTTGGAAGGAAGCCGGCGACGCCGTCCGAAAGGCTGGGTTCGTCGATCTAGACAATTGTGCAATGATCATCGATGGCTTAGGATTTATCGGGATCGGCTCCCCTCGTCCATCAGCGAAGCGATTCGATCTCGTAAGTCTGATGTCGAACGTCCATCTCAAACCCGAATCGCCCAAGGTGCTTCTATATCATACGCCGACGGATGCCGGGTTTAATGCTGACAATCGCATAGCCTCTCATTCCACCTCCTACCTAGCGCCGAGAACCCGGTTTCAAAATGCTATAGAGCTTGGCATCTCCTTACAGCTATCGGGTCATACGCACGCGGGTCAATATATACCATTTACCTGGCTCACTCAGAGGATATATAATAACTATCATTACGGATTACATCGGATCAAAGACTTCCATCTCAACGTCCAAAGCGGCACCGGCACTTGGGGGCCACCATTGCGCATCGGCAGCTCATCGGAAATCGTATGGATTACACTGAGCAAAGCTCGCTAAAGGAGCGGGAGCGGGGCGCAGCTTTACCTTAACGTTGCTAAAAACGTCGAGCAGAAACGCGAAAAAAGCGATGAAAAAAGGGAGCTCGGAACGATTTTAGGCCGCAGCTTCGTGCACCCTAAGTGAGGTCCCAAAAAAGTGAGCACGCTCTTAGTTCGCGCTAATTTTCGCGAGCGAAGCGCTTTACGCCGACGGATTTTTTTAACGTTAATCCGCATCCGTGGGAGCCCGGGGTGGGCAACCTCCCCGGTCCACCCGCTAGGCTAAAACAGCGGTTCGACGAGCGCTCACGATATGTCGGTCGCGGCAACGGCTTTGCATCTGAGATGCCGAAACACCGGTAACATTGGCGACAAAACGTAAAGACTGTCGCACCACCTCGCTTCCGCGGCCAATGGGCTTGACCACGTTCGCGAAAAAGATTAACTTAAGTTGAACATGGATAAAATGATTAACGCTAAGCAACTCAGAGCGGATCTCCCCAAAATCGTTAAGCGCGTCAAGCGAGGGGAACGTTTTATCGTGCTTTACCGCAGTCGGCCGGCGTTTCGATTAGTGCCGATCTCGTCCTTCGAGGAGCAAGGCGTCGCTCTTAAGGATGACCCAATTTATCGAGCGTCAGCCGTAGGCCGTTCGAAAGACGGATTGACCTCGGCTGATCACGACTCGGTGCTTTACGGTTAGCATATGAGTCTCAAGAAAGTTTTTGTAGATACGGCCGGTTGGATGATGATGGCCGATTCTGCCGATCCTGAACATCAAGCGGCGATCCGTTATCGCGATCACTGGCTTGAAGAGGGTGGAGTTCTCCTATCCACCGACTTTGTACTTGATGAAACATTGACTCTGTTGAGGTTGCGTCTCGGTATAGACGCCGCTGAGCGATGGTGGGACCAGGTTGATTCGAGCACGCGAGTTATCTGGGAATGGATAGACCAGGAACGCGCCGAAAAAGGACGTCGCTGGTTTTTCAAATGGCGCGATAAATCGTTCTCGTTTACTGATTGTACAAGCTTTGCAGTGATGAAAGAATTGCGCGTCCAACGAGCGATAACCAGCGACCGTCACTTCCGCCAGGCAGGATTCGATATAGCTCCATAATAATAGAAACCATCCCGGGTTGATTTTTTGATCTTTTTTGCAATTTTTTCTCGCGCTGACCGATACGCTTATCGTGACAGCACCTCGACAAATCAGCCCGGGTCGGACCTATATGGTCACTCGCCGTGTCTCGGAACGTAGATTCTTTCTGCGCCCTGACAAAGTCGACTCGTGGATTTCTCACTTGCACGCCGGCGGTGGCTTCTTACCCGCAGGCACCTTGGTCATCAAAAAGAAACCGCGAAGCGGGTACGTCTCCATGTTGCAGTGGAAGTAGTCGATAAACATCTTGCTGTGAAATAAATCTTCATTAAACCGAATTTCGCTAACCTTGCCCGGATGGTTGGGATCATAAACGTAGAGCGTAACTGAACCATGGTAGGGATTATAGTCATACCCTATCGCCAAAACCTGGTGGTTGTTGGTCACGCCGTTGAAATCGACGAGGTTGTGTGCGGCCGCTTGGAACTTTACTTGCCCGATGACGACCGGCAGATTTCTGTTCTTAAGCTCATGGCGTATCTTCTTCCACTCGGCTTTCGTCGATACCCCGATGGTATTGCCCGTTTGTTGATCGGGTTCGTCCTGTTTGGCTTGCCATTCGAGAAATTTTAGCCCGCGAATATCAAACCCCTTTCCGAGATCAAATCCTTTGTCTTGGTATTGATCGAAAAAGAAAGTCTCCATTTGATTTTGCACTAGCGTCTTCTTTAGGTCGTCCGGCAATACTTTCTTTCCGTTCTTTTCGATCTCATTGTATTTCGTATACGTGTCGCAATTTTTATTGATGTAGTGTTTGAGCGCGGTCAGCGAAAAACCACCGCATAGAGCCTGAGGCGAGCGAAAAACCGCATCCCACGGCGGCTTACACGTCGGCCCCCAGCAGACGTCGCGCGTCGAATTCATGAAGTTGAAACCGTGTTTGCTCGGATCGAAGTTGGTACGGACTATTTCCCACTGATTGCCCGGCACTTTGACCATGCCGCGCTCGATGACGATCGGCTTGTCGGGACTGTGATTGTCTAGTTGCTTATCGCGCGCCGGCCAGACCCAAATGCGCGCAACCTTGCCGACGTCTTGAACAAGTGGACCGTATTTACTCTGCCAGTAAGTCTTCTTATTCTGCGTATAGTGTGCATTCGCCTCAACGCCAATCTTCTTATTAAGATAATCATCGATCGACCGCCAGCAGAATTTTTGCCACGACTTTTCTTTCCAGCAGTCGTCGTCCAAGGATACCGGATACGTGTATCTCGGCGTTACCTCGAAAGTAACGCGAACATCCGGTTGTTTTCCGGCGCCCAGCATGTCGCCCTTGTCTGAATACGCTTTGCCCCTAATTTCAAAGTTACCCTTGCTATCGGTCTTGCCGCTGCCCAACAGCACGTTGGTGTCTATACCGGGATTGACATCCCATACCTTCACCATCACGTCGCTAGCGGGCTGGTTCTTATCATTGATAACGGTCCCGCTGACCGTTACCGCGCCGCTGTGGCATTTCCCCGGCTTCCATCGACCGCCACCGAGCGGCTCGAGCCCGTCGCAAATACCCGAGATGCAGTGATTGTTGTTGGTGCAGTGATCGTTTTCCTTGCCCGTTCCGTTCTTGGGTACGCAAGTGTTTGTACCCGAGGTTCCCCATCCTGCATCGCAAGCTCCAGATGCACAGACGGCATTGCCGCCATTGCGACAGCTCTGCCCCAGCTTTTTATTTCCACCGGCAAATGCCGTCGACGTTCCAAGTGAAGTTACTACTAATAATGCTAATAACTGCCAGGCTCTAATATTCATGATTTTTCTCTATGTTTGTCTATTCGTTGATTTGGCTTTGATCCGCTCTCGATAAGGCGTGCGCCGCAATGCCCTATATTATCGTGAGAAGACAATGTATGCTTAATTACGACACTCGCTTGCTTGTATGACCGTATCAGAGAGGACAACCTTAATAAACGTTTCGAGTATAGCAGTCCACGAAGAAAAAGATAAGTACGAGAGAAATAAGCGGGGTACCGCTTCACAGTAGATGCTACTCGCACGCGAGCGTCGCCAAGTTTTTATAGGCGCCTGCTACCTCTCGCAAGCCCTCGCGTACGCACTGAAATGAATCCGCTTCGTAACCATATCCTAGCTCATCCGGAAAGGCCGCCGTTGTGGTCCAGTCGGTCGCGTTGACACCGTCGGCGTCACCCTCGTCACCGTCGTCCCAGGTAATGCCGAACGCGTTGCCGGGCGCCACATCGGCCGCGACAGCCAAATTATTGTCGCGTAACTCCCAATAGCCGATCGACCTACCTTCGCGCGAGGTCACCGGATTATGCACGTTTTCGAAGTAGTTCGCCTCGATAAGCGCGTAACCGCCCATAAGAACGTTAATGCCGTAAGTCGTAACGTTGTTAAAATAGTTATTGAATATATGGGAAAAACCGTGGCGCTGTAGCGGCGTCCGCGAGCCGATATTCTCGAAATAATTGTGGTGAAAAGTGACGTGTCGCGCGGCGGAATCGCCATCGTCGAGGCCGTTCGAGCACGCTTGATCGTGATCGTGAAAGTAGTTGTAGGAAACGACGACGTTGTCGCTTCCTTTAAGAATATCGATCATGGCTCCGAAGCCGGCGTCGCCGCCGCTCGGGCAATCGGTCACGGCGCCGAAAATTTCATTATGGTCGATCCAGATATTGCTGGGAACGCCATCGCTCGTGCCCTCTAAAGAAATAACGCTCGAACGGCTCCCCCCCGGCAGCGAACAGAATGTCATGTTACGCACGACGATGTTGCTCGATGAAGAGGCAATATGGATGGCGAAATCGGCCGAGGAGCCGTCTTCACCCAATACGGTAATGTCGTTTTTATTTACTATCTCCAGTTTTCGCGGAGGCAAGCCCTGCTGGATGCACGCATCCGTGACGCTCGAAAAGTCGAACTCGCCCGTATAAAGCACTACCAGACCTCCGCTTCCGGGGTATGCATCGATCACTTGTTGCATCGCTTCCAAGGTATCGGCCTTAAGCGGCATGGCGCAACCGCCGCCGCTTGTCGCCTTGGCGTAGCCGACCGGCTCGGTTTCGGGTGTACCCTCGATTTGCGCCGAGGCGTCATCGCGCGCGCTGTCTCCGGCGTCAGAGGTGCCGGTCTCGTCGCCCGCGTCGATCGCGGCGGCGTCGCGCGCCGCAGCCTCGTCTCCGGAAAGGTTTTCTATCGCGGAGCCGCCGGCTGCTGACAGTCCGCCGGAGCCCGTTGGGGCGGGAGAGCCGTCGAGCGATGAGATCATACCATCGGACTCGCCCGGGGATTGACCGCTGCAACTAAAGAATATAAATCCCGCGGTCGCGAAAACCAGCGATAGGATGCTGGGCGTTCGATGGGTGACATTCATCATCAATACTAGAGCCCGTCTCATAAATGCCTCAACTCGTCTTTCGGGCGGTAGGACCCCGTTTGCGGCGTCACTCCTCGTCGAAATAGCGCCGCTAGTCCATCGTCGTCGCTCCTTAAAGCCTGGGCCGTCGCGCTCCGAAATACTTCGGAAGGATTTATGAGACAGGCTCTAATATCGAAGATTGAAACGTAGAGCGCTTGCTGTCCAGCCGGTACCGGATGAAAATCGAGCTCCAGAAACGCTCTAATGAGATTCGGCAATAACGGATGATATTTTTCAGAGTAACGTCGGCGTTTAGGTATTGGCGGGCAAGGTTTTCGGAAAGGTCCAAGGCCTGTTCGAGGCGGGTTTCCGGGACAGAGGTGTGCTGAAAGAGTATCGCCATCGCCTTTGGGACTTCCCCGTGCACGCACGTACGCAGCGAGTCGGAGGTGGGAGAGCCGAACGGGCCGAGCGCGTCCGCGACGCAGAAACGGTTCTCCAGATTGACCCGATCCTTGCGTTTTCATTGATTTTGCCGGGCGGATTGCCTGAAAAGTCGCGAAGAGACGAGGTTGATAATCGGTTTGCCAGTCGTTGACTTGGTATTTAGAATGCTTCCATGAGTGCATTTGTTTTTTGTCCGAGATGTGCCGCCCCTCTGGTCGAAAAGCTTGTCGATGGCGAATCGCGACGTGTCTGTTCAGCGGGCTGCGGTTTTGTTCATTTCGACAACCCTATCCCCGTGGTTGCCGCTGTTGTCGAGTATGAAGGCGCGGTCGTGCTGGCCCACAACCGGGCTTGGCCGAGACGATTTTACGGGCTTATCACCGGCTTTTTGGAACGTGCCGAGACGCCGCAGCAAGCGGTCGCGCGCGAGGTGAAGGAGGAGCTGGATCTCGACGCTGGTCCGCCGACGTTGATCGGCGTATACGCGTTCGAGCAGATGAATCAGGTCATCATGGGCTTTCACGTGCCGGCGACGGGAACGATCGCGCTCAATCAAGAGCTCGACCACTATCGGCTAGTCCCGCCCGAGCGCTGCCGTGTTTGGCCTACCGGAGCGGGACCGGCGTTGCGCGACTGGCTGCGCAGCCGTGGTTATGAGCCTGAGATCATCCAACTCGAGCCTCGCTGACAAGCGATACGAGTTTTTTTTTAAACCCGACTAATAGCGATTATGGAACAGTCGGGCTTGCCTTTGTACCGACTCCGATTTTCGCGGAGCAAGGAACCGTAATAATAATAATATCGTGCCGCTATTGACCGCGTCTGAGCTCGAAGACCACCGGGTTGCCGGGGTCAGGGCAAGCGACGGTAGTCCTATTCGGGTCTTTCTCCCAGGGTAAGGCGCCTCCAAACTGCAAAATCTCAGCGAAAGGGAAAAGGGTATAAAAGGCCCACGAGCACATACCCGGCGGCGTCTTCTGACCGATGACAAACTCGTCATCAACCCGATGGCCGGCCTCACAATGGCCTTTTTGCGAAATGATTTTTGCGATGATTGTCGTCATTTATACCTCAATAAAAGTATGGAAAAATACGGACGAACATTAATCCAAATCGAGCTATACGTGCTCTCGTTTTACGCCCACTTCTTCCGCTTTGATAGGCTTTTTTTAGGGCATTAGCGTTTACTTGAGCTCCTCAATAGAATAGACTTTTAAAATTACCCGTGGATTCGCATTGACGAACGCTTATGAAACCAATTCCTATCATACTCGCAATTATCTACTTGACGCTCGGCTGTTCTAGTGAGTCCTCGACGTCACCCCCCTCAAAAGACGAGGACGGGGGAGTTGATGGAGATGAAGCCGGCGAAATCGGAGCGCCTGGCAACAAGGATGCGGACATCAGCGGCGATGAATCAAATTCCTTGACGGACAAGGACGGAGGCGTTAGCGGCGAAGAAGCGCGTGACACAGGAGGGAGAGGAGAAAGCGACGCGGGAACGAGCGGTGCAGGAACGGGAGGAGCCGGAACGGGTGGTACCATCAGTACGGGAGGAGCGGGCGGTGTCGCTGGTGAAGACGTGGGTGAGGCGGGCGACTCGAGCTCGGTTACTCCTGATAGCGGCGGAATCAGGATTTGCGGTAGTCGCGGCCTTCCGCCCTGCCCGGAAGGTGAGTTTTGCGACTTCGCCGAGGGCAGCGATTGCGGAGCCGATGATCGCGGCGGACAGTGTAAAACCAAACCGAGCATTTGCGATGATATTTTCAAACCTGTCTGCGGATGCGACGGGCAAACCTATAGCAACGCCTGTGTCGCCAATAGCGCCGGCATCAGTGTCGACCACACCGGCGATTGCGCTATCGCGACCGCTGATAACGATTGCGATCACAGGAAAGTGTTGTGCAAGATGATGGAGCCGATCTGTCCCTTTGGACAAGTTCCCAGCGTTTCCGGAAGCTGCTACGGCCCCTGTGTTCCGATCGAAACATGCGTCTGCTCTACTTCTGAGCAATGCCCCGACTCGAGCCAATACACATGCCATATCTCCGCGGGACATTGCGGCCCGTATGTCTGATCGGTCTAAAGGCGCGGGAAAAAATTTTTCGCCGAGTTTCTCTCAACCTCGTGGCTAGTATTTACTAAGGCCGAAGAAAAAAATAGTTGACAACAATACTGAACAAACGTACCGTTATCCGCTATTACCCCTATTCGAGGAGAACTCTATGGAGAATCAAAGAATGATCGCCTATTGCGGATTGATCTGTACCGACTGTCCGGCTTATCTCGCTACCAAGGAGAACGACGTGGGTAAGGCGAAGCAAACGGCTAAGCAGTGGTCTTTAGCCTATAACGTGCAAGTCAAAGTCGAGGATGTTTGGTGTGACGGATGTTTGGTTGAGGGCAAAAAGTGCGCCCATTGCGGTAGGTGCGAGATTCGCGCGTGCGCGATAGAACAGCGGGTAGAAAACTGCGGACTATGCGCTGAATACCCGTGTGAAAGAATCGAAGCCTTCTTCAAAGTCGCTCCCGCGGCGCCAAAGACTCTCGATTCATTGCGAAACGGCTAGCGTAACCGGCCGTCGAAATCCGTAGAAACACGACGCGGATTATCGATGGCCGGTTAAGCTTAATAATACTCCGATTAACATTCGGGCCAGCAGACCCGCTGGTAGCAGTACCAGGCGCCGCCAGCGCAGCCTTCGGGAAGGCTTAGATCATCGCAGTCGGCCGCGGACTGGCAAGTGTAACCGGCGCAGTCGTCCGGGCAGGAGTCGGGGCTCTCGCCGCCGCGCACGTCGCATGTCCCGTCCGGCAGTGCGCGTCGGCGTCGTCACAGACCCGATCGCAGCTCGAGCCGGCCGCCGGCCAGGAACACGACTAAGCGCCGACGCCGGCGCAAGCCCCCATCCACCGCGAGAATGTCATCCGAAGCGAAATTATTCAACTTTCCCGAAGGTGCTAAATCACCGATCGCGATTCTCGGACATTTACATTAGGCAGCCTTCTTGAGGTCTATCAAGCGAAGAGGTTGAGGGTTTTGCTGT
>JAFGIB010000123.1 GCA_016929805.1 Deltaproteobacteria bacterium | reverse complement strand
TGAAATAAGGGCGCGCGGAACTTTTTTTGGACCGCAGCTTAGTGCACCCTAAGTGAGGTTCAAAAAAAGTGAGCACGCCCTTAGTTCACGCCATTTTTCGCGAGCGAAGCGGTTTACGCCGACGGATTTTTTGCAACGTTAAGGTAAAGCTCAAAGCGTTTCGTTGATAGCCTTTCTAGAGCCCGTCTCATGTCCTCTGTTCGAGGAACATTCTTGAAGCGTAGAAGCGAGAGGTCCGCGCCCTCCGATTGCGATTGCTGAATGACTGCTCTAACAACTTATTGTACAACGTTCGGATTGTTTAAAGGAATTGAGAAGAAGGAGCATTTTATGAAGAAAGCGATCTATCACGGCATTCGCAATATTACCGTAGAAGAAGTTCCAGATACCGCGCCGGGGCCCGGTGAAGTTAAGGTTAAAATTAGATATTGCGGAATCTGCGGCACCGATCTCCACGAATACCTTCACGGCCCTTTCCCGGAGAGCCCTTTCGGTCATGAGGCCTGCGGGAATATCGCGGCCACGGGGCCTGATGTCACCGGGTACGCGGTCGGCGATCGGGTTTGCGCGGTCACACCCGGCGCCTTTTCGGAAGCCGTGATTTGTCCGACCAATCGGCTTTTTAAGATTCCTGAGAAGATGGATTGGAAGCGCGCGGCCGTTCTGGAACCTCTATCCGGCGCGGCGTACGCCCTTGACCGCGGTCAGGTCAAACCATCCGACACCGTCTTTATCGCCGGCGCCGGCACGGTCGGCCTTATGCTTTTGCTGGGTTTGAAGGCCACGGGCGTGCAAACCGTTTTTATGACCGATGTTCTGGAAAACCGGCGGAAAAAGGCGAAAGAACTGGGCGCCACCATGGCGTGGAATCCTGACGAGATCAAGAGCCCCGCGCGCATCAAGGAACTGACGAACGGTCGCGGCGCGGATCTGTCGATTGAAGCCGTCGGCATCGAAGCAACGCTAAAGGATTGCCTTGCCGCGGCGCGCTATCAGGGCACGGTCATCGTTCAGGGAATATTCACGGCACGCGCCGGTATTAACATGCTGGGTTTTGTCTCGCGTGAAACAACCATGATCGGCACTAATTCGATCAACCCGGCTCTTGCCATGAAATGGTTGGAAACCGGAAATATCCGTCCTGAAGGCATTATCACGGATATTATTTCACTGTCCGATATCGTAAAAGGCGGTTTTGATGTTCTAGCCGGAAAAAGCAAGACAGCCATCAAGATCCTGGTCGAACCTTAACCTCAACGAAAAAAAATCCGTCGGCGTGAAGCGCTTCGCTCGCGAAAAATAGCGAGAAAATTCGTTAGGTCGCCGGTAGTGCTCGCCGGATTTGTTTACAATCGCTTTGCCCGACGGGTAAATCTCGCCATTTTCCGGCAATATGTCAGATTTAGTACTTGAATTACCGGTTACGGTCGTTTCGCTGTTAAACGCCAGACAAAAAACACCGCGCTGATATGGCTATCTTCGATACCCGTCCGCTCGTTCGCTCGAGCGGCGTTTTATAAGTAGAATAAACTCCACATAACAACCGCGGCGGTAGTCAGCGCCACGACAAGGGTCGCGAGATAGACATTTCTGCCGGACTTAAACGGGATCTCCTCATCTCGTAAATACGCTGAACCCATTTGGTTTCTTGTTGTTTGAACGGCTGTGGCCATGTTCCACCTCCTAACTATTAAGTGGCAGCAAGCGGTTTTTCTTTCTATCAACGTTTTTATGATAATTACTTAGTAATATTTTGATAAAACGCGTTGGTTACGTTGTCTTTGTACTATTTTATAAATAAAGAAATTCAATAGAATTTAAAGGCGTGCCGTTTTTTGATAGCCCCCTGCTTTACTTTATTTTTAACGTTGTAAAAACTCCGTCGGCGTAAACCGCTTCGCGTTTCCGCTCGACGTTTTCTGCAACGTTAGGGTTTATAAAGAACGATTCGCGACCCCTTCGACCCCGCTGTCTCGCAACAATACCGGCGAACCGATACAGCCCTCTGAAACCACAACGCGACCGGCACAGGTCGGTTGGGTTTGCGCTTGTCTCTCGACGAAATAGCTTCGCGGATGCTACGGTGCCGACGGTCTCAGCGGGTTCGACGGCCGGCTTTTGAAAGGCGAGGGAAGGACCTTTATAAACACCCATCAAGAGCTTTTCGCGGTTTCGGTAGGGATTCGTTAATGATTTCGCATTGCTCTCGTTGGGTTTGGTTCGGTTTTTTTATTCGCTGCTAGTGAACCTTTTTCGTACAGCTAAGGTTATCGCGCGTAAAGGACGATTAAGGGGATATTTATTAAAGGTTTCACGCGGAAAAGCCAGAAACGATTAGACGATACATTAATTATTTAGGCGGTTTCTATCCGATCAAACCAATTGATTAACTGGGCTCGAGCTTCAAGTGGTGATTTTCGGGAACGGTGAATATCTTTGAAGGTCTCTTATCGCGTCGTTGTTCCGATTAATCGCACGTCTTGCCGATCTCTTTGTCGCCATACGATTCGCGTGCTGTTTGTTCTTATCTTCACCGCCGGCGTAGTCGGAGCGGCCGGCTGCTCCAAGGAAAAAAATAGCGATACGAACGGGTTGGAGCGAAACCGGGAAGACGCTGTAGCGGAGACGGAATATCCTACGAAAGGGAAACCGGATGCCCAAGCGCGTATTGCCGCTGATACGGGCGCGATCGAGAGCGATGCCGGCAACGTCAAATCGCTCGAGTCATCCGCTCAAGACGCTCCGTCGTTTGACTCCGATGAGGCATCCACGAGACGATGCGGAGCGTTACGACCGTGGATCGCCCCGGAAGGAGTCTATAGCCCGGTCGTGATTCGCGGCGCCGACGGATTCGCCGCGATACGTCATGAAAACGCTGATCTATCGGACAACAGCGTATATTTGTACGACGCCGCGGGAAACGAGATTTTCTCTGTTTATCAGAATTATCCTTCTCACGTCATACCCGCGTCGCAGGTGTATACCGATGGATTGGCAAAAGCCACGGCGTCCGGTGACTTAATCGTCATCGGAATGGTCGTACTGCCGTTGAGACAGACGCAGGTAACCGCGGTCCTGATAAATAACGGAAGTCGTTCTTCTATCGGGATATACGGCCGCGATTCGCTTTTTGAGTACGGAAGCGGATTGGGCTCGTTTGAAAGATTGGGCGACCACGACGACTCGCTCTCGACCGTGGCGCTGGACGACACGATCGTGCTCGGTACAAGCGGCCGCGTTTACACCTCTCAGCCCGTCGACGGGGTCAGTATCGGCGAATCTTCAAGTGTTTTGGGCCTAGCGCGGCTCGACCTTTCAGGACGTATCATCGCCGGTAAAAATATTAACATGAATAGCGGCTATCCGTTTGACGCGTGGAAGCTAGCAACGGATGAAGAGAATCGAAGCGTGGTGCTCGGCGGATATATTGAGGGAAACTCTACGAGCAGCATATACACTGCAAAAGTCTCAAGCCGCGTTCTTCTTTTTGATTATGATTTTTCGTTGATGGGTATTTGGACCGCGCCCGAGGATATAAGGGTTTTTGCAATAGAGCCGGACGGACAGGGGCGGGTGCTGGCCGCGGGACGCCGAGGCGGAGGGGAGATGGGTCGCGTTTGGCTTCAGCTTCTCTCCTACGACGGCTTCAGCACCTTCACGCAGATTTGGTCCGAGGCGCGTTTCGACACCGGCGGAACAGCGGTGGCCGTCGAGGTAGCGCCGTCAGGCGATTTCGTCGTCGCGGGTATCGATCAAACCGCGGATGGTTCTTATTATCTATGGCTTCAGCGATACGATGATAACGGCGTCCCTCTATGTTCCCCGCGAGCGCAAACCGAACCGACAATGACGCCTCATCTCTTCGTCGACGTGTCGCTACAGAGCGACGGCGCGGTTTTCCTCTCGTCGTTCGGCGCCGAGTCGTTTATTTACACCGAGTAGTAAGAGAGCGAATTCCGGAAACGATATCACCGGCTCACCGGCTCCAGCGGACGGTTTCGGCCGCGCCCTTAATTACCAGGTTTTGATTCAGTCCTTCGGGGTTGGAAAGGAAGATTCCACCGCGCGATGAAGCAAAGGCCACCATGCGACAATCGGGCGAAAAAGCGGGGTCTTTATTGAGTCCCTGGCCCTGCGTCAGCCGGGTGTATTGTCCGGTCTTTAGGTTGACGGTAAATACATCGAAGTCGCCCTCGGCCCGTCCGGAAAAGGCGATTAAAGGATTAGTGGGGTCGGGACACCAGGCGGGCGTTTGATTGTGGCTGCCCTTATAGGTGACGCGTTTGGGTGTTCCACCGTTGGCGCTCATGATGAAAATCTGAGGCCCGCCGTGGCGGGTCGACACGAATGCGATTTGTCCGCCCGGTCCGCAGGTCGGACTGACGTCGATCGCGGGGCTATTGGTCAGGCGCAGCACATCTTTACCGTCGAGCGATGCGCTGTAAATCTCGCTATTGCCGTTACGGGTCGAGGTGAAATAGGCCCGATTTCCGCAGATCGATACGCCCATATTCAACCCATTGCCGGTGATCATCGGGCGTTCCTTGGCCTTGGTGTTGGTAATAAACATGCCGAATTGGCTGAGCACGGAATACCAAATACCGCCGGGACCGAAATTGGGAAGCATCGCGATTCCTTTACCGCTCGATACCCGGCCCACGCTATGACCATCAAACGAGGCGACGTATACGTCTTTACGCCCGGGACCGACGCGCCGCGCGAAGGTTAGACGCGAGCCGAAGGCTCCGGCCTTGCCGGTCAGCACCCGCAGGATTTCGTTCGCGAACTCGTGCATGAAGCGACGCAACTCACCGCTTTTACCGTTATAGGTACGGGTTATAAGCGGGGCTTCGCCGCGCGCGATTTCGTATAAGCGCATCTCGACCTTGATGCCCTGAGAGCTCTTTGCCACCTTGCCCTTGACGACACCCTGCGCGCCCACTACCGACCAGGCGCTCGCGGACAGACCCAGTCCCTCGCTTTTGAAATCCGCGACAAACGAGCGGGGATCGAGCACTTTGAATAGAGAGGATAAATGCAAATCGCTGCGAATCACCGCGGCGCCGTCCTCGATATCGCTCTGCTGGTCCAATAACTCCGGAACCGCGATGCGATAAAGCGCGCGCTCGGGCGAGTCGACGTCGATGACCACTCGGGTCGGAAGCGGGTCTTCTTCTTGTTCGGCGCTCTTCTGAGCCTGGGACAATCCGAGCTCCGGTTGAGCCAGCCAAGCGAATAGCGCGACAAATACGGCGAAAAAAGCAGCTGCTTTTAGCCATCCAAACGGTTTTCTGTTAGGTGACATCATCTTCCTCTGACGTTTAGGTGATAGGGTCTATTTCGCATTGTTTAGAGTTCGCTCCCCTTAAATCGCAGCGTTATCTTCTGGCCGAGGTATTGCTCCTCGACCTCTTCCGGCGGTTCGGGTATCTCGGCGCGCGACTCCCTCAGCTGCCGAAGATTATCTACTACGGACTGGTCGAAAAGCGGTTGTCCACTGCCGTCCACGATTTCAAATGAACCTATCAATCGATCAGGAGTAATCTGTACCGTTACCTTTGTCATCAACTTTTGAATCTCCGCTGATGACATGGTCGAGGGAACGGTCCAACCCCGTTTGAAAAAGACGTAAAGCTTTCCCCGATATATATCGCCCGCCCGACCTTCTGTTTCCGTTCCCCATTCGACGCCCTCCGGATCGCCTTCCTGCTCGCGCCTCTCTGCGATCTCGGCAAACGCCTGAGCGCGGTCGCCCAACCTGGTAATCAGATCCTGTTCCGCACGCGACGGGCGAGCGCCGGCGTCCGGCTTGGATTTTGGAGGCTCGGGGTTCATGTTCTTGGAGACCACGACTTTGTCATCGGGAGCGGTCGATTTGATCGGAACGCGTCGATTGGGAAGCTTGCGCGGATCGCGCTTTTCTCCCAGCTTGACAAAGCGCGCTTCGATCACGTGCTCTTCGCGAATCGAGGGATAGGATGTATCGACTCCGGAGCTCGCTAACACCAAAACCGAGAGCATGGTTTTCGCCAGCACCGGCACCGCCAGATGCGCGAGGGTCGATACGATGGTCCCTCCTAAAAACGACGAGAGATCGAATTTCTGCGAATGCAGGGAGGTTCGCGGCCGCATATCCTCCAATTCGACGTACATCAAAACCGCCTCACTCCGAAGCCAAGGGGTCGGTGACCAAGCCCATTTTTTCTATCCCCGCGCGCCGCACCAGCGCCATGACTTTGGTGACAAAGCCATAAGGCACAACCTCGTCCGCCTGAACGTAAATCTCCTTTTCTCGCTGCAAACGTTCGTTGGTGGAAAGCGCCTGCTCCAACCGGTCATAAGGAACCTCGACTTCGCCGAGAAAAACCTTACGCTCCGAGGTAATCGTCAGCAGCAGTTTTTCTTCGTCGATCTCCATGCGCGGCGCTCGCGTGCTCGGCAGATCGACCTCGATGCCGGTCGTCATCATGGGAGCGCTGACCATAAAAATGATCAGTAAAACCAGCATCACGTCGACCAAGGGCGTGACGTTTATCTCGCTAACAGGACCCTTTCCGCTTCCGGTGGTAAACGCCATATGCTCTCCCTATCAGCGCGTTAAGAAATGACGTCGGACGATGTTTAGATAGTCGTTCGAAAAGCTTTCCATCTCGCCCTCGAGAACCGAAATGCGTCGAATAAAGTAGTTGTACGCCATGACCGCGGGGATCGCGGCTACCAAGCCGATCGCGGTTGCGATCAAGGCTTCAGCTATACCCGGAGCGACCACGTCCAGGCTCGCGTTGCGCTGCGATCCGATATTGATGAAGGAGTTCATGATGCCCCAAACGGTTCCGAACAGACCGACGAAGGGCGCTGTGGACCCCGTGGTCGCTAAAAACGGCACCATATTTTGCAAATTGGTCGATTCGCTTTTAATGGCTCGGGAAAGCGCGCGCGCCACGTTATCGATGTCGCCGGTATAATGCCCGTTTTTACCGCTTGAGCTCTGTATGCTTCCGAGAACCCTGGCGAGCTCCACGTATCCTGCGCGAAAGACATTTGCCACGGGCGATCGCCGCATGCGGTGCAAAATCCCGTAAATCTCTTCAATCCTTTCGGTCGTCCAGCGGTTTCCGAGCTCGGGATTCCAGAACTCGTCGAGAAAATCGGCGCTCTCGCGCGTGGCTTGCTGGAGACGTACCAATTTCGCGCCGATGATGAACCAGCAAATTACCGACATCACGATAAGCGTGATTAAAACCGCCATCACCACGGGAGAGGCGTTTAAAGCCAGCTCCCAGGGGTTCAATTTCTGGCCTTGTTGAGCGGACTGAGCCGTTGCCTGCAGCGTTACGAGATTCGTGAAGAACACCTTATGCATTTGACCCGCTCTCCTGGTATCTATTTGACCGGCGCCGCCCGCCTAAAATCCGCTACCGTGCTCCAATGAGAAACCCAATAAATTTCATGGTTATTCCTATGGCTTTTCGACGAAGGTTAGGGCGAGAACCAAAGACCGCCGCGCTTGTGTAACCGCGATCCGATTGCTTTCGTAGCGAGATGTACCGAGTTTCGGACTAAGTGACAAGAACTAAACCTTTGTTGCGCGGTCGCGGTGCCTACGGGACTGGCTCGCTGCCTGGTTTTATGTCCAGTAAAAAAACGCAATTTGCGAGCCCAGAAGCCGCGGCGGATTGCTGTAACTTTTTTGACCTCCTTCGCCATAACGCCGATGGTTGTGGGGTGATGGCAGGCGAACGCTTGGAGCTTTGCGGAAAGACGCTGGATGGTAAGTACCGGATTTTACGGCGAATCGGTCTTGGCGGAAGCGGCATTGTATTCGAGGCGACGTGTATTTCCGACGACGCGATAGTGGCCATAAAGATGCTGCGACCCGAGTTTATCCGTAACTTTGACCTCGACAATCGCCTGCGTCGCGAAGCCGAGGTTTCCCGTCGCGTTCGCCATCCTGGCATTATCCCCGTGATTGATCAGGGCACTCTTCTCGACGGTTCCTCGTATATCGTAATGCGGCGCATGTACGGCGAAAGCATGTCGCGGCTGCTATTGCGCGTGGGCGAGCTTCGACCAGACCACGTGATCGCGATAACCCTGCGCCTTGCGACCATTCTGCACAGCGTACACTGCGCGGGTTACATTCATCGCGATATCAAGCCCGAGCACATTTTATTGAATCGCAGCGCGAACGGAGACCTTCTCGTTTATTTGCTCGATTTCGGCGTGTGCGCCAGCTCGTACCTTTCGGAAAAAGAGAAAGAACGGGAGTTCGGTAAGGTATTTGGTACTCCGACATACGTTTCTCCCGAGCAGGCCTCGGGAAATCCAGACGTCGACGGTCGGTCGGATCTATTTTCTTTGGGGGTCGTCTTGTTCGAAGCCCTAACCGGACGCCTGCCCTTTGCAGGGGTTTCGATTCCGAAGTTGCTTTTGTCTATTGTACGTAAGGACGCTCCGCGGCTGCGTTTCGTGAATCCTAAAATAGAGCCAGCGCTTGACGATATCGTGGCTTCTCTCCTGGCGAGAGAGCCCGAAGCGCGTTTGCCCTCAGCGCGCGTTCTTTCGCGGGCTCTGAAGCCGATGGCGCTTACAAGGCGACAATCCGAACGCGAGGTCGCCGCGCAGCTTCACGTTACCTCCCACATTTCCGATTTCGCTCCGACCGTACGCTGTCGAATTCCGATCGCCAGAATGAAAGCGGCATAGAGATTCGCGATAACGGGCGATAGGGGCGTTGAAGCCTGGTTGAACGTTTTTTTTTGATTCAACCGAATCGATGCTCGAGATATATGAAAAACAGGGTAGATTCGCGGGTGTTTTTCGTATCTAGAAAAAGCTTGTCGGTGTACAATCCCGTTTTCTCGCCGACAACCTATACTTGTGTTTAGTAATGGGTGATTTAGGAGGCTATTGCGTACGCGCAATCTAGAACGATATCCTTCAAAAGCCTTTTACCCACCCGTTTTACCTTTTGGCCATGATTAAACAGCTATTTAAAAGCAAAACCGCGATCCCGGGTTTCCTGGTTATTTTCATCGGGCTCGTGATTGTCTTTGTTCCGCAACTCCCTTCCTGGGTCGCCGGCGTCATCGGCACGCTCACGGGCGCCGGAGGAATATTGGTGGCGTTCATGGGTTTGGACGCCGGCCAGAACCTTATACAAACCATGAGATACGGTTTGGAAGCGGTTCGACGGGGCGAACGGCCGTCGCGGCCTGCGGACGCGAGCCCGGAAATCAGGGAGATGTTGGATCTGTTATGCGATATTACGGACGATCAAGAAAAGAAATTCGCCCGGCTCACTGAAGTTGAGCAGAGCGCGGATGAAATAAGACGAGAATTCCAACAGCAGTTAGATTCGCTCAAAGAATCGGGCCAACAGCTCGAAAAAGAGGTCGAGGCCATATCAAACGGAATTAATGAGCAAACGACTTCGATCGATGAGGCAGCGCAATCGCTAAAAGAGACCTCATCGGTATTACACAGGGTAGCGCAGCAAGTCGAAGAGCTTTCTGTCAGCGCGGAAGACTCCTCTTCATCGATCTTGGAGATGAAGGCGACCAATGATGAGGTCGCCGAAAACATGGCGAACCTCGCGAACAGCGTGCGCGATACGGTCTCGTCGATCGAGGAGATGGCGTACAGTATCAAGGAAGTCGCCCGAAACGTCGACTCGCTGTCGCTGATGGCGGAAGAGACCTCCTCTTCTATGAATCAGATGGATGTGTCGATCGACCAGGTACAATCCAACGCGAACGAGACCGCGAGGTTGTCGGAAGAAGTGGCGGTTGATGCGGACCGGGGCGCTGACGCGATCGGGCGGACGATCGACGAGATCAACCGCATCAAGGAGTCATCGTCTGAAGCTGTCTCGGTGATCGTTTCCTTGGGAACGCGAATCGAGGCGATCGGAGACATTCTAAACGTCATCGATGACGTCGCGGAACAAACCAATCTACTCGCTCTCAACGCGGCGATTATCGCCGCTCAAGCCGGGGAGTATGGAAAGGGGTTCGCGGTAGTCGCGGACGAAATCAAGGAGTTGGCTGAACGCTCGGGCACGTCGACCAAGGAGATCGCGAATCTAATAAAGACGATTCAGGAGGAAACCAAAAACGCGATTCGCGCGGTTGAGCGGGGCGCCACCACGGTTGATCGCGGTGTCGACGTATCCGCTGAAGCCGAGCGAGCGTTAAAGAAAATCCTCGATTCGTCCCAAAAGTCGACCTCCATGGTGGGCGCGATTGCCCGCGCGACAGTGGAACAATCCAAGGGCTCAAAGCAGGTGACGGACGCGATAAATAGAATCGCCGAAACCGTCCAGCAAATCGCGGCGGCGACGGCGGAACAAGCGAGAGGTTCGGAGCTCATCATGAAAAGCGCGGAAAAAATGCGCCAGATAACCCAACACGTCGAACGTAGCTCGCAGGAACAATCGCGGGGAGGTCGGCAGATCTCCAGGGCGATCGAAAAGATTTCGGAAATGGTCAGTCAGTTGCACGAAACCCAAAGCCAACAAGCTCGAGCGGCTGACGACACCTTGCGCTTCATCAACCGGATTCAAGAGCTCGAACAGAACCACAAACAACGGATGCGAGCGCTGGCGAACGCAACGAGCCAAGTGCGTAAGCTGGCCCAGCGCTCTAGTTGAATCATTTTATATAGCTCAACGACCGCGATCGCTTGAAGCTCGCGTTAGCGTGACGACAACCTCATAAGTGCCGCGGGAAAGCGTCGCGGGATGGGAGATTTGCGAGCGACCATGTGACAAGTCGGTAGATGTGCTACAAATGCGGAAAGGCTTATGTTCGGCATTGGATTCGGCGAATTCGTTATCATTATCATAGTGCTGATAGTCGCGGTCGGCCCGGAACAGCTTCCATCCCTCATGAGAACGATTGGTAAAGCGATTCGCTCGATGCGCCAGGCAAGTCAAGACTTGAGGGAATCTATCGGAATCGATGAGCTGATGAATCGAGATTTTTTGCGGCCGCCGCGACATCCGTATAAGGGAATTAAACCTCGAAAGATCGCTTCCGCTTCGACAACATCAAAAGAAGAGCAAGCGAGTCACGAGCGAAAAGAGGTCGTGAGCGAGATAAAGGCGGACCCTAAAGCCGATGAGGAGCGGGTCGGGGACCAAACCGAGACAACACCCCGGAATCAAGACGAAAACGACGAGAGAGAAAAGACTCCTGAAGAGAGCGGGGGCGAATCGAATTAATGGCGACGTTCGAGCCGAAAGAAGCGGATAATCAGGAGCCGGAAAACGACCAGGCGATGTCGTTTTTCGAACACATCGCAGAGCTTCGAAAACGACTGATCTATTCGCTTCTCGGGATGGTCCCAACCGTATCCGCGGCTTGGGTCTTTAGGCAATACTTGTTCGAAATCCTGGTAGCGCCGCTTTCCAAAGCCATGCAAGAGCTCGGCATGGAGTCTCCGACCATACATTACGATAAGGTCACGGATATGTTCGTGGCCTATTTGAAGATCGCGGTTGTCGTGGGGCTGATAGGCGCGAGCCCTTGGATTTTTTGGCACGTGTGGCAGTTCGTCGCTCCTGGTCTATATCGGCGCGAAAAGCTCTTCGCGATTCCTTTTGCGCTCGCCTCGACGCTCTTTTTTGCCGGCGGAGCGTTTTTTGGATATTTTGTGGTTTTTCCCTTGGGAATCGAGACGCTTTTAGGCATGGGAGGTCAATTGCCGAATCGGACCATACTACTCGAGCCCACGATAATGATAGACAAGTATCTCTCCTTTTCCACCCAAATGTTGCTGGCTTTCGGCGCGGTTTTCGAGGTCCCGGTCTTCGTATCTTTCCTGGCGCTCTCGGGATTGGTCAACTGGAAGCAGCTTCTCAAATTCGGGCGTTGGTGGGTCGTGATCGCGGCGGTTTTCTCAGCCCTGCTAACCCCTCCGGATATCGCGTCTCAGTTACTCATGTTGATTCCGCTGATCGCGTTGTATTTTCTCTCCGTCGGGATCGCTTATTTTTTAGGCCCCAAGCCCTCGGCGCCTGAGGCGGAGGACGAGGAAAAAAGCGACATTACGGTGGCTTCGAAATGACGGACCAAGCAAATGAAGGCGAAGAGAAAGCCGAGGTTCGGATAGACGAACAGCCCCGGCTCGATTCCGGGTTGAATAGCCTAGAGCGAGAGCGGCTGGCGCAAGCCGCGCGAAGCTTTGAGGCGGGAGATTATCAAAACGTACGCCGATTGGCGGATCAACTGATTAATTCCAGTGATCCACAAATCGTCCGAGCCGCCCGCGATCTTAAACGCGGGGTTGGGGTGGATCCGGTGCAAACGGCTGTAATAATTTTCTGTTCGGCGCTATTCTTAGCCATCGCGATAACCTATATCTTGAGGTGAACATGAGACGGGGGCTTGTCCTATTTATCATCTGTCTCGGTTGCGGAGCGTCGGGGTCCGCGATCGAACAGTCGAAAGACAATCCGGATCCGCGCCGGCTTTACCCGTTGCAAGAAGGCAACGCCTGGTCGTACGAGGTGGACACGGGCGATAACGAAAAGACGCTTGCGGTTCATCGGGTCATTTCGGTCGATGCCGACCAGGCCGAGGTGCTTACGGGCAAAGATGTCCAGCGCTATCGGGTGAGCGATGAGGGAATTATGCGCTTGAGTAACAGCGTTTGGCTGCTTAAGGCTCCTATCGAGATCGGGGCCGAATGGCCGTCTTCTTCCGGAATGACGGCCCGCGTCAGCTCGGTGAACGCGCGGGTTGAGACACCGGCGGGAGAGTATAAAGATTGCGTCGAGATTCAAGAGAGCGGAGGCGAATCCGGCAAACGAGTGACCACGGTCTACTGTCCGGGAGTCGGACCGGTCTTCCTTGAGTCGAGGATACGCCTTCAAGGACAAGAGATCAGCGTCGTCGGCCGCTTACGCGGCCATCACGTTAAGTAACGATCTCGAAAACGACAGCCGCCATGTATGTAAGGCACCAAACCGTAATCCTGTTATGACTGTGGATGTTCGAGAAAAGACCGCGATCGGAATCGCGAGAGCGCGTTTCATGGAGGCGCTGCCTCGGAAATCAAACGAGTTGAAAAGCGCAATCGCGACGCTCTCGGCCTCGCCTAACGTCGCGCGCCTGAGGGAAGAGATGCGCAGGCGGTTACACGCGTTGTACGCGTCGGCTCAGGTTTTTCGCGAGGAAGCTTTAGCGGGCGCGGTAAAGCAAGCCATCGACCGTATCGATCGGGCGCGAGACGAACAGCGTCCCATAAGCCCGGATGATATAGATAGATTAAATGCTTTCGCCGATTCAATACCTCGTCTAAAATCCAGCCGAATAGATTCGCCATCGGTGCTCTCGCGTCCATCGTTTCGGCTTCCCTTTATCACGTCGCAGGCGCCCGAGCCCTCTGTAACCGCGCCGGCGCTCCAGATGCCGGCGCTCGATTCGAGCGGTTCGATGGAAGAGACAGGGCAACAACAGGATGCGCAATCGGATAGGGACCGGACGATTGATGGCGATCTGTTGTCGGAGCGCGCGCTCATCAGCGTGCTTATAGTCGAAGAAGCGCAAGCGCTGGACGCGGTTCTCGCGTTGCTGCCCGTCGAGCAGTTCGAAGTACAGACCGCTTTTGATGCGGAAGAAGCCTTGCGTATCGCCCGCTCGAGCGCGCCAGACCTTGTGTTGGTCAGCCGCGAGGTATTGCAAAAAACGGACGTCGACCTGATCGGAAGGATGCGAAGTGATCCCCTTACCGGCTTTATTCCCGTGATCCTCACGCTTTCTGAAGAGCCGGCCGATGTCGAGCAAGCGTGCCGTCAAACCGGCGCCGACAGCGCGCTGATCAAACCTTTGGACGGATCGGTATTGGTCCGAAACATCATCCGTTTTGTCGACGGAAGCGCTGAAACCCGAAGCGAGTTTGAGGGGATCACCGAAGCGACGGTCGGCGATATCGCGAATCGGGTCGCCGCGGAAATTCGCCGGGGCCTCATCGGGTCGTTACGAACCGGTCAAGATCAGACAATCCCTTTGGGTGATAGTCCGGAGATATTGGCCGCGACGTGGTCGACGATCGGACGGATTCGCTCGCACTTGTCGCATCAAAGCCGCGGAAGCGTCCAATTTCGAGACGCGCCGCTTCGCGGAGGGCCGGCTTTACTCGCGCTATCTGAAGAGGATGATTTCGCCGCCCGCGAGTCACAAGCTTCGAGCCTCGAGGGCAAACGCATCCTGGTGGCCGACGACGATCCCGCGGTTTTATGGTTTTTTACAGGCTTATTACGCGAAGCCGGCGCCTCGGTGCTTGAGGCCAAGGACGGCAAAGAAGCGCTGGAAACCGCGAGAATCAAGCGGCCGGATGTGATCATCAGCGACATTCTCATGCCCGAAATCGATGGATTTACACTTTGTAGAGAGCTGAAGAAAGATTTTCTTTTAGCCGACGTCCCAGTGATCCTGATCTCCTGGAAGGAAGACTACATACAACGGATGCGCGAGCTGTCGTCCGGCGCCAACGGATATCTGCTCAAGGAAACCGGCAGTCATCAGATACTCAAATGCGTTCACGACGTTCTGCGTCCTCGCGCGCGGCTTGAAAACCAATTGGATACCGATGCGGAAGTCCGTGGACGGCTCGATCGACTCGGGGTGCTCAGCTTGCTCGAGGTCGTATCAAAAAAGCGTCCTGACGCAAGGGTGGTGCTACGCGATGCGCGTAATCTTTTCGAGCTGGACTTGCGGCAGGGAAACCTCGTCGAGCTGACGCAAACGGCGTCGGACGGATCTTTTCTTCGCGGCGAAGACGCGCTGCAACACCTGTTGGGCATGGCATCGGGCCGCTTTACAGTAACGCATTGCTCGACCTCGGTGAAAAATCGCTTTCACGAGCCATTAGCCAAGCTGTTGCAGAAGAACGCGAACCGTCTCGCCGCGCTACTCGATTGCATATCCGATGCGAGCTTGATGCAGGTAGATAAGATCTCGTTTCACAGAGATCGTTTAAAATCGATTCTGGATATATCGCCGAAGTCGGCGCACGAAATCGTCACTTGCCTCGAGCAGGGCCAAAGCCCCTGGGCGACTATAATCGCCGGTACATTCGCGCCTCAACAACTCGAATCTCTGCTCGATGACCTCGCGCGTCGCGGCGCCATCACTCAAGTGCTCGGCACCAACGGTATAGATATGGTTAGCCATGCGTTACGCGTTAGGGAACAGTCGCCGAGCACCCTGTTTCACTCAACGCCGCCTTCAGCGGCGGAAGCGGGAACCGGCGACCCAATGCAATGGCTGATTGGACAGACCGCTCGGCCCGGCTCAAAGGCATCGATGCCTGCGAAAGAGAGGGAAAAGAGCGATGGCCGCCCGGACCAGGTATCGGATAGCGACTCTGAAACCGCCGAGCCTCAACCTGCCGAGGAGGCACCGAGCATCGCTCGAATCAGCGATCGTCCGGAAGGTGTAATAGAAGACTCAATTGCGAAAAGCCTCTATCTAGATAAGGTTGAGGCGGAAAGAACCGAGCTTTGGGAAGACGCGAGCGACGATGCTTCAACGGAGCGGGCGGCTTCAAGGCGACCGCCACAACCAAAGCCGGACGGTTGTGTTGAGCTCGAGCCGAAATCCGATAGGGATAATAAACCCCCGGTTGTGCCTTGTGCAACAACTCAAAAACCGCCCCCGGTTCCATTTGAGGCGCGGGCGCATCAGGAAAAACGGGTCGCGGAACAGCCGTCAGCCCGGTTGAAAACCGAGGCCTTGCCAAAGGCAACGGAAGCGTTGGAAAAGCCCCCCGGCGCCGACCTTTATAAAAGGTCAGAACCGCCCCGCGGTCAAGATCCGCAAAACGGTTGCGGCGCGAGGGTCCCGACCGCGGCGTTGCCGCAGACCGAGGCGAAAAGGGATTTACCCGAACCCTCTTCTTTGGGCCCAGTCCCTTACCCTTTTGATCAGCCCCCAGAACCTGAGGTGAGGAAGAAAGGCGGCTTGTTATTGTCGTTGGCACTCTTTGCGGTTTTTGCCGCGATACTATCGGGATGGATATTACTCGGTAACCCGGGGAAGATTTCCGAGGTAGAAAGGTGGGGAAAAGCTCTTTCAGAGGATACGGTTATACCCGGCCCGAAGGCGCAAAAAGAGTCGCCTCCCGACGGCGTAAACGCCGGGGTTACGAAAGCCTCGAGTAAGATTACGGACGATACCGAAGCAGAGGAGAGGTACGACGAAATTCCCGGCGAAGGAGAGCCCTTGGAAGAGGAGATTTCTAAACACGAACAGCAGGGTTTCGGTCGTTCGCTGCCGTTTATCGATCGAGGGCGTAACGTGGAGGTGAGTGACGACCAGGGATTGCTCGTGATAGAAGTTGACAAGCCCCAAGAGGCGCCGCTGATTATGATCGGTGAAAAAAATATTGGCAGGGCGCCGGTCGAGATGGCGCTTTCGGCGGGGCGACACGAGTTGATCTTTAAACGGGACGATGAAACGAGCTATCGCTACATCGTAATCGCGGCGGGCAAAACGCTCATCGTTCGAGCGCCGTAGCGAGTTCTTAGGCTAAATCTTAACGTTTAAAAAAACGTCGAGCGGAAACGCGAATAAAGCGATGAGATGAAATAGGGGCGAGTGGAACTTTTTTTAGGCCGCGGCTTAGTGCACCCTAAATGAGGTCTAAAAGAAACGAGTACGCCCATAGTTCGCGTTTTTTTGCGAGCGAAGCGGTTTACGCCGACGGATTCTTTGCAAGGTTAAGGTAAAGCTCGATGATGACTGTTCGGCAGCCTCTATCCCGGGTGGTTACTTGCCGATTTTATCGGCCAGGGCTTCGCGATCGCCGCCGCTCATGCCGGCGATGTAGCGCACCAATTTCTTGCGCGATTCGACGTCGTACTGGGTGGTGATGGCGATCTGTTCCATGACAGGCGAGCCGCCTCCGTGATAGTTGCCGACTTTGCTGATACCGCCCATGGCCGAGCAGAGCACGTCGCCCAGGTAACGCCAAAATTGAGCCTGATCCTCCACCGGCATACTGGGATTTCGCTTGGTATATTTCATCAACAATTCGCCGGTTTCGGGATTGGCGAAATCTTTTTCATAGGGGAAGGTGGCCACCACGCCGCCGGCGATATCGCACAGCATTTCGGCTTCGCGATAGACCGCTTCGCCAGTGAGGCAGCGGCCCACGTTGCAGTAAATCGAATGGGGAATGTACGAACCGGGGCCGTAAGGCCTGAACCCGACGCCGGGTATGTAGACCTCGGGCTTGCCTAGGTCCGAGGCGGTGTACCCTGCGGCGTAACCTAGCTCGGTGGTCAGGATTATTTCAGCCAGCTTTTCACGTACGTGCTCGGCCTTGTGCACGTTGTTGACCTCGGCGGCCAGGGCAGCGGTGCCCAGAATGATGTCGCCGATGGCCGGCTTACAGCCCGAGTAGGAGTGGCGGTGGAACAGGGCGAAGAGCAGGGCCAGCACGCCGCCATGCCGGGATTCGCCTGCCAGAAAGACTCGGTCCCAGGGTACGAAGCAGTTGTCAAAAATCATGTAGGAATCGGTGGCGCCCTGGGAAAAACCGCGTTGATAGATTTCGCGGGGGCGCACGTTGTGGATGGTGACCACCTGCTTCAAGCCGTCCCAGTCCGCCGGAACGGCGAAAGCCACGGCGTAATCCTTGTCCTCGTTGCGCAGGGCTCGAGTGGGAAAGACCAGCACTTCATCGGATACCGAGGCCTCCGAGATGTGCAGCTTGCAGCCTTCGACCACGATGCCGTCCTTGAGGCGCTCCTTGATGCGCACATAGGCGCTGGGATTTGGCTGTTCGGCCGGACGCAGCATGCGGTCGCCCTTGACGTCGGTCTGGGCGCCGGCCGCCACGAGGTCCTCTCGCTGGAAGCGGGTCAGCCACTTCTTGAAATTTTCGTGATACCGGGTTTCACCCTTGTTCATCTTATCGGCTTCGTACGAAACGTTGTAGACGGCGTTGGCGGCGTCGATGCCCATGCAGCGCTGGATGCAGCCGCCCACTTTCTGGCACAGCATGCGCGTCATGTCCTGCTTTCTATGCAGGTCATCGGTGTTCTGGTGGATGTGGGTGAAGCGGCTGATGCGCTCGCCTGTCAGATGCGAGACGGCGGTGCACAACTCCTGGTTTTCGGGCTTGGCGGCCTCGTCATAGGTGGTGCCGATTGTGTTGAGGCATGGCATCTGCAGCTCGTCCGTGCGGTCGATGCGCTCGCCGTTGAAATAGACGTTGCGCTTCATTTTGGCCAAGCCGTTGATGTAATCCTGCTTCGTTCTCATTGCGTGCTCTCCTTTCCCTTTGTTTTTTTGAAGTGATTTCCGGTCGTTTTATCTCTATTTTTAGAGCGGCGGTTGTCGGTCTGGTTAGTAGTATCAACCAAAAATCAGAAAGGACAACCTCCATAAAACAAGCTTTAAGAGACCTACGTAAAATCATCGATATTCGACGTGTCTCGAGTCAGAAAGCCTTAGGCCTCGGATCAAAATAAATGTTGCGTTCAGCATCCCATCTTCAGGCCATATTTGCCTCGATTCGATTCCGCGAAATCCTCGAAATAGCGCTGCTATTCCTCCGGTTTCTTGAAAT
>JAFGIB010000122.1 GCA_016929805.1 Deltaproteobacteria bacterium | reverse complement strand
CTTCGACGAAGGACTACTCGGAGAGTAATTCGAGGAGAAGTAAACCACAGATAGTCCGATAACACCGCGAAGTCGTTACGTTTTCAAGCCGTTCGGTGCTCTAGGTCAAAGCCGGCGACAAGGTGCTTATCGGTAAGTACTCGGGATCCGAAATCAAGCTTGACGGTGACGAGCACATCATTCTGCGCGAGGATGAGGTCCTCGCGATTTTCGAGAAATAAGGAGTGTAAAAATGGCTGCCAACGAAATTCTGTTCAATAACGACGCTCGCGAGCAGATCGCGAATGGAGTCAATACCCTCGCTAACGTGGTTAAGGTGACTCTCGGGCCACGCGGCCGCAACGTCCTGCTCGAGAGATCGTGGGGGGCGCCAACCGTCACCAAGGACGGCGTCACCGTCGCCAAGGAGATCGATCTCGAGAACCGCTTCGCGAACATGGGCGCGCAAATAGTGAAGGAGGTAGCGTCCAAGACCTCCGACGTGGCCGGCGACGGCACCACCACCGCCACCGTGCTCGCGCAGGCAATCTACACCGAGGGGTCAAGCTGGTCGCCGCCGGAGCCAAGCCCTTTGTGCCGATCAACTGCAGTGCGCTTCCCGAGAGGCTTTTGGAGAGCGTACTTTTTGGACACGTCAAGGGCGCCTTTACCGACGCTATCCGTGATAAACGAGGACGCTTCGAGCTGGCCGACGGTGGCACGCTTTTTTTAGACGAAATCGCCGACTTACCGAAGAGCGTTCAAATGAAGCTTTTGCGCATGCTTCAGGAGGGTAAGTTCGAGCGGGTCGGCGACGAAAAAACCGTCTCGGTTGATGTTCGTATCATAAGCGCTGCCAATCGTGATCTTAGGTCAGAAGTCGACAATGGGAACTTCAGGACGGATCTCTTCTATCGTATCCGGGTCGTGCCGCTTTTACTGCCACCATTGCGGGAACGCAGCTCTGATGTTCCGCTTTTAGTCGACCACTATATCGAGTGTATGGCGCAAGAGGGACAGCATACCGAGGGTGTTTCAAAGGAAGTTATACCGTTTTTACTCGATTATCCTTGGCCCGGTAATATTCGCGAGCGACAGAGCGCACTGCGTTATGCGCTGATAAAATCCAGAGGCCAGATAATCCGACCCGAACACCTTCCCGAAGAAGTAAAGATAGTTCAAAATGGGTCAACCGATCTCGAATCGGCTCAATACCAGCAACCGCTCGATCCCGAGGGTCTTCGAGACGATTTCAAAGAATACCGGGGAGAGAAACCCGGTCGCGTGAAGCTCGATCGGATATCGGTTATAGACGCGTTACAAAAGGTCGGGGGCAACAAGACCCGAGCCGCCCATCTCCTCTGTGTCGGCCGAGCCACCTTGTACAGGTACTTGAACGACAACCCGTTGTGTACAGAAGACCAGCCGAACTAAAAAGCCCTTGTTTTTGACAATTTTCTGTATCAGCGACGATCGATTTAGGATCGACGGAAACTATTGTTTCGTCCGAAACGACCCTTCGATGGTGGCATCGGCCCCAACCCCGCTTCGGCTAGAGAGGACAAATCCCATGAGCGATCATAAGGATAAATGAATAAAACCATCCTTATTTCAGGGATGGTTTTATTTGTTCTAATTTTTTTCCTACCCTCCAATGGATGCTCCACCTCCGGTTTGCGTAGTGAACCCGAAATCTGGGCCATTAGATAAGGAATATTGAGACTGCTCAACAAAGGAGCAGAATAGATAACAAAGAATCGAGGGAAACACAGCGCATCGTTCAACGCTAAAGTCGCGTTTGGAATTGCTCTAAAAAAGTGGACCTGTCTATTTGTGCTAGGTGCCTTGGCGTATGCCGCTACCGACAAGGCTATCAGCACAAAAGCAATTTGCGAAAGGTTAAGAGTAATAAACCGGCATTACCGGGACATCACGAGACCAGCAGTGTTCCCGAACTCGATCCAACCGCGACTTCAAGTGTGTTCGTGTTACTTATCTGTATGATGTTTTTTTGAAAGCGCGACGGCGAGGAGTCGTTTTATTAAACGTATTCGTTCGCGGGCGGCATTTTTTACGGGCGAATCGGCCGCCGTGCATTGGGGGCGTGAGTCAATTCGCGCCGGGGTTGATAGTGTTCTGCAGCTTGGCGGTGACATGGTCGGCGATCATCTCGACACCGGCGCGCAGCGCCTCGCCGAACGCACGCGCGACCGCATTGGCTTGCTGGTCGCCACTCGACTGTTGCACGGGGCGCTCGACGCTAATGATTTCCGTCAGCCGCGTGGTGCGGCCGTCGTCGAGCGTGATCAGCACTTGCATGCGCGCGCGTGGCTTGTCGCCGCGGATCTCTTCGAAGGTTATGAGCTCCGCCTGTAGCACGGGTGCAGCGCCGGAGATCACGCGCTGCAGGCCGCGTTCTTCGAACAAGGTTCGCATAAGCGCGCGGCGCAAATACACCTCGGGTCGTTCGGCCCAGCGCCGGTCATTGTAGTAGGCTACCTCGTGGTCACCGCTGCGGTAGAGGATCCGTTCGCGCGACTGGGCGCCCGCGCTCACGCGACCCAACCTCAAAGCGAGCGCGCTCCAGTCGGTGGCGCCGACAGCGCGAGGCGTTGCGTGAGCGCCGTCCGGGGTATCCGAAAGCGTGAAGTAACGCGGCGCCAACGGTTCGTTCTTGGAAAGCAACGCGCAGCCGCTAACCGAGATATACGCGAGCGCGAATGCGACGCGAATCGCGAGTCGAAGGGTCGATGACCAATGGTCGATCAATGGCGGTATCATTGGTTCTCCTTCGATCTGCCCTTGAGTAGCATGTCGGAATCCAGCTCTAGCGCGTCCGCGAGCGCTCTGATGGAGTTGGCCGCCTCGCTCAGATCTTGCAACGCATCGGAGAACTCCTTGGCGTAGTCGCGCCCGTCGACCGCCACGTCACCGATGGAGTCCCAGGCGCGCTGCACGCTCGCGAGCACACCCTTGTCGCCGTCAACGCGCGCTATCAGACTTTGCGCGCGGGTTATGGTCACGTTCAGGTTGGCTAGCGCGGCCTTGGCTTCGTTCGAGAGGCCCGCGGTGTCAGCGTTGTTCAGCGTCTTGCGAGCCACGGCCAGGGTCTGGTCCCAGTTGGCGAGGGTCTGGTCCAGGTTGGCGAGGGTGGCGGCGACCTTGTCGGATAGGTGCGTGTCGTCGACGTTGACCAGGATATTGTCAACGCGCTTCAGGATGGTGGTGATCTGACTCGAGACCCCGGGGAATTGATCGATAGCGAGCATCAGCGAGTCTTCGATGTTCTTCATGGTCGATGACGCCGCCGGAATATAGTTCTTCGGCACCGGGAATGGGAGCTTGGGTGGCGGGTTGCTCTTCACGTCGAAAAAGTTGATCAGGATGTACTTTACCCCGATCAAGCCGGCCGAGCCGAGCTGCGCGCGTAGATCAGGCGGTTCGGTGAGCTTGGTGTTCTGGCCCTGCAGCGTGGCAAGTCCCAAGTTCGCGAGCACAGAAACGCCGAGCTCGTAGGTGATCCGCACGTGCCTTCGATCAGGCGCGATGTCGATCGCGGAGACCTGGCCCACTTTCACGCCGCGAAAGCGCACGGGCGAGCCGACATCGAGGCCGGTGACGGACTCGTCGAAGTAAGAAGTGTACTCGACGGTCTCTTTGCGTAGGCCGATCGAGCCGAGGTAGACGATGCCGGTCGTCATCGTCAGCATTCCCAGCACCACGAATAACCCGAGCTTCCAGTAGTTTGCAGGCTCATTCATCGGCGACCTCGCTTGCTGGGATACGGTTGAAGAAGTTTCGCACGCGCGGGTCCTTGCTCTGCTTTCGCAACTCACGCGGGTCGCCGCGGGCGATGATGCTCTGACTTTTACGGTCGAGCATAATGCAGTGTTTGGCTATCTTAAAGATGCTCTCGAGGTCATGCGTGACCACGACCAGGGTGAGGCCAAGCTTTTGGTTAAGTGTGATAAGCAGCTCGTCGAGCTCCGCCGCCGTGACCGGGTCGAGACCCCCGGATGGCTCGTCGAGAAAGATCAACTCCGGCTCGAGCGCCATGGCGCGAGCGATCGCCGCCCGCTTTTTCATGCCGCCCGACAGTTCGGAGGGCGCTTTCGTTTCCGTGCCCTGTAAGCCGACCAAGCGCAGCTTGGCCTGCACCACGGCCGAGATCGCTTCCGGCGGCAGGTCGGTCCATTCCTGTAACGGCAATCCCACGTTGTCTTCTACGGTCATCGAACCCAAAAGCGCGCCGGATTGAAACGTGACCCCGAAGGGCGGCCGGCCGACGCCGAGACGCACCGGCCCCTTTCCGTCCACGATGATCTCGCCGTGCGTCGGGCTTTCGAGTCCGATCAGATAGCGCAGCAGCGTAGACTTGCCGCAACCGCTGCCGCCCAGGATCACGAAGATGTCTCCTCGCTCGACCTGAAAACTCGCGTTCTTCTGCAGAACGACCTCGCCCCAACCGATAGTCAGGTCACGCACATCGACGAGCGGCGTAATCATAAGCCCAAGCCTCGAAAAAAGACCACGTAAACGGCATCGATCAAAATAAGCGCGAATAGGGTGATGACGACCGCGGACGTCGTGCGTCGTCCGACGCCCTCGGCACCGCCGCTGGTCGCTAAACCTTGTTGGCAAGAGATGAGCGCGATGGCCAAGCCGAACAAAACGCTCTTCAACAAGCCCGAGCTCAAATCCCACAGCGTTACCGCACGTTGAATCTGAAGAAAGTACACTGAAGCGGTGATGTCCAAGCTAGCTGAAGCCACAAGCATGCCGCCGACCACGCCGACGATGTCCGCGATCAGTACGAGCAGGGGCATCACGACCATCAGAGCCATTACGCGCGGCAAGACTAAAAAGCGCAGCGGGCCAAAGCCCATGGTGCGCAGCGCGTCGATCTCTTCGTTGACTTTCATGGTGCCGAGTTGGGCGGCGAACGCCGCGCCGGAGCGGCCACACACCACAATAGCGCTCATCAAGGGTCCGAGCTCGCGTACCATCGAGACGCCGATCAGGTCCGCGATTAAGATATTGGCCCCAAAGCGCTTAAGCTGCCCGGCCGATTGAAGCGCCATAACCAGACCGACTAGGAAGTTGATTAGCGCGACGATCGGCAGTGCATTGGCGCCGGCGCGTTCTATCAGCGGTATGACGTCGCGGAAATTCGCCGTACGGGGACGCCCGACGACGCTGACGACGATAAGCGTTAATTGGCCGCAGAAGGCGAGCACCTGCTTGATCTCTCCTACCATGTCCATGGTGGCCTCGCCTATTTGATCGAGTGTGCCGCGCGCCCTGCGTCGTCCGGGTCGGCCGACTTTCACGTCGCCGCGGTAGAGATGGATTATCTCTTGAATCTCCGGCGCGGCGCCGAGGAACTCGGAATTCACGCCGCGTTGTTGCAGCTCGGCGCGCAGATGCGCGAGCATGGCCATCACGCTGCCGTCGACCCGCGCAACCTCCGACATTTCGAAGTTCAAGGTCTGGCCGCGTTCGAGCGCTTCGACGTATGTGCGCATTTTCGCCCAGAACGCCGCCGCCGTATTGTCGAAGAAGAACTCGCCACGCAGGCGCAAAGCATCGTGTTTGGGATCGGCGACGATGCGTGCGGGTTCGGGCGTGACGTCGTCTGGGATTCTCATATAATTGCCGTTATATCTTCGCGAACTCAGAGAGGGTTCTAGGTGCTCGGCGCGCCGGCGGTCTGCGCGCTAACGTGTGCGCCGAATAGCACGATTACATGGATAGCGTAGGTCCAGAACATAAAGCCTAAAATGGTAGCCAGTGATCCGTAAATGAGATTGTATTGTTGGAATCGCGATGACAGATAGATGCCGTAAATTGCGGTAACGAGTTCGGCGGCGCCGCTGCTAACGAGGGCGCCGGCGGCGGCTTCACGCCACCTCACCGCTCCGCTGGGCACTAGCTTGTACAACATCAAAAGTGATATGAACCCAAACACGACCGTCAGTAGCCGAGACGAAGGTATTAGTATCGCGACTACCGAGTTGGAAGCCCATTGCACGCTTTTAACCGCACTGATCACGTGTTGAGTTATAAACAAGGACAATAAAAGCATAAATAGAGCAAATCCCGTCGCAATCGCTAAAAGACGGTTCCTGAGTACGGTTTGGAAATGATTTTTGATCCATGCTCGATTGATGTTTTCGACAAGTCCGCTAAACACCCCCGATGCCGTCCAGATAAGTGTCAGGACGGCAGCCACGCTGAATCCCTCCCTGTGTTCGAGCACCTGTTCGATGTTCTTCTTGATCATTTGCTGCGATAAGTTAGGCGTAAACTCGAATAGCGTCTCGAGTACCCGTTTTTTTGCATCTTGTTCTTCTATTAGGAGGCTGGCGCCGGTAATCAAGAGTAACAACAAGGGAAAAAGTGAGGCGACACTGTAAAAAGCCAGGGCCGCGGCCGCTTCGAATCCTCGCTCGTGATCGAAACGCCTCGCGGCGTTAAAGGTGATGTTTCTTATCCGTATTAATCGGGTCGGGATTTGCATGACAGACTTGGTCGCATCGGCGGTGGTAGTAGAAAGGTTGAACGCGGCTTGAATAGGTTCGGATTCGTCTTACGCGGTCAATGGGATCCTTAGCGATATTCATCTTGAATAGTTTATTCTCGTAGTTGTTTACGTTGTAGTTGGTATTCCTGGTAGTCTATATCACCACTAGCAAAGCGGCGCTTTAGGATCTGCTCGGGAGTCTCCTGCCGCAGCCCGTTGCTTGGTTTCCATGTCCGTATCACCGACCACACGACAAAGATTATCACTCCCACCAGAACGAATCACGATATCCACACATTTCCCATATAGCAGGCTGAGGACCACTCGTGCATCGCATCACCCTTTTCTCCCGTTGTTGCGGGCTGTTACTTGGGACCTTCCGTGTAAGGTTGCTTTGGCTTCGCGGTCCAGATCACTTCAAAGGCCACCAAAGAAAGCGGTCTCTATCGTTCTAGTTATGCAGGTATCGTGCCGTGAGCTCGAAAGGCCCCGACCGCGTCGACGAACTCGTTCGGGTTAGCCCCGCAATGCTCTGCGATACACCGTTGGATTCTCGGGATATGGGGATGACTTTCGCGAACAGAAAAGCTCGACTGGTCGATTCGCTTCGCCCGTCCATCCCGTGCCGTAATTTGAAACGTTCAAATTGACTGAGACGGCAAGTCGTTTTGATCGACTGGGCCGACTCTTTAGAGCTGATTGCAGTCCAACCCGCGGCTAGTTGGTAGAAAGCCATTGTGTCACAACTGCTTACTGAGATCTCTGCCCACAGGCTGGATAGTTGTTGCGGGGCTCACCTTGCTTTTAGAGGGTTTCACCTTGGGAAACGAATGTTTCTAACGGGAAGTCTCGGCAGTCCGTCCGCGTTGGCATAGCGTTTGCTTAAACGATAAATGTCCTGTCAGGGATAGATGGTTTAAACGGAGAAGCAAAACCATGCGTGACCCAAGCCTCGTACATCAGCCGCTCGGAGTCGAGCCACCGAAAGGACGACTGCTTCCCCGCAATACCGTCGTGCCGTCGTGCGGGAAGCGCCTACGGGCGGCACTGTTGCTCGGGATCGGCGGATGGCGACTGCTTGAGGCGCTCGGCGTCCAGCCCGAAGTCTGTCATCTAAATGAAGGACACGCGGCCTTTGCCGTATTGGAACGTGCCCGCGGTTTCATGCAAGAAACCGGGCAGCCATTCGAAGTCGCGCTGGCGGTCACGCGAGCGGGGAACCTATTCACCACTCACACGGCAGTCGCCGCTGGCTTTGACCGTTTCTCTCCGGCCCTGATCGAGCACTACCTAGGCGGCTACGCCGAGCAGAAGCTCGGCATATCACTGCGCGATTTATTGGCCCTGGGCCGCCTGGACCCGAACGACCCGTCCGAGAGTTTCAACATGGCCTATCTGGCGATCCGCGGCAGCGGGGCGGTCAATGGCGTCAGCCGCTTGCACGGGAAAGTCAGCCGGCAACTCTTTGAACCTATGTTTGCACGCTGGCCGCAGGACGAAATCCCGGTCGGACACGTGACCAACGGCGTGCACGTGCCGACCTGGGACTCGGCCCCGGCCGACGATCTTTGGACAGACGCGTGCGGGAAAGACCGCTGGATGGGGACGACGAATACCCTGGAGCGGAACATTCGCAGCGTCTCGGACGCTGAGCTATGGCATTTCCGTACCGCCGCCAGCAAAGCGCTAGTTGAATATACGCGCGAGCGATTGTCCCGGCAGCTAACCGCCTCGGGCGCATCGCCCGCGGTGATAGACAAGGCAAACCATCTGTTTGACCCCAATGCGTTGACGCTAGGCTTTGCGCGCCGCTTCGCGACCTACAAGAGACCGAACCTACTTCTGCACGACCCTGATCGACTGCTTCGCCTGTTGACCAACCCACAACGACCGGTGCAACTCATCCTCGCTGGTAAGGCCCATCCGGCGGACCAAGCCGGGCAAAACCTGATTCGAGAATGGACGCGATTTATAGGACAGCCCGAGGCTCGCCCCCATGTGGTCTTCCTCAGTGACTACGATATGCTTCTGACCGAGCATCTCGTCCAGGGGGTCGATGTCTGGATCAACACCCCACGTCGGCCCTGGGAGGCGAGCGGAACCAGCGGTATGAAGGTGCTCGTCAATGGAGGCATCAACCTGTCGGAATTGGACGGTTGGTGGGCTGAAGCATACACGCCTGAAGTGGGGTGGGCATTGGGAGACGGCCGGGAACACGGCGACGATCCCGCTTGGGACGCGGCCGAAGCCGACGCGCTCTATGGCCTGCTGGAGCGGGAAGTGATTCCGGAATTCTTTAAACGAGATAAAAGCGGAATTCCCTCCGCGTGGATCAGGCGGATGCGGGAAAGCATGGCGCGGTTGACACCGCTATTTTCCGCCAACCGCACGGTGCGCGAATACACCGAACAACACTACCTCCCAGCCGCGGCCGCCTACCGCGAGCGCGCGGCGAACAAAGGTGCGATAGGCCAACGGATAGTTAATTGGCGCAACACGCTGGAACAGAAATGGGCCGGGTTGCGTTTCGGTGAGGTGAGGGTCGATACTCGCGGCGAGCAGCGCGTCTTTGAGGTTCAGGTGCATCTCGCTGACCTCGACCCGAACGCGGTGCGGGTAGAGCTTTACGCAAACGGCGTCATGGGCGGCGTTCCCTTACGGCAGGAATTGACGCGCGTTCGCCAACTGGCGAGCGCACCCGGCGTCTACGTTTTCACTGCTTCCGTATCCGCCGCTCGACCGGCAGCGGACTACACGGCGCGAGTGATACCGAACCGCGATGGCGTGGCGGTCCCTTTGGAGGCTGCTCACATCCTCTGGCAGCGATGATCTTCTAGGAGCCGACTCGATGACGAATACACGATCGCAACAACCACACGACATCGGCATTGCTGTCGATCGAAGCACCGCCGGAGGCCAGTGGAATTAGTCGGCCGGCGTACAAAGAAAGGAGAACGCTCATGACTCGACACGGTATACCGTTAGGCAGGATTTGGGGTATTCCGATTGGTTTGGATGTGCCGCGTTCCGAATGGGCGACGACCAGCGCCGCACAGGTCATGCTTCCCTTGGAACAGTCGAAACAGATCGGTCCTGATGCTGAGCTCTCGGCCGCCCTTGAGAAAATGGACCGCGACGGGGTCAACCAGTTACCGGTCACCCGCGATCAGCACGTCATAGGCATGTTAAGCCGGGAAGATGTCATCACCTTCCTGCGAACGCTCCGGGAATTGGGAACGCAACCGGTATAACACTAGAAAATCCGGGACGATAATGAAACGTTCAACAAAGATTACGCCGCTTTCTCTGGATATCGACGGTGTCGTGCTCACCGACGGCTGGGATCATCATTTCCGCATACGGGCCGAGACGCAGAGGTGAGCCATCGATAATTTCGACATAGGCTGGAGTTTGCTGGCAGCGGGGTTTTTCGTACTACTCAACGGATTCTTCGTGGCTGCGGAGTTCGCCCTGGTCAAGACCAGACGCGAACGTTTAAACGTGCTGGTAGAACAGGGTAGCAAGAGCGCGAAGCTTACCCTGTATATGCTGGACCATCTCGACCTCTACCTTTCCTCGTGCCAGCTCGGCGTTACGCTTTGCAGCCTGATTCTCGGGTGGCTGGCCGAGCCGGCCTTTGCCGCGGCCCTGTTGGTTGTCGCGCAGTTTGTGGGCTTCAGTCCCGACCCTCGGCTTCTTCACGGTGTCGCCTTGGCCTTAGCGTTGCTTATCGTCACGGTTCTGCATATGACGATTGGTGAGCAAGCGCCTAAGATTTGGGCCATCAAACGCACCGAGTCCATGGTGCGCGTGATCGCTTATCCGCTTTATATGTATACCATGGTGTTTCGACCGTTCATCTGGTTCATCAACACCATATCGAATCTGCTGCTTCGTATCGTCGGAATCGCCTCGGGCGCCGCCGAGGAGCCGATTCGGGACGTGGACGAGATTAGAGAAATTATTGCGAGGTCGGCCAACGCCGGCCATCTCACACATCGGCAGAAGGAATTCGCCCAGAACATTCTGAGCATCGCCCGGTTGGAGGTCAGGCATATTTTGGTGCCGCGCGCGGATATTGTCTATCTCGCCGCTGACCATCCGATCGAAGAAAACCTACGCATCATCAGCGACAGAGGTCACTCTCGTTTTCCCTTGTGCCGCGACGGTCTGGACTCGATCATCGGAATCGTCCATACAAAGTCGATTCTCGTCGCGTGCACGGACCGCGCGGAGTTGAACCTCGAGAACCTAATGCGACCCGCGATTTATCTGCCTGACAGCATGCCTCTTTCGCGCATGATTCACGAGTTACAAGAGGCAAAAAGCGGGTGCGCCGTGGCGGTGGACGAACACGGCAGCACCGTCGGCCTGGCCTTCCTCGAAGACGCCTTGGAGGAAATCGTCGGACCCATTTCGGATGAATTTGACGAGTATTCCGCTAACGTGAAGACGATAACAGAAGGCATTATAGAAATATCGGGTGGCGCATCGATTCCTGAAGCGAGTGAGATCTTAAGTTTAAAAGATCTCGGTGACGATGACACGATCGGCGGCTACGTTACCTCGCTGTTGAGACGAATGCCGAAAGCCGGCGACCGACTCTTCATCGGTCCTTATCAGGTCACGGTCTTGGACGTGAAACAAAACCGTACCCACTGGCTTCGCTTCGAGCGGGATGCGGCCAAGCTTGACGACGGGGCGAAATAGCCTTTTTCACTCTTTACATCGCGAGTTGATCGAGCACCGACGCACTACCAAAGAAAGAATATGGCGAGAGCAACATTATGAATAAAGGAGTTTCAAACCGAAATCGACCCTGCGAATTGTGTTATCTCGATTGGATTCGTCTCTATTTCAGCAAACGTCTTAATAAAATTAAAACGACTAAGAAATCACCCAACTACATTGCTCTCGGTTTTGCATTAGGTACCTTGCTTGCCATCCTGCCTACCCCGGGAATTAGTATTGTCTTCGGGATCATCCTCTTGTTGATCTTTCCGAGAATCAGTAAAATCTCCATGATGGCCGCTATCGCAGTCTGGAATCCCTTTGTTACGGCTCCTATCTATGCCCTTAGTTATGAAATTGGAGACCTCTTTTTTCGCGATCATGAAGTACTGAGAATAGAGCTAACATCTCTAAATCAAGCGTGGAATTTCTCAAAGAGATTACTATTCGGGACATCGATCATCGGCTTGACGGCGTCTCTATTAAGTTTCTTTATGATTAAGTATTCGGTACTGGCTTACCGGAATAGACTAAAGGATAGACAAACGCCAAACCAACCGTGAACTAGGCACTCGGAAACTTACTCGAAACATAGGCGCTGCTACCTATGAAGAAATTGCCTGGCATTTACAGTGAGCGATCAGAAAAACCATCTCCATATGCTCGGCTTGTACTTCTCGAGAGCCACCAGCTCGGGGTTGAGCCCGTATCTCCCATCCTTTATATCGAGCCTGAGACTTTTCAGCAGTCCTTCCCACTGGGCCTTCGCCTTGACAAACATCCTTCCCAGGGGTTCCTTATTCTTTTCCTGGTCCCCAAGCATCCGATCCATCTCTGCATATTCAATACCCATCGACTGTTCCATGAAATAACGCTGCACGTCCATTGTTCCGACTATTATATCAAGACTATATATCCTCTCTCCATCGAAACGCCGGTTCCGGTTATTGACGAGATTCAGTTCAGCCCCATACCTCATATCAAAATCAGCGCCTTGGTAAACCGTCACCCCCTTCGCTTCCTCCGGCCGCATAAAGCGCCACTTCCTCGCGTATCTGTCCTTTCTTTTCACCGGCCACGGGCAGTCAAAGACCACCTCATACCTGTCCCGCGGCAGCCGCAGAGTGTCGCCGAAGGCCACGGCGCCCCATGTGTCGACTTCAATTATGTAGTCTTCTGTACTTGGATTGCTAACATGGGCTCTCTCTGCTGTGTCTATCATTATGAAAGGCTCTCCCACATGGGCCAGCAACCTGCTCTTCAGCTCTGTCAGGCCCCCGCATTTCCCCTCATCCAGGCTGCCTTTGTGCAGTATGACGTAATTCAGCACTTCGTCGCCGGTCGTCTCGCCGGATATCAGTTTGGTTTTGATACCCTTTATCAGGGCGTCAAGATTCTTGGCATCTCCTGTATGTTTCAGCGCCTTCGCCTTTGCTATGAGTTCTCTCAGCTCCGCCATTGCATCCTCCACAAGGTGGAATATATAATGATTATACAGGGGCGCGAGCCCTTAGAGTTGACTTCTCCCGAAATAAAAACGTTGTAAAAATTATCAAACGTTTGGCCTTTACGCAACGATATGTATCATCGCATTTTCCGTTGGAATGAGCAATCGGAGATCATTCCGTCTCAAACCCACAATCGGATGATAAAACTCCGGGCGTTGCCGAAAGCGGCCGTGGGAGCGGGGGTCGACCGAAGTTCCGGTTCGACGACCCGACCTTCGTTCTTAGCGATTTGTGACCTCGTTTTCGATCCAAAATCGATTCTTTTTTAACGGATTATGTGAGCAAAAAGAAAGCCTTTTCATTCAGCTTAATAATGATAAAAGACGCGATCATCGAGGTGTATCGAGTCTCTCTCTTCACTCAAATTAGGGGAGAAGGTACTTCAATTTGATTCAGCAAGGCACTCCTCAGCAATCCGGTCTACTATGCAACTGTTTGATATTATTTGTTTCTAATTAGTGGCCCGGAAGATGCAGTAGCCTAGTGTTAACAGGTGTCACGGACCCCGCTGCTATCGGCAGCCGGGCCCTCGAAGGGTCACATAGCGACCAATCGACCTATGTGACGCGGTGAAGCGGTGACGCGGCGGCGAATGTTCCTGAAAGCGAAGGTCGAGTTCGCGCCGCCAGGGGGTCGGAAGAATATCCATGGATAATATAAACAAAGAAGAGAACCTTCATGGAAACCACGAAAGCGCAGGTATGGAAGATGGAAACGCTCCTTAAGCAATCAAGCCAATCAAGCGGTTGCGGGTCGAAACCGACGCTAAGGGCTCGCGCAAAAATAACTTCGCTTTTAGCATCCCATCTCGGGGCCGGCTGTCGAGCTATCCCTCGACGGACGAACGGAAGCCCGAGAAGTCGGAGGCTTGGGCAAAAGTGAAGCGGGTGCGCCAACTCCAGAATAAAAATAAGTGAAAGATCCAAAAAAAATCCCTCGAATAAAAGGAATATCCCATGGAAACCAACAATATTTTGATCCTTGTCGTATGCGTCGAACTCTTAGTAGGTTGCACGGCCGCGACTCCGAAAGAGCTCATCAACGCGCGCGAAGCATACCAACGCGCAAGCACTGGAAGTGCCCCCCAGATCGCGCCGGCGGAGTTGCAGGGAGCGCTCCAGGCGCTCGCTAAGGCGGAGCAATCCTTCCGAGAGAATCCCGACTCACATCAAACGACGCGCGATCTCGCCAATGTAGCCCGACGCAAGTCAGAGATAGTTGAGGCGACTGCCTTTAGGGCTATTGCGCGAAAGAAGGAAGCTCAAGCGAGAAACGTTTACGAAGCGACGAAGGGCGATGTTGTCACCAAAACGAACCGGGATCCGCACCAGACACGTAAGGGCCCTGAGGAGTCGGGACGTAGCGGCATAACAACCGCAGAGCAGATTTTCGCTGAATACGAAGTACCAACCGCTGCCGAGAAGCGAGCGGTTGACGCGCTAGCAGCGCTGGCCGAGTTGGGCACGGTCAAGGAGGAAAGCCGTGGATTGGTTATTACGCTCTCCGGCAGTTCGCTTTTCGCCTCCAACCAGGCGATCTTTTTGATCGACGTGCTGACGCGACTCAACCGTTTAGCGGATGCGCTGCTCGCGACCCGCGAGCGCTCCCTAGTTATCGAGGGGCACTCCGATTCACAGGGCTCCGTAAGTGACAACTTCGTCCTGTCGCTACATCGGGCGGACGCATTTCGCTCCTATCTTGTGCGGCGAGGCTACCAAGCCGATCGAATCCAATCCTATGGACTTGGCGAGGGGCACCCAATTGCCGATAACGCCAGCGCCGAGGGTCGCGCCGACAACCGCCGCATCGAGATCATCATCGAACGCGAATTGCACGCATCCAACTAATAAAATATACCTGGTGATACAAATCCTCAACGCGCCTCGGATACATCCGTCATATTGATGTAGCCTCGTGTCATCTCCATTGCTCTGACTGCCCCTCTCTCTATCCATACAGCGTAATTAGGCGACATTCTTTAGCTCGTCGTAGTTGGCACGAACCATGCGTTCTTAATGTCTACAAGCTGCGCGCGCCGTAATCACCCGGGTCCTTGGTGGGCTCTGGGAATCAAACGCGCCAACCTAAGAAAGGCAGCGACATGCCTACTACACCAACTCAAACTTTGATCTTTTTCTTCGCGACGGGTGCGGCCGGGCTAGACCAGAGCACGATGCTCGGCGCTGCCTTTTTCGCGGATAGGATTCTCGGCGGCCGGTTCATACCCGATAACGCCAAAAAGCAGCCGCTCGAAGAATCGGCCGTCTTCCTCGGAGGCGAAAGGATCCTCCCATGACACAGCAGAACGGTAACGACAACGGTAACAACGGCGAAACCGGACCTCGGAGCAGCGAGGCCAACGCCGATTCTAATATCGCGGGTCTGGCCCAGCGTGGGAAGGAACGGTTCAAAAAGCACATTCTGAGTGCTGGTCCGCGCATAGTAATACCAATCGTCGTCATCGCTTTGGTCGGTATGGGCGTATGGACGGCCTTTTACACTGTGCCGAGTGACTCTGTCGCGATCGTGCAACGTTTCGGTAAATATCTCACGGAGGTTCCGCCGGGACTGCATATCAAGCTGCCGCTGGGTATTGATGTTGCGACAATCGTTCCGGTAAAAAGACAATTGAAGCAGGAATTTGGGTTTGCGACCCCGGGCGCCATCGATCGGTTCCAAAGTCCTGGTCCTATCGACGCCAAGCGGGAAACACAGATGGTAACGGGAGACCTGAACGCCGCGTTGGTCGAATGGGTGGTTCAATACCGCATCTCGGACCCCGTAAAATTCCTTTTCGAGGTGAGGAGGCCGAGTGAGACCCTCCGTTATGTTTCCGAATCCGTAATGCGAGAAGTCGTCGGTGATCGCACCGTGGATGAAGTGATTACCATCGGCCGACAGGAAATCGAAAGCGAAGCACTGACCAAAATGCAGGCGCTGTCGACCAAGTACGCAATGGGGATCAGCATCGACCAGGTGCAATTGAAGAACATCAATCCGCCCGAACCGGTACAGGAGTCGTTCAACGAGGTCAACCAAGCGCAGCAGGAGAAAGAGAAACTGATCAACGAAGCTAGGCGCGATTACAACAAGGTGATCCCGCTGGCAGAAGGCGAGAAAGATCAGCGGATCCGCGAGGCCGACGGCTATCGGCTCAAGAGGGTCAATGAAGCGGAAGGTGATATCGCTCGGTTCAACGCCTTACTCACGGAATACAACAAGGCCCCGGAGGTCACTCTCCGACGCATCTATATCGAGACCCTTCAGGAAGTCATGCCGAGCGTAAAATCTAAAATAATTGTCGATGAACGGACACGCAGCATCCTGCCATTACTTAACCTCAACTCCCAGAAAAGAGATCAGCCATGATTGGAATCCGACAAATAGTCATTCTAGGAATTTTGGCAATTGGGACCTATGTCTTGACGAGCTCGATCTATACGGTGAGCGAAGTCGAGCAGATGATCATTACCCAATTCGGCAAGCCGGTCGGTGCTCCTGTGATTTCCGCCGGTCTGAAGCTGAAGGTCCCCTTCATTCAGGAGGTCAATCCGATCGACAAGCGAGTTCTCGAGTGGGACGGCAGTCCGTCCGATATGCCGACCAAGGACAAGCTCTACATCTCGGTTGACCTCTTTGCCCGTTGGCGGATTACAGATCCGCTTCAGTATTTTTTACGGCTTCGCGACGAACGGAGTGCTCAATCCCGCCTGGATGATATTCTAAATCACCGAGCATGATTCTCGATCAGGTTAATAGCTAAATATTTCAATAGGTTGAAAGCCGGAAGCACTTCTTAGATCCTGT
>JAFGIB010000121.1 GCA_016929805.1 Deltaproteobacteria bacterium | reverse complement strand
ATATCGAATCGCCGCACCGTCGTCGATTTCGTGCGAAATTCGCTGAAATGGGTCCATCTCTTTTTCCCGGAAATCAGGATGTCTGAACTTGGCTAGCGCCGCTAGAGCGTCAGCCGCTCGCTTCTCGGCAGCGGCCCGCGCCTTTCGCTCAGCGGAAAGCTGCCGTGAACGCGAAAACGAAAAAAGCGCTTACGATTAGCACTCAGACACTGAAAGTTCTGTTACGATCTCACTCGCCGCGTCTTCGTCCAGATAGACCGTGGCGCAATCATGAGTCTGTAGAAAGGATGCCGGTACAGCGGGCGAGGGGGGCTCCTCGATGAGGCGACGGACGATAGCCGCTTTATGTGCACCGAGAGCGATCAGCGCGATTTCCTTGGCTTCCAAGATGGTTCCGATTCCCATGGTAATCGCTTCTCGCGCAAAGCCATTCAAGCCGCCGAATGAAGACACCGCGTCTTTTCGCGTCCGCTCATCGAGCTGAACCAGCCTGGTACGGCTCTTTGCCAAAGCGCCCGGCTCGTTGAAGCCGATGTGCCCGGAACGGCCAACCCCGAGGAGCTCGAAGTCGATACCGCCAGCCGAACGAATCTCTTGCTCGTACTTTTCGCAATGCAACTCGATTTGCTCCCGCGGAATATCGCCCCTGGGGATTCGGAAATTACCTTTGGAAATGCCGAGCTCAGCGGCAAGACTCGACATTCGTTTGGTATAGCTTCGAGGATCTTGGGGATGGACGGGATAGTACTCATCGAGGCAAAATAATAGGCATTGAGAAAAGTCAAGTTGTCCGCTTTGCACGCGCAGGACGAGATCGCGATAGACTTCTTGAGGCGATGCGCCAGCGGCGAGGCCGAGAACCAGGGGTCGCCCCTCGGATCGACGCTCCTCGGCAACAGCACACACGCGATCGGCAACGGCGAGCGCCAAGGTGTTCCCGCTGGAAAAGATGCGTACAGAAAGATGATTCTTTGCTCGTATTACCAACTTTGACCCCGCACGGTGCTGAACAGCGGGGTACTTCCGGTTTCCACGCATTTTACCGCGTATAGGTACATGGCCGCGGACCAGAGTTGCCAATCTTCACCACATGCGAAGCCATCTTGGGCCCGAAACCACTCGTTGAATCCAAAGTCGAGATCGGGATTTTTCGACCGATGCACGAGCTCTGTGAGGGCGACGAGCTTTTGCTCGGCCAACCGTTGTTTGCCAGCGGCTACCAGCGCCGCAATATAGAATCCACAGACAAATGGCCAGATGCCTCCGTTGTGGTACTCGCCCGGTTTGTTGAATTTCTCGTAGCGTTTTCTCCAGTCCGGATCCTCACGAAAAATAAAAGGAAACAGGTTGGGGGGAAGGTCAACCGACAAAAGATTTTTTTTACGCATGTCCCGGCAAGAGGATTCGACCCAATTAACGATGGATTCAGCTTTTTTCCGGGTAGCGATGCCGGACAATATCGCAAGGCTGTTACCGAGTAGATCAAAACGTTCGCTGCAATAGAGCTTATAAGACCAGAGCGCGTAGTAGGGATTTTGGGGAAGCATAAGTCCCTCGTAAATACGACCGTGGATGTCATCGCCGTTGTTCACCGGTCTGTTCCATCTCCGTCTTCAGAACGTCGGCCCTCTCGTCGTGTCCGAAGAGCCTGAGAACGGTGTGTACCAGTGCATTCACGTACAGGCCGAAGCCGAGCACCCACTGCTCATCCCGCCAATCGCTGGTCGGCTGTTGAGCCACAAGCACCCTGTTCGAGGGACTTTGATAACCTATCCAGCGAATTGCTTTGGTGGCGGCCGCGTCGAGAAAGGCGGGGTTTGCTTCGATCTGCCGATAAGCCGCCAGTCCGATTAGAAACAATGGTGTCGTGTCGCTCGATCGTAGCGAAGACCAGGTTCTTTTCGATACCCAGATTGGCGGTGGACTCACCAGCCTGCCAAAGGTGTAGCATGGCTCGCCCGACTTCGTTATGTCTCAGGTGCGTGGTGTACTCGCCAAAAAGGCTGTGTGTGACGATTAGATCGTAGTTTGTATTGTCTAGCTCGGATCGGATAGCCTCTTTAACATGGTCGTCGGAAAGCGGTGGTTGAAGGTGCCCGTCGTTCATATCCCCGATGCTTCCCTGGCCGTTGAGTTGGGTCATCGCCGTGAAGAATCTGGATCGCCGGTCCGGATCATCTCCCCGGCAAAGCGATACAACCCGCCATCGACAAGCGGGTACCATCATCATGGTGCCCCCGAACCACAGTGTCTCGTCATCCGGATGAGCTACCACGACTAGGGCGGAATGCACCGACTCAATCCATGCACGGGTCTTGAATGGCGTTTGGTAAATGCCGAGAGATTTTACTTTTAAGTTACCCATGATCCACGAACCGTCTCAATAAGAATTCTCCGGGTACCCGTTTTGATCGAGCCATTCCAACAGCTCGCGAATGCTTCCCGTCGCGAGGGCGATGCTGGTATCCGCCGTGCCGTAGTAAAGATTGATTGTGTCGCCGTCGGCGCCGATTGTGTAACCGCAGGGGAAGGTGACGTTGTCCACGTCTCCAAAACGCTCATAGTTTGTCTCGGGCCCGAAAACCCACGAATCGCCGCGAAGCAGACAGGTGGTCGGTTTATCGAGCGCAAGCAGCGCAAGTCCGAGGCGGTACAGTCCCCCGGCCGCTGTGTTCCGAACACCGTGATAGATCATCAGCCACCCTCGCGACGTCTCGATCAGCGGCGGCGAGAGTCCGATTTTATTCGCGTCCCACCACGCTCCCTTGCGCGCCTTTAGGAGCAGCTTGTGACTGCCCCAATTATGCAAATCGGGTGAGAACGTTATCCAGATATGCGCCGCGGTATGGTTGATCGGTCGGTGCAGGAGAGCAAAATTTCCGTCGATCCGCCTGGGCAAGAGCGCCGCGTCCTTATCATCGGCCTGCATGACAACACCGTAACGCTCAAAGCTATGAAAGTCCTCCGTCATGGCGAGCGCCACGCATGGTCCCCCTCTGCTGAAAGCGGTATAGGCGATTGCATACTTGTTAAACTCCTCGATGAAAGTGATGCGTGGATCTTCGATACCCCAGATCTCCTCGGGAAAGTTCTCGGGGTCGGGCTGAAGCGTTGGCTCGGCGTCGATGACCCATCCATCAACACCGTTCGCTGAACGCGCGGCACACAGGTGAGAGTGGCCACGGCGATCTTCCACCCTGCACAGTAGCAAGGTCGTGCCGTCCGGCAGCAGCGTAGCACCAGGGTTAAAGACAGTATGGGCCGGATAGGGCCAATCGGCGGCAGTGAGGATCGGGTTCTTATTGTGTCTATGAAAAAGCGTCTCGTATGCTGACGCCTTGGTCCTGTCGGTCACGATATATTCTCTTTCAATTTCGTTATTTTGTTCGGATCGGATCGAGCCGACCGGGTAGCTAAACGCATCTCGACGAGAGCCAGGAGAAAGGAGACGGTGGACTCCGCACCTTGGTTGTCATTCGGACGATCGCTGTGAAGCCCGTCGCGACAGCCGCCAGTCGTGGGGTCGTAGAGCGATTGTTGCAGTTGGTTCTGACCGAGGAACCAGTTGAATGCTCGACGCGCGTCCAGAGCCCAGCGTTTTTTTCCGGTCACGCGTTGCGCCAAGAGACAGGCCGAAACCATGGTACACGCCTCGACGGGTTGCTGGTCGAATTCCGCCTTGGTCCCATCCCTCTCGTAAAAGCCGTTCGAGCCGATCGGTGCGAAGTACCCGTCCTCACACGGCGAGTATTGAACCTCGGAAAGCCATTCGAGCGATCGCAATCCCGCCGCTTTCATCTCCTCGTGCTCCATTCGCCACCCGAATAGGATGAGAGCCTGCGAGAGACGAGCGTTGCAATAGGTCGCCCGCTCCTCGAACCAGGGCCACTCTTCAACACAAGCTTGCTGATAGAGATCGAGGAGGCGTTCGGCTAATCGCTCACCAACCGCTCGAACTTTTCGCGCGCCCGGGCACGTTTGTAGATATTCGTCGATGCCGAGCAGTGCGTATGCCCACGCGCGCGGACTGGCGAAATCGTCGACGCTCTCGATTGCAGCGAGGAAGAGGCTATCAGCCAGTTTGCGTTGTCCCGGGTCCTCGGAATGAACGACGACGGAGCCAAGCCCCCACAACGCTCGTCCATGACAGTCTTCCGAGCCGACTCCCTCGATCCATTGCCGGGAATAAGACATGAAGTTTATAAACCGACCGTTGCGCGCGTCGAACGCGTATCTCACAAAAGCTAAATAGCGGGAAGCGAGCGAACACACCGTCTTGGTCTGATCGACGCCTGCTTCTTCTAGTAGCGATGTCAAGAGCAATGCCCGCGCATTGTCGTCGAGACAGTATCCGTGCTCATATCGGGGAACGCTGAACGCAGCGTGTTGCAGAATCCCGGTATAATCACTCAAGCGAATAAGATGCTCAAGGTTGACCTCGGGCAACTCGAGCGGCTGCTCTGCGAGCGTCCTGATCTGATAAACTCCCCGAAGCCGATTGGAATGCTCGATGCGCGCTCGTTCGAAACTGCGAACGTAGGTCCGCGCTACTTCGGGCCAGAGCATGCTGCTACCATAGGTGGCTCCCAGTTCGCAAATCGCGTTGCGCCGATTGTTATCTTCCAGAAGGTCGATGATCGCGTGGGTGATGCCCTGAGGGTCATCCCGGGGCCAGGGCACGATGACCCCACGACCGCCAGCGAGAAGTTCGCTAGCGTACGAGTAGGGCGTTGAAATCACTGCTTTCCCCGATCCGACGGCGTAGGCGAGCGTTCCAGATGTACTCTGCTCTGGATTTAAATACGGCGTTATATAGATATCCGCTGCAGAAAGGAATTCGGTAAGCTGCTTTTGATTCACGAAGCGGTTGTGAAAAACTACGTTAGACTCGACTCTCAATCTCTCTGCGCGTTCCTCCAGCATGGCCCGGTAGGTCTCGCCATGTTGCTCTTTCACGTGCGGATGAGTAGCGCCCAGTACGATGTAGAGCGTGTTTGGGAAGCGCTCCAGAATCGCCGGAAGTGCGTCGATGACATGCTCGATCCCTTTGTCGGGCGAAAGAAGCCCGAAGGTTAGGATCACCGATTTATCCTCAAGTCCAAGTTTTATTCTGCTTTGCTGGGCATTCGGCAGACTCGGAATTCCATGTGGGATTAGATCAACCTTGGCGTCCGGAACGTTATGGACCTCGCGGAGAATCGATGCGCCAAAAACGCTCATGACCACCAAGCGCTCCGATAGTTGTGTGAGTTCATCCATGACAATACGCTGTTCGAGATTAGGCTTTGCGAGTATGGTGTGAAGCGTCGTCACAATCGGCATGCGCAAATCGCGAAGCATTGCCAGCACGTGGCTGCCGGCTTTACCCCCAAAGATTCCATATTCGTGCTGTACAGAAACCAAATCGACCATGCTGACGTTCAGGAACTCCGCTGCGCGCCGGTACGACGTAACGTCCGTCGTGGCGATTTCAACCCGCACCTGCGCGGGGTACGCGTAGTGCCGTCCGGCGTCGTTCATCGCTAGCACGAAGCATTCGAGCGCGGAAAATTCATCGCTGATTGCTTGGCTTAGATCGGTCGTGAACGTCGCGATTCCACATCGACGCGGCAGATGATTCCCGAGTACAGCGATTTTACGCAGGCTAGTCCTCTGCCTCGTTTGGACCGCCGGGGACGGAACGAGTCGAAAACGTTCGACTTCTCTTCCGGCGCGAGACTCCGAGATGATGCTACTTACTTCGCTCACCGAATTGGTCGGGGCAGGTTCACTCCGTGGCTTTTTCAACATTTGTAAACCCGGGTCTCGGTCTGCTCTGGAACTTACTTTAGGCATAGGGCCCTTCCATTCCTCTTCGGTCCATGCCAACTGTGCGTGCCCGCGTTCGGAGCTGTCCTTCGTCCCTTTGGTCGCTCGGCGGTTGTTGCCCCTTTCCTTTGCTACCGTGACCCCGTCCCTAACGATAGTCGGCGTGCTCCAAGATCTATCGAAGACAACATTTCGGCCGCATGGCCCGAGGGTTACCCCTACTGCGTTAGAGGAGGAATTGAGCCCATCTTCTATCTGTCCAGGGGCGTTGGTATCGACGATGATCTTTCTTGTGGCCATATCGTCCTCCTTGTTTTTCTAAGAAGCGCCGGAATACGCTTCGGCGCATCGCTTCCTTCGGGGTTTATTGCTTAAACTTTTGACTTTGGGAGCGATCGATACGTAGATCGGGCCCGTCTCGTTTGCAGAGCGCCTGTTCTTCGGCAGCAAGGATGCATCGTTCGGGCCAATCGCTATAAACGGAAGAATGCTGCAGGTTTGTGCTACGGTGGGTGGTAGGATGTATAACCAGATCAATCAGAATGACATATGTGCATTTCAAATTGGGGGAGGTAACCGGTCCGTTTCGCGGTTCCGTATTACGAGGCACGCGGGGGACTAGAATCAGAGGAAAGAGCGAGTCGTTTCGCAGGGCATCGCGCTACGCGATTTCTCCCAACATCAAATCCCTCCGCCTTCATCTGTCGATAGATTCGAGGTCGACCGTAACCGCGCATTCCAGAGATCGATGACGATCTCGACCATACGACGGATATCGTCGGGCAATGGCGTCGGCCCCAGGGATTTGATCAACGGTGCGGCAAGACAGAGGACTGACTCCGAAAGCTCTCGCTCGGGCAGACGGACCACCGTGCGTGTGTACGGATCCCGCCGCCGGTTGCTAGTCTTGTGGGTAACCATGGGCCTTGGCTTGGCGCCAGCTTGGTGCTTTATCCGAGGAGTTCGAACGTTTGAGATCACAATCTGTGATCTCAAAGCCGACCGGTCGTGGTGGCCGTCGGTTTGCACCTTATGCTTTCACAGAGCAAGGCGTGGCGATGTTATCAAGTGTTTTGCGAAGTTCGCGCGCGATACAAGTTAACATTGAGATTATGCGCGCGTTCGTACGTCTACGACAAATGCTTCAAGCGAACGCCGAACTCGCTCGAAAACTTGCGGCGTTAGAGAAAAAGTACGATGCGCAGTTCAAGATCGTGTTTGACGCGATTCGCCAACTCATGGCGCCCGAAACGAAACCCAAACGCCGTATTGGTTTTAGAGGGGAATGATCTCGAATAGACAGACGAGCTGGACTTGCCGGGTAGTCTGGAACTTGCTCCCGAATCAAGTCGAAACAGGACTCGAACCCAGGACCAATACAAGGACTCGAATCGATTCGGTGTAGCTTTAGACCGTAGCTTCTCAAAAAGTGGTGGCGCGCAGAGGAGGATACCTGGGAGCGCGGGCGTCTCGCCCGTATTTTCTCGCTGTTTTTTAGTAATGCGGCCAAGATGGCCACGTTCCCGGGTCGTTACGCCACCACTTTTTGAGAAGCTACTTTAGACCTTGAATCCGGTTGGATTTCTCTGAACAACACGGGTTTACGGGCCTTAAAAAAAGAGAACAGTTCTGAAGAGGGTTGCACCCGGGTAAGCGTGGCTGCAATTCTTTTAGTCGCGCTGACCCTCAACCCCAGCGCCCGTCAGCTCCCTCACGAACCGAAGAAAAACGAATGATATGTGATGAATCATCAGAGCGCTGCTATT
>JAFGIB010000120.1 GCA_016929805.1 Deltaproteobacteria bacterium | reverse complement strand
TTGGCGTCCGTTGGTGTTTCACACATACTTGAATTGTATAGATCCGCGATGCGGATTTGGTCGAATAATCGCCAAAGGCGAGTCTAGATTGATTACCAGGTCGAACGAACGAGAGCGTTCGGCGTTTTTTTATAACGTTACGGTTCAGTGACCTCGGGCGAGCTCGAATCGATTGGATCCTCGTCGATCACCCAACGCGAGCGGGGATGGCGGCGGCGCGGAGCGCAGCGGATTTCGCGGGGCTTGTTTTTCGGCTTCAGCCATACGAGCGGGTCTATTGGAGAAAGCTTGCCGCTTCGGTGGCGTACGCCCGGACGAAATAGCGCGGCCGGATCGCAGTTCTTGCCGTCGTAGATAAACTCAAAATGGACGTGGGGCCCGCGGCTAATGCCGGTGCTTCCTAGCTCCGCTAGTATGCCTCCCTTAGCGACCTTTTCGCCGGCCTTTACGAAGTTCACCGAGTTGTGCGCGTACATCGTAACCCACCCTCCCTTGTGGATCACGAGCACCGCGTTTCCATATCCTCGAAGCTCGTTGCCCGAGTAGGCGACGATTCCAGACGCGGCCGCGCGGACGTTCCATCCTATTTCACCCATGATGTCAACCGCCAGGTGGTATCCATCTTCTCCCGATCCGTAACCCCGCGTAAACCAGCCTTTTGTCACGGGCCAACGCAGCGTCCCTTCGAATCGATTCTCTCCGCCCGCGGCTCTCATCCAACGCGGCTCGACCTGCCCGCGCAACAGCTTTCCCGCGACGTTCCGCGTTCCGAGGCCGAGCCGCTTCGCCGCGACCGCCGCTCGGCGATCACTGGCTGAAGCTTTTCGGCGAACATGACCGCGACCGTCGTCTTCAACACCGGGGAGAAACAACTCGGTGCCATCCCGGATAAGCTCGATTTCCTCGGCCGAGAGCGCGTTCGCGGCCATGATCTCGGCCACGCTCACCTCAAATGTTCGCGCGATATCCCAAACCGTTTCACCTTTCTCGACCCGGCGGTAAATCCCTATTCGTTTTTTGGAATCGTCCTGTCGAACCCTCTCCTCGCTGATTCCCGGGATGATCACGGCCTGCCCGATGCGCATGCGGCTTACGTCTTCATCAGAAAGGCCGTTACGTTCCAAAATCGCATCGATCGAAACGTCGTAGAGGTGCGCCAGGGTCCACAAGCTCTCGCCTTCTCGAAGAAAGTGGTAAGCGCCGTCCTTTAGCGGAGGGAGATCCTGACGTTTTGCAGCTCGATCAGCCGCGGTCTCCACGTGAACCACCCGGGTTGCGCCGGGAATCCGAATTCGAGCGCCTTTTTTTAAACGCCGAATCTCTCTCGCGTCGATCTGGTTGGCCTCCATGATCTGCTTGATGGATACGTTGTAGGCGCGCGCGATGTCCCAAAGCGTTTGCCCCTCCTGCACCGTGTGGGTGACGCCGAACGGGCCCCTGTCGTCATGCTTTTCGGTTGCTTTTGTTTCTTTAGGAGAGACACCGGTCGGACCGGATTTCTTTTCCGACTTTCCATTACAGCCCAACGGCGCGAATGGAAGCGATAAAGCGATAACGAGAAAAAAAAGATAACGTTTCTGCGTTTTCATTACGAGCGTCCGTCTCGCCTTGGATAAGCGCAAAAGCGACTCGTGCGAAATGAGAGCGTGCTTAATCTGCCAATTTCCGCGAAACTCACCATAGCCTCATCATCTCACTATCGGATTGCTACCATGATTGCAGTGGCGCTTACCATAGCCGGTTCCGACCCTTCCGGGGGCGCGGGTATCCAGGCCGATCTTAAGACATTTCATCAATTCGGTTGTTACGGATGCGCGGTGGTGACTCTACTGACCGCCCAAAACACCCGAGTGCTCAAGCGCGTTGAGGTCATGTCGGCCGATATCGTGGCGGAACAGCTCGATACGCTTTTCGAGGACATACAACCCCGAGTGGCTAAAACCGGGGCGTTGGGATCGGCGGAAATCGTCGACGTGGTCGCGCAAAGGTTCGAGCGCCATGGCATCGCGCTCGTGGTTGACCCGGTTTTTGTGAGTAAACAGGGGGCCGAGCTCCTTACCGAGCGAGGGCTGAATAGGCTTCGCCAGCGGCTTTTGCCGCGCGCGAGGCTGGTTACACCGAATCTAAAGGAAGCGGAATTGCTGTCAAAACGCGCTATTCGAGATAGACAAGGCGCGCGCGACGCGGCAAAAGCCATCGCCGATCTCGGCGTTGAAGCGGTGTTATTGAAGGGGGGACACGGGCCGGAAGTCGAGGACGCGATCGATACCCTTTTCTGGAAAGGCGATTTTCTCGAGCTCCGGGCCCTGCGGATCGATTCTCGCAACACGCACGGAGTCGGGTGTACGCTCTCCTCCGCGATCGTGGCCGGGCTTTGTCACGGTCGCGCTCTGGACGACGCCGTCGGAAAAGCCAAGACCTGGCTGACAAAGGCGATTTCTTCTTCGCCGGCGGTTGGACACGGCAGCTGCGCTCTTAACCATCTTGTTACTAAGTAAGACAACAGAGGCGGATGCTTGCCTTTGTCAGAGGCTTGTAGCTATCTTCTCGTTATGAACCGTCTTTTATCTCTAACGCTTATTGAGCTCACGCAAACGCTTCACGAGAAAAAGGCCTCGCCGGTCGAGCTGATGTCCGAGGTTTTATCGCGGATAAAAGCGGTCAACCCGGAGATAAACGCTGTCGTGGCGCAACGCGATCCGGACGCGCTTATGAAAGAGGCCCGTGAAGCCGAGGCGCGACTTTCGCGAGGACAAGGGCGTCCCCTAGAGGGCATTCCCCTGGGGGTGAAGGACCTAGAGAACGTCAGAGGAATGGCGACCACCAGAGGTTCCAAACCGCTCGCGGACAAAATCGCCACGATCGACTCTACCCAGGTCGCTCGATTCAAGTCTAAAGGGGCGATCGTAGTCGGTAAAACCAATACCCCTGAGTTCGGCTCCTCCGGAATTACCAAAAACCTTCTGTATGGCGTTACCCGGTCGCCGTGGAATCCCTATTATACGCCGGGAGGGTCGAGCGGAGGGTCGGCGGCGGCGATAGCGGCTGAAATGCTTCCGCTTGTGACCGCGAGCGACGGGGGGGGTTCGATTCGTATACCCGCGAGCTTCGTGGGTGCCTACGGACACAAGCCCTCGTTCGGCCGCATTCCGCTCGGTCCGCTGGAAACCTGGGAATATGGAGAGAGCGTCGTTTGCGGACCGTTGACGAAAACAGTCGAGGACGCGGCGTTTTTTCTCGATCAGGTTTCAGGTCACGACATCCATGATCCCCGAAGTCTACCCGCCTTCCATGGCTCGTTTTTGCAAGAGGCGAGAAAGCCATTGGATCAGTTGAAGATCGCTTATTCCTCCGACCTGGGTTACGCGGTGGTTCAGTCGGATGTCGCCCAGGTCGCTGAAGAAGCGGCGAAGGTGTTCGAGTCATTGGGTCATCGCGTGGAGCCGATCTCCGGCGGCCCGCCGGACGCCGGGCTTTTTTGGGGGTTGTTTGTCTCTTACGAAGTCGGGTCGTGGATCGCTCGCTTTAGGCCGCATCGAGATGCCGATTTTACGCGCTCCATGCTCGAGGTCGTGGATATGACTCGGCAAGGAATCGACCAGCCGTTGCTTGGGAAGATAAGCAGCACGCGGGTAAGCATCGTGAATTGGTGCGCCGATCTCTTCTCGAATTATGACCTTTTGCTAACCCCGACGGTTCCCTATGACCCCCCGCCCGCAAAAGGCCCGTTTCCAAAAGAAACCGAGGGTCGAGCGCATACGCAAGCGAGCGTTGCTTATTTTACCATTCCCTTCAACCTATCGTTCAATCCGGCGGCAACCGTCAGGGCTGGTTTCTCGAACAACGGATTGCCCGTTGGCTTACAAATAGTCGCCCCGCTACATCGAGATGATCTATTGCTGCGAGCCGCCAGGGCCTTCGAACGCGAGCGCCCGTGGAATAACGAGTGGCCGATGCGGTAGCTCGGAGAGTTACAGCCGGTGATTCGGATACTGCATTTCAGCGACGTCCACGTCCACGTTCCGGTTTGGAAAATGCCGTGGCGCGGCTTTTTCGGTAAGCGTTTTTTTGGCGCCGCCAACCTGTATTTGAGGCGGTCTCGCCGTTTTTTGAACGCGCCTCAGAAGTTGGCGGCATTAGCCGAATTCGTTCGAGTCAGAGGGATCGACCTGGTTCTATTCACCGGAGATTGCACCGCCTTGGGCACGGAGCCTGAATATAAAGCCGCTCGAGCCGCCATGGATCCTTTGACCGAGGCGCCGATGGGAATGCTCTGCATACCGGGCAATCACGATTTGTATCTGCCCGACTCGGTCGCGGAGAGAAACTACGAACGCTATTTCGGCGACCTCACCGCATCCGACCTTCCCGAGGTTGCCGTCGATGGCCGATGGCCCTTGGTCCGGCTCATTGAGGATTCTGTCGCTCTCATCGCGGTCAATAGCGCGCGTCCAAATCCCAAGTTGTGGCTCTCTACCGGCAGTGTTCCCGACGTTCAGCTCGAAGCGTTGCCGAAACTCTTCGCGCACGCAGAGATGCGGAACCGTTTTATCTTCGTTCTCACCCACTTCGGTCCGAGGCGACGCGACGGCACGCCTGATACGTCGCTACACGGTTTCGACAATGGAGAAGCGTTTCTCAGTTCTTGCGCCGACTTAAAGCCCGGGGCGGTATTGCACGGGCATATCCACGAACGCTATTTCCTGCGCGTGGAGGGAGTCGAGCCGCCCATCTTTAACGCCGGCAGCGCTACCTATGAAGGACGCGAAAGCATTTGGGTTTTTGAAATAGAAGGCGAGAAAAGGCGAGCCATTCCCGGTAAATGGTATCACGATAGATACCTCTTGGATGAAGGCTCTCTAATCGATTTTTAGCCCAAAAAAAAGCATCTTTTTTTCTTCCGATTCAGATGTGTCCTACACTGTAGTTCTATAGCCTACTTGGAGGATGAGGATGCGTTTCGTGGACGAAAGGAATTTTAAGGAGAGTAGACGTCGAGCGGTTCGCCGCGCGGTTTCGGTCGAGTGCGAAGTGTCTAGCGATCAGTGGGAGGGAGCGGTTTCGCTTCCCGTAACCGACTTGTCCGCCTACGGCCTCTGGTTGCAGACTCTTCTTACGCTGCACGCGGGCGAGGAGGTGTTGGTTTCTTTTGCCCCTCCTTTTTGGCCGAATCGGTCGCCTCTCGTCGCTTTGGCCGCGGTTTCTCGCGTCGGGATGTTTCGCCGCCGTGACGACCTACACGAGTCGGGAATGGGGCTCGTTTTTACGGACATCAATACCGATGAAGCGCGGATGCTCGCGAATCTATTGAGAGGCCTTCCTCCCCCTCTACGGGCCACCCGGCAAATAGCAGAACAAAAGCCACATCCAGCAAAAAATAAACGGCCGTATGAGACTCCTTTTCTCCTGCTAGAAGAGGGAGAGGTGGTGCGCTTTCGAGCCGAGCATCGATTATTGACGGGCGATAGGCGAGAAGCACGTCTATCCGCTCGAGCGTCGCGATCGAGAAAGGCCGTCGCGGCTGGCGCCTATCCTCGTTTTTCCTATTATTGTCGGCGTTTCGCCGCATAGTCCAGTACCGACCGGTTCACCAAAATGAACCTGTCGGCCGATCTACTTGGTCTATCCGCGTTTTTGCGCTATTTAGCTCTGTTGGATGAAACCCCTTTCTAATTACGCAGGTATCTGTCTGCCCGTTTCGGAGGAGCGATTCGCGCGAGAATGCCGTTCGGTTTTCCTAGTACATTCCAAGCTCAAGGATGGACCTTTCTCGCCGGTTAAAAATACCAAAACGGATACGTTCAGCAGATTGCGAGAAGGGAGCGAGCCGCCGGGGGAGGACCCGCTGCTATCTGTCAGCTTTCGAGTGGTTGAAATGGAGTTTCCGCTACTTCGCGGGACGTTGTCGTTGGGTTCGTCCAGCTCGTGCGATATACAAATCAACGACGAGTCGATATCCCGTCATCACGCGAATCTATTTATGGCAGAGGGTACTTACTCCATCAGCGACAACGATTCAGCCATGGGGACGAAGGTCAACGGCGAGCTTCTTCGTCCCGAGGAGGTCAGCATCATAACAAGCGGCGATCGGATAGAGATGGGCAGGGTGAATTTCGTATTTCTCGAGCCCCCGCAGTTTCACCGTATGGTATGCAGCATGTTCAATCGCTGATAGGGCGCGCGTCGCCTATCGGCGCAATCGTGCCGCCGGGTAGAAGCTAGATAGACCTCAATGTTGCAAAAAATCCGTCGGCATAAACCGTTTCACTCGCGAAATAGCCTACAAACCAAGGGTGTACTCGCTTTTTCTGGACCTCACTTAGGGTGCACTAAGCTCCGGCCCAGAAAAAGCTCCGTGCACCTTATTTTGCAGCCTCTTTCGCGTTTCTGCTCGACGTTTTTTGCAACATTGAGGTAGACAATCGGATCCATATCATCATGAATCGCTCGTTAGAGGTTCTCTTTATTTCAAAGCCGGTATCGCCACCCTGGAATGACAGCAGTAAAAATCTGGTGCGCGATATCGCCGTGAACATGCGTCGCTATCGCCCTGTAATCTTATCAAGACGAGGTGTTGAGCGGGATCTCCCGGGGGTGCAAGCAGATGAGATCTATCCGGCCGGCGGCGCCGGGCGGTTTTCTCCCGCGTTCGCGGACAACGCGCGCGTTATGCTTCATCTACTTCTTAGGAAACCGATCCATTTATGGCATTTCTTCTTCGCGCCCAATCCGCGTAGCTCTCGGATCTCGGCCGTCGCCTCGCGGTTACGCCGGATGGCTACGGTACAGACTATTTGCAGCGCTCCAAGTCTTGAGGTCGACATCCGGTCGTTGCTTTTCGCGGACCGAACCGTAGTCCTGTCAAGGCATACGGAAGAAAGGCTCTTGGCATCGGGAATAGAACCGAAAAGCGTGGTGCGAATACCTCCCGCGGTGCGATCGCCCGCCTCGAGAACCGAAGAGGAAAAGAAGGCCACGAGAGACCGTTTTAGGCTACCTTGCGATAAACTATTATTGATTTATCCGGGAGATTTAGAGTTCGGCACGGGCGCGCAAAAGGCGATTTACGCTCTAGCTGACCTGCCGAAAGGTATCTCGGCGCATCTCGTTATGGCGTGCCGCGCCAAGACCGATCGAGCGCAAGAAGAAGAGCGGCGGCTGAGGCAGCTTGTACAAAGCCTCGGAGTCGGCTTGTTGGTCACTTGGGTGGGAGAGACCTCCGATATTCACGCTCTTCTCGCAGTCGCGGATCTCGTCCTGTTACCCTCGGAAACTCTTTACGCGAAAATGGACCTACCCCTGGTTTTGATCGAGGCGATGGCATTGCGGCGGCCGGTTTTGGTAGTAAGTGGAACCGCGGCCGCGGAGTTGGCGGATAATCAGGCCGCCATGGCGGTGGATGGGTCGCGCGAAAGCGTATCAGCGGCGGTCTCGCGGTTGCTCGACGATCGAGAGCAGCGAAACGCCATGGGCGAGCGGGCGAGCCTTTTGGTTCAAGAGCGTTTCGAACCGTGCAAGGTAGCGGCCGCGTACGAAAAAATGTACGACGAAATCGTCGATAACTGAGATGGCACGCCTAAATGAAACGTTCGCAGGAATATTACGATGACTTCAGTCGCTCATACGAAAAGCAGCGGAGCGAGGGGTACCATTTCCTGATCGATGAGCTCGAGGTAGAGATCGCGGCGACTTACCTCGATGGCGCTCGCGTTTTGGAGATCGGCTGCGGTACCGGGCTTATTCTAGAGAGGCTGCGCAAGCGCGCGGCTTTCGCGTGCGGCTTCGACCTTTCGCCCAAGATGGTCCAAAAGGCCCGAGACCGCGGTTTGAACGTCGTTCTTGGGAATGTGCTGAACATTCCGTTCGCCGACAACTGTTTCGATCTTGTTTGCAGTTATAAGGTGTTAGCCCACGTGCCTGAAATCGGCCGGGCGATTACAGAAATCGCTCGGGTTACAAAGCCGGGGGGGCGGATGGTACTAGAGTTCTACAATCCGTACAGTTTGCGCTATTTGGCGAAACGTATCGCCGGTCCGCGGCCGATCGGCGAGGGACGCACGGAGGCTGAGGTATATACGCGTTGGGACGCCCCGCAGGTTATTCCGCGTCTCTTGCCTCCGGCAATAGAGGTCGAGGCGTTCTACGGGGTAAGGGTTATCACACCGTTCGCCGCGGTCTTTGAGATACCATTTCTCGCGCGGGCGCTGAGCGCGATTGAGAGAAAAGCGGTTGCTTCACCGCTGCGTTATTTTGGCGGTTTTTTGGTAACTGTGCTTAAAAAGCGGACGTGACGACTCGTCTTGCCTCTTGGATTCGGTCGAGATATAGCAATAATGATGGGAAAAAACGAATACGCGAGACTGACGAAGCTACAAAACCGAGCCGAGAAGGCTTTGATCATCGGCCGCCCGTATCAAGAAGTGGTTCTGGTTTTGGAAGAGCTGGCCCGCGAGGCTCCTGAAGGAAGTGAGTTTCATTTATTCGCCCATCAGCGGCTAGCCGAGCTTTGTCTGGAACATAATCCCTGGCAGTCAGCGTTACACCTCAAGCGGTTGATGCGGGTCGGAGTCAACGACGATAGCGTTTACGCGTTGATGGGGCTTTGCCAGACGCTTTTGGGAAATTACCACAGCGCGGTCGCGGCGTATCGTCGCGCCCTGGAGTTGGCTCCGGACAATCCCTGGTACCATCACAACCTGGGCCACCTCTTGGACGTTGGGATGGGGAGGGCTGAAAACGGAGAAAAGCATCTGCGGATCGCCTACGGTCTGGAATCGCAAGATAGCGAAATCGCCTCCTCATTCGCCCACTGTTTGGCTCGATTGGGTCGTTTGGCCGAGGCTCAGTCGATAGCAAAACGAGCGGTCCGCGTATCTCCGTACAACAAAGAGCATCGTGCGTTATTAGCGTGGATCGAGCGAGGAGCGCCGGCTGACGGCTATTGCGTCTCCACAGCCAAGGCCGGCTTAGACAAGGCGGATTTGCGTACGAACCGGGCGGTTGATTAGGCATCGCCTCGATCGCGGCTCAAACGGCTTAATTGGCCGCTTACCTCGGCACCTATATCACTTCACCAAGTCGCGCCGGCGGCAGCTTGGACGCGCTTAGTTTTGTCGAAAAGTTGCTCGCCGAAGAGCCTGTCCGGTATGTATTGAAAATGGATACACCGTCGGGCGCCATATCGCTCGCAAGGGCGTTTTTTCGGCTTGCGAAATACAAAAAAACGGGCGTTCTCAGCGTTTTCGGCGAGAAGAAATCGTGCCGGATCGCCATTGTTTGCGGTACGCCGCGAGCCGCCACTCCGTTGGCCGACGAAGACGAAGTGCTCGGCGATGTTTTATTGCGCAAAGGTAAGCTCGATCGATCGCTCCATCAACGAGCGCTTATCAGGGGAGAACCGACCGGCCCGGTCGGACAATGGCTGATCGAGAGCGGGGCCGCGCCGCGCGCCGCGGTCGAGCGCGCTCTTTATGAACAACATAGATCGCGGATACAGCGCCTCTTTTTTTGGCGAAAACTCGACTACCTATTCGTGGAAGGTAGCGCGGATGTAGGATTGCCCGTGATCGATTGCCCGGTTCCGCTCGGCGATTTGATCCTCGACGTTTTCAGACAAATCGTCGCGGACAGCGCTCTCGCTCAAGTACAAAAAAAAGATAACGACAGCGTGTTGTATCTCACGGAACTCGGCAGAGCCATCGTCGCCGAGACGACTCTATCCAAAGAAGAGGCACAGCTTGTTGCTTTGCTAAGTCGCGGTAGTCGCATCGAGGCGATTGACGTAACCGCGAGCGGTTCGGATCGAACGAGGTTGACGCTTAACTCGTTACGGCTTCTAGGCGCGGTTCGTGAAAAGAAGCCCGAGCCCTCGTGCTACGCTCTTTTGCTCCGCAAACAGCGCCAATTGCGTAACGCCGCGGGCCCTGATGTGCTTCTCGACCTTCCCAAGGGGGCGTCGATTGAGCAAGCGCGCAAAGCCTTGCGCAGACTCGCGTGGCAGCTACATCCGGATCGGTTCGCCCCGGACGCTTCCCCCGCTTTATATCAAGCATCGCAACGAGTGATGGCAGCCCTGTGTTCGGCCGAATACAACCTGCGCGAACAGAACCGAGGTCGGGCCGTCTGATCGGACCGACTCGGAGCGGAAGATGCTTCGGTAAGTCAGCGCATACCGGCGAAATCAGCCGGTCGCTGCTCGCCGGCGCCGTCGATTCGGACGGTGATCGTTGTTTTACCGTCCGTATACTGCTATGTATTGAGCGATTGGCGATGCCCGAAAAGAAATCGTGTTGCGGGCGCGGCGATAAAATCTAGGTCGACTACATCGATGAATAAAAAAGAGATCATTCGGCGGTATTTCTCCTTTGTTAACTTCGCAAATATGATTAAGGTCGGGGCGAATAACGTCGCGCGCGGCAACCGGCCTTTTATGATCTTCGAGGATACAGAATATAAGTATCGAGATGTCTATCGCCTATCGTCGCGCTACGCCCACTATTTTCTCGCGGAACGAAAACGGCGAGTTGGTAACGGAACCCTGGGAAAAGACCAAAGGCTGGCGGTCGGCATTTATCAGGAGAACACCCCGCAGTTCGTGTTCGCCTGTTTCGGAGCGGGGTTGAGCAACAGCGTGATCTTCGCGATCAATACCGGGTTTCGCGGAGCCACGCTGAAAAGTGTCATCGAGCAAGCGCGGATCAAGCTCTTACTGGCCGGCGTGAGCTATCTGCCCGAGGTCGAGAGGCTGCTCGACAATACGGTCACGATCGGCCGCGATGATGTAATTGTGCTGGAAGAGCCGCAGGGGGAAAACCAAAAAAAGTACCATTGGATCGAGGAAAAGCTCGCGGAGTCTCAAGCCGTCGGGGTTAAAGGCGCGAAGCTCGCGTGCGTGAACACCGACCCGGTTTTAGTGATTTATACCTCCGGGACCACCGGAATGCCGAAGGCCGTGCCCTGTTCCCACCTCAAGCTGGTTGGAGCCGGCAGCGTGGTCCAATCCACCGTGCGCCTGTCGAAAAAAGACCGAGGCTATATCTGCATGCCGCTTTTCCACTCCAATTCCTGGTATGTCGGTTTACTGCCGATCATCATCGCCGGAGCGAGCTTCGTGCTCAAGCGGCGTTTCAGCGCGACGGCATTTGAATCCGATATTCTCAAATACGGCGTCAGCTATATGAATTACGTCGGTCAACCTCTTCATTACATCATCGCGGCTCTGGAGAAAAAGTATGGCGACAGCGTCGCGGTCGAGATGGCGCTGGCGCATCATCCGAAAAACCGCTTTCGCATCGCGTACGGCAACGGCGCCTCAACGGTGGACAGAAAGAAGTTGCAGCGCTATTTCGGCATGAAGCATTTATATGAAATATACGGGTCAACCGAGGCGGTGATCACCACCGCCAATCGGCCCGGCGATCCGATAGATAGCGTGGGCAGAGCGGACGCGTCGATCGTAATTCTGGACGAGCAGGGTCAAGAGTGCGAGCCCGCCCGAGTTGACGGCGATGGAAAAATCCTGAACTACGAACGGGCGGTCGGAGAGATCTCGAGAAAGATCAAGGGAGAAAGCCTGCGGTTTGACGGCTACTTCGCGAACGAGAATGCGTCCCGAGATAAATTTCAAGGCGGGTACTATCGCTCCGGAGACCTCGGGCATATTCGCATTGTCAAGGGGAAACGATATCTTTTTTTCAACGGCAGAACCGACGACTGGATTCGCAAGGACGGCGAAAATTTTTCCGCGGATACGGTCGCGGCTTACGCGCTCAAGCAACCCGGTGTCAAACAAGCCATCGCTTACGGCGCGCCGTGCGAGGTGTCCGACGAAAAGGTTATGGTCGCGATCGAGCTTGAAGCGGGCTGTGTGTTTAATCCCAAAACCAGCTTTCTTTGGTACTTACAGCAGCAAAGCGAGGGCGGCATGGACCCAAAATGGATGCCGGACTACATCCGAATCGTCGACGCGTTTACGCTCACCGATACCCAAAAAATAATGGTTCGACCCTATAAACGCGAACATTTTGATATCGAGAGCCATCCACAAATGGTGCTCTATTTTCGAGAAAGAGGGGATACGGAATACCGGAGATTCACCGACCGGGATTTCCGGCAACTAAAACAGGCGTTTATCGACGCGGGTCGCCAGCAGCTTTTATTGCAGAAGTAAGCGGTCATACCTCTGAAATGTTCGAGCGAAGCGCCGATAGCGGACGAATGAACTAACCTTCCCAATCATCCTCGCGGAACCTCATGTAGGGATTGGAGCGCTTTTCCTCGCCGATCGTGCTGGTTACGGCGCTGCCGTAATGGTGGCCCGGAAAGACGATGGTTTCCTCCGGTAATGACGCCAGCTTCTTTAATGACGCGACCATTTTTTTCGGCTCGGCGCCCGGTAGGTCAACCCGTCCGCAAGCCCCAACGAATAAGACGTCGCCGGTGATTAGATGGTTTTCCACCAAAAGACAGATATGTCCCGGGGAATGTCCCGGGGTATGCAAGACCCGGATACTCAGTTGCCCGAGCGCGATAAGGTCCTCGTCCTCGTGCTGCATCAATCGCGTCTCCGATACGCCCGTTATCGCGCAGAGAAACGCGGCTTCTAGCTTGTGAACGTGCACGGGTCCGCCGGTCAGCTCGGTTATCTCGCGAACCCCGGGTATGTCCATCCCCATCATCTGACCGCCGATGTGGTCCGGATGGCAATGCGTGGCCACGCTTCCCACGACCTTCATCCGGTTTTCCTCCGCGATTTCGACAATGCCGCGGGGGTCCCAACTCGGGTCGACGGCAAGACATTGTCCGGTCTCACGGCAGCCTACGAGATAGGCGAAATTCATCATTTGACCCGCCACCGGATGAACTCTCGCGTGGTGGCGGCCGGACAAAAGCTGTTTGAAAAAAAGCGTTTTACTTTCAGCCATGGGTTCTCCTTAAGGTCGGAAGTAAAGATAGTCGTTCCTGCTGAAGATGCCAGCGATTGTCCATGATCCACGACCCATGGGTCGAGCCACTTGAAACATTGTAAGCGTTCAGGGGGTCAAACAAGTCGGCGGCCAATTCGCCCGTAAAACCGAGCGCGCCCGCAGGGCCGGCGAGGATGGTACTTGCTGTACCTGACG
>JAFGIB010000119.1 GCA_016929805.1 Deltaproteobacteria bacterium | reverse complement strand
GCAAGTACCATCCTCGCCGGCCCTGCGGGCGCGCTCGGTTTTACAGGTGAATTGGCCGCCGACTTGTATGACCCCTGAACGCTTACGCAACGATGCGTCAACACAACGCTGTTATCGCGTCGCCTTCGCTCGTTGTATCCCGGGCCGCGGCGCTCCGAAATACTCGGTCGGACGTTAAGGTCAACACGCGCTAACGAGCGAATCGCGTAGCTGCGGTCTCGAAAGCGGTATGGTACTATTCTTTTACGCGTCATTTCACTATTTCGCATAAAAATGGCAAACAGATACTTAAGCACGGGACTTCCAGAGCTCGATCAAATCATCGGCGGCGTATTGGCAGGCGACAATATCGTCTGGCAGGTGGAAGAAATCGAGAATTTCTATCCGTTCGTTACGCCCTACTATCAAAAAGCGCTGGAAAGGGGCAAAACACTCGTCTATTTTCGCTTCGCGGGCCATCCACCTCTAATCCCCAGCGACGAGCGCGTTCGCGTGTATGAGCTTCACCCGGGGGACGGCTTTGAGGTGTTTCTAAGTCAAGTGCACGATGTTATCGAGCGGTCGGGACGAGGAGCCTACTACGTATTCGATTGTCTATCCGATTTGGTCGCGGATTGGTACAGCGATCAAATGTTGGCAAACTTCTTCATGTTAACCTGCCCCTATCTCTATGATCTAGAAACCGTCACCTACTTCCCGCTGATCGCCAACAGCCATTCGTTCTACGCGACCTCTCCTATAACCGAAACAACACAGATCTTCATTTCGGTCTATCACAATCGAGGCAACTACTACCTACGGCCGATGAAGGCTTTACATCGGTATTCGGCGACGATGTACATGCTACACGTATGGAAGGACTCTCGATTCAAGCCGGTTTCGCAAAGCGTGGTAATTTCCGAAATCCTCGCCGCGGCGCCGCGGCCGCAATTACAATCCGGAGGCGTGCATCTCGACCTGTGGAACCGCACGTTCGCCGAGGCAAAGCTCGCGTATCAGAAGAGTCAAAAGGGGCTTACCTCGGATGGCGCGATTGCGGAATATTTTTATCGCCTTCTACGCATGGCGATTTCACGCGACCGGCGTATGCTCGAGCTTTGCGAAAAGTATTTGACTCTTGGGGACATCCTCGAAATCGGCGAACGCATCATCGGGACCGGGCTTATCGGCGGAAAATCGGTGGGCATGTTGCTGTCGCGAGCCATTCTCAAAAAAGCAGACAGCCGCTGGAATGAGATTTTAGAAAAACACGATTCGTTCTTCGTCGCATCCGACGTTTTTTATACCTATCTGGTGAAGAACGGGTGTTGGTGGGGGCGCGAATCGATCCAAAATCAAGAGATCTTTCTCAAGGGGGCGTCGGAAATACGCCGGCAGATTCTTCGTGGATCGTTTCCCGATTACCTGTTGAAACAGTTTTCCGACATGCTCGACTATTTCGGTCAATCGCCGATCATCGTGCGCTCCAGCAGCCTTTTGGAAGACAGTTTCGGACATGCCTTTGCCGGCAAATACGAAAGCGTCTTTTGCGCGAATCAAGGCCCCGAGGGCCAAAGGTTGGAGGATTTTTTGTCGGCGATTCGAGCCATCTACGCGAGTACCATGAGCGAAAACGCGCTTCAATATCGCGCGCGTCACGATCTGCTGCGCCAGGACGAACAGATGGCGCTGTTGGTCCAACGGGTTTCCGGCTCCATGCGCGGAAACCTTTTCTATCCCCAGTTGGCCGGCGTCGGCTTTTCTTATAATCCCTATGCATGGCACGAGGCCATCGATCCAAACGCGGGCGTGCTGCGCCTGGTTTTCGGCTTGGGAACTCGAGCGGTAGAGAGAAGCGATGACGACTATACGAGGCTGCTCGCGCTCAACGCTCCCAATCGGCTCCCCGGCGAAGGCGCGTCCGACTACAAGCGCTATTCGCAAAAAAAAGTCGACGTGCTAGACCTGGCGGCGAACCTTCTTTTATCTAATAACCTGGCGGAGGTCGTCAAGCTGAGTCGCGATCCGGACTTCGAGTTGTTCGCGTCACGCGACCCTCAAATCGAGAGATTGGCGAGAGAAAAAGGTCTGAAAGAAGTCTTTTCTTGGACGCTCGATTTCGCGGGGGTGATATCCGATACCGGCTTCGTGAGCGATATGCAGGCGATGCTAAAAACCCTTCACCAAGCGTATCAATATCCCGTTGATGTGGAATTTACCGCGAATCTGCTCGATACCTTTCGGATCAATCTGGTTCAATGCCGCCCGTTCCAGGTTCAAGAGGGGCGCGCGATAGAGGCCTTGCCGAGCACGATAGACCGAAGTGCTCTCGTTTTGTCGACCGAGGGGGCCGTTATCGGCCGAAGCCGAATCTGCACCGTCGATCGACTGATCTACGTGGAACCGTCCCGCTACGCTGAATTATCCGAGCAAAAACGCTACGCGGTCGCGCGTCTTATCGGTGATATTTCCCGCCTTGAAATGGCTGAGGGCGCCGACACGGTGATGTTGATCGGACCGGGCCGATGGGGAACGACCTTGCCTCAACTCGGCGTTCCGGTTAGCTTCGCTGAAATCAATCGCGTATCGATTCTCTGTGAAGTCGTCGCCATGCGCGACGGGCTGGTTCCGGATGTCTCTTTGGGAACCCATTTTTTTAACGACTTGGTCGAAACCGATATGCTCTATTTAGCCCTCTTTCCGGGACAGAGCGGCAACCACTTGAATGACCGGTTCTTCGCCCATTCAAACAACGCGATTTCTCGCCTGCTACCCGGTATTGGAGAGGAGTTGTCGCGGGTCTGCATTGTTATCGACATCACGGGATCGCTCAACCATCCTCCTATTCGTTTACACGCAGACGCGCTCGAACAAAAAGCGGTCTGCTATCTTGCGCAATCGAACGGGTCGCCGGATAAAAGCTATGATTAGGGTTTTTATCGCCGACGACCACGAGATCGTGAGAGAAGGGCTGATACGGTTGATTTCGGAATGCCGGGACATGACGGTATGCGGAGACGTCGCGAACGGTTTAGACGTGGTGCGACGAGCAAAAAACGAAATTTGGGACGTCTTGGTTCTTGATCTCAGTATGCCGGACGTCAACGGGCTCGAGGTCATTCAGCAACTTAAAGCAGTCAGACCGGAGCTGAAAATCGTCGTTTTTACCATGTATAACGAAGCGAGTCACGCGGTGCGGGTTTTACGATCCGGCGCCATGGCCTTTTTATCCAAAGACCGTCCGCCGAGGGAAGTGCTCGATGCGATTCGCAAGGTTTATCGGGGCGGTCGATATATCACCCCTACCCTGGCGGAATACCTTTTTGAACGTGATATCGATCTGAAAAAGGACCCGCACCAAACCATGAGTGACCGGGAATATGAAGTTTTTATTCTCTTAGGAAAAGGGATGAAGCCGATCGAAATCGCGGCGCAGCTCAATCTCGGTTACAGCACGATTACGACCTATGTTCACCGTATAAAAGGAAAGCTATCCGTCAACTCGATCGGTGAAATCGTACAATACGCTTTCCGCCACGGGCTGACGGATTGATAGCTTTAAAGCGCTACAAACCCGGCACGGAGAAGCGACGACGTAATTGCAGCTCCGTCTCAAAAAGGACCGGCGTCGCAGTCGCGGCCGTCTCGCACGGCAGCGAAAAGAAGGTACCTTTGCGACGCGCTCTTACTATTTTTGAGCAAATTAGATTATCAGATAAAAAAGTATAAACAGTAAAAATATTATATAAATAGCATTATTTTTTGATAAAAACATGTTTTTTGTTTATAAAACTGATCATACGACTAGATAAAAAATCGAAATGTAATCTATTTACCGAAGATTTGTAAAGATAACATTATACAACGCATAATTATACGAGCTAATATAAAAAAATTATGTTATTAGTATAAAATAGTGATATTAACACAATATATTTTTCCAAATGCTGAATCCAAAAAAAATATTAGATAATATTTTATAATAATATCATTTTTAATCGATGTTTATTTCGTCATAAATTGATGGATAGGTGGGAGTCGCGAGACTAAAAGACGACATCTTAACTCTTAGACAAAGAGTCTCTTTTTGACCGAGAAGGAAAAGAAGCTCTCGGAATACCTTTGTTGTGCGTGAACGGATGAACAGCTTTGATAATGTCGGAGTGAACGTCGGTTCGAGCTTAGGAAGTGCGCCCTTGGCGGTTTTTCAACAGGAGCGATGAGTTCTAATAGAAGCGATTCGGCTTTCACGCGCACGTATCCGGGAAGCGCGAGCAAAGACTACCGGAGAAACCAAAAAAAAATAGAAAGGAATCATTCGTGATTACCAAAAAAAGCATTTTAGAAGCGATCGAAATCGTAAAAAAAAGAAATCCCGCGCAGCCTGAATTTCTACAGGCGGTGACGGAGGTATTCGAATCGGTTGAGCCCGCCATCGCGCGTAGGCCTGATTATATAAAAAATAAGATTTTACAGAGAATAGCCGAGCCGGAGAGAATCATTATCTTTCGCGTTCCCTGGATGGACGATCGCGGGGAGATCCAAATCAACCGAGGGTTTCGTATCGAGATGAGCAGCGCGATCGGTCCATATAAAGGCGGGTTGCGATTTCATCCGAGTGTTTATATCGGTATACTCAAGTTCCTCGCTTTTGAGCAGGTATTCAAGAATGCCCTTACAACCTGCCCGATAGGCGGCGGCAAGGGCGGATCGGACTTCGATCCCAAAGGCAAATCCGACAATGAAGTGATGCGATTTTGCCAGTCCTTTATGACGGAACTGTGCCGCCACATCGGACCCAACACCGATGTTCCAGCCGGAGATATCGGCGTAGGCGCGCGCGAAATCGGCTATCTATTCGGTCAGTACAAACGCATTCGAAACGAGTTCACCGGGGTGCTAACCGGAAAAGCGCTGGCTTGGGGCGGCTCGCTAATTCGTCCCGAGGCAACCGGCTACGGATCGGTTTACTTCTCGGATGAAATGTTGAAAACGCGCAATGACGGGTTGAAGGGCAAGGTTTGTACGGTATCGGGATCGGGTAATGTCGCTCAATATACCGTGGAGAAGCTTAATCAGCTTGGAGCCAAGGTTGTTACATTGTCGGATTCCGAGGGGATGATTTACGATCCCAGCGGAATCGACGAAGAGAAGCTGACCTTTGTCTTTGAGCTAAAAAATGTGCGCCGAGGCAGAATCAGCGAGTACGCGGAGAAGTACAACAACGTCGAGTATTATCAGGGCAAGAGGCCGTGGGGCATTAAGTGCGATTGCGCGTTTCCGAGCGCGACGCAAAACGAAATCACCGCGGATGACGCGAAGACCCTGGTTAAGAACGGGTGTATTCTCGTCAGCGAGGGCGCGAACATGCCGACCGAACCGGACGGAGTGCGCGTTTTTATTGAAAATAAAATACTCTATGGTCCCGGTAAAGCGGCCAACGCGGGAGGCGTGGCGACATCGGCGCTCGAAATGAGCCAAAACGCGATGCACCTCTCTTGGACCCGCGACGAAGTCGATCGACGCTTACGCGAAATCATGACCGAAATCCACAGAAACGCATATGAAACCGCCAAGGAATACGATTATCCAAATAATCTCGTGGTAGGCGCGAATATCGCGGGATTTACTAAAATAGCGGATGCGATGATCGAACAAGGTTTGGTCTAGCCCGACGACGACAATTGGTATTCTAAAACCGGGCTCATTTACTACGAGTATTAGCGGGTGAATGGGCCCGTTTTTCCGCCCAATCGTTGCCTTAAAGTTGTAAAAAATCGATCGGCGTGAAACGCTTCGCTCGCGAAAAATAGCGCGAAACTAAGGGCTCGCGTAAAAGAAAACGGGACGCGGCTTATTAAGCGGCGCCCCGTTCGAGCGGATCACATATACCGTCGCTTTCCTATGATAAAACTAGTTCGCGTAGTGCAACGCGTAAAGCAACGGAGCGATGATCATCGCCACCACGCTGATGAGCTTGATCAAAATGTTGAGCGAGGGTCCGGAGGTGTCCTTGAAGGGATCGCCCACGGTGTCGCCCGTGACCGTGGCCTTGTGCATAAAGTCGTACGATTCGCCATAGACCTTGTGGCCCTCTTCCTTCACCTGCTTCTTCGCGTTATCCCAGGCGCCCCCGGAGTTGGCCTGGAATATGGCGAGACAGACTCCTGAAATGGTCACGCCGACCAAAAGGCCGCCGAGCATATCAGCCGAATAAATGCCGATGAGAACCGGCGCGAGAAGCGCCATTAAGCCGGGAGCAACCATCTTCTTGATCGCCGCGGCCGTCGAGATGTCAATGCACCGCGTATACTGCGCCTTGCCGTCAGCCGCGCGGATGATCTTTTGCTCCTCCTCGGTCGGCTCCCGATCCTCGCTTTCCGCTTGCTGGGCGGCGGTCAACGCGGGGCGAAGCTCGGGAATCTCGCGGAACTGGCGCCGTACTTCTTGGATCATATCTTGAGCTGCTTTTCCCACCGCGACCATAGCCATGGCGGAAAAACGGAAGGGCAACATACAGCCGATCAAAAGACCGACCAAGACGTAGGGATTGGCCGCGTCCATATTGACCTTGCCGCCCATCTTGGTGAGATAAGCCGCGGTGAGCGCCAGAGCGGTGAGCGCGGCCGATCCGATGGCGAAACCTTTACCGATAGCGGCGGTGGTGTTGCCGACCGCGTCGAGCTTGTCCGTACGCGCCCGGATATCGCGCCCCAATCTCGACATTTCCGCAACACCGCCCGCGTTATCGGCGATAGGACCATACGCGTCCGTCGCAAGCTGAATAGCCAGAGTCGAGAGCATGCCCACGCCGGCCAAGGCGATGCCGTATAGACCGGATAATTCATAGGCGACTAAAATCGCAAAGCCGATGATGATGACCGGAAGGGTGGTCGAGTTCATGCCCACGGCAATACCCTGGATAATAGTGGTGGCCGGACCCGTCTTGGAGGCCTCAACAATGGTTTTTACAGGGCTCTTAAAGGTCGCGGTGTAGTACTCCGTGATCAGTCCGACGGCGATGCCGGAAACCAATCCGACCAGCACCGAGACCGTGACTCCCCAGCTCTGATAGGTATAGGTGTCACCGGTGATGATATCGGGCACATCCACTTTCGCCGGAATCAGCCAGTTGATAGCGGCAATGGTGCCGATAATCATTAAAATGCCGGCCCCGAAGGTTCCCTGGTTGAGACCAGCCTGAGGATTGCCGCCTTCCTTGGTGCGAACGAAGAAAAAACCGATAACCGATGAGATGATGCCGACTATCGCAACGACCAGAGGCAGATATACGGCGTTCATTCCCATGCCGGGACTGCTCTCCTCCAAACCCTTGGTCCAAGCCACGCCCAAGATCATCGCCGAAACGATCGCGCCCACGTAAGACTCGAATAGGTCAGCGCCCATGCCGGCCACGTCTCCCACGTTGTCGCCGACGTTATCCGCGATAGTCGCCGGGTTTAGCGGATGGTCCTCGGGAATGCCCGACTCGACCTTGCCGACCAGGTCAGCGCCGACGTCCGCCGCTTTCGTATAGATGCCGCCGCCCACGCGCGCGAATAACGCGATGGAAGAGGCGCCGAGGGAGAAACCAGAGAGGTTGTTCAGCACCAGCATTAATACCGTCGTTTCCGTGAGCGCCTGGGGATGCATCTGTAAATAGACGATAAAAAGAGCGCCGAGACCTAGAAGGGCTAAGCCAACGACAGCCAGGCCCATTACCGAGCCGCCCGCGAAGGCCACCATCAGCGCGTCGTTGAGACCGCTGCGAGCCGCGCTCGCGGTGCGCGTGTTGGCTCTAGTCGCGGTCTTCATGCCGATGTAACCGGCAAGGGCTGAGCAACACGCTCCGAGCACGAAAGAAAGCGCAATAATAGCCGTTGTATCTTCCGAAACGAAGGCGTTACTGACGCCGAGTATGACGGCCACCACGATCACGAAGATAACTAGAAAACGGTATTCGCGGCTGAGAAACGCCATGGCGCCCTCGGCGATCCATTTTCCGATCATTTGCATGCGCTCGTTTCCCGGATCCTGTCGCGCAACCCACGAAGCCCTTATGAAGGCGTAACCAAGCGCCAGGACCGCGATGAGCGGAACTAGGTAAATTATCAACTTGGGGTCCACAATCTCCTCCTGTCTTTACTCTTGCGCATTAATAGCGCGAAAAACGCCTTAATCGGCGCGGTCTTCCTGTTGGATCGATCCATAAACCTCGCGTTACTTCGCTCGTCGGCAGGCCTTTTTGACGTGGCTAAGATTCTCGACTGTATCGAACACCTGCCTACTGGGCCGCCTTTAGTCCAACGCCGTCGCGTTAAGCGAATATCCGCTCGGTCTTCGCAACAGTCCTCAGGTGCAAAGCCGTATAATATAAAATGCCGCAAGAATAAAGCGTTCCGTGGAAAAATTCCGCGGTCGCCCCTTCCAATAGCTCATCCAGCTAACTGTCTTTTCTAAATTTGCTTTTTGTTTTCGCTTTGGCAGGTGGAACCGGAGGAGGGATCGAAAGCTCTACCAGCCAGGTATCGGTTGACAAAAACTCCACGCCGTCTACCGTGCCCTGCCCGAGCAGGTCCGGATGATCGGTCAGCACTCGGCTAACGCCAGCCGTCTTGGCAGCGGCTACCAGGGCCGTTTTCCAATCCGCCGGTTCGTGGCCTTCGAGATCGTCAACGACTTGCACGAGACCCCGAATAAGCTCTATTTGGGCTTCGATCGCCTCTTTTTTAAAAGTCGGAAGCGCTTCGAGCATCGCCTTTACCCGATCGAGTATCCACCTTGTGGTTTTGCTCTCTCCCTTGTGCCGGCCGAGCACGCGCTGCACGACCCTGTCCGGCGAGCTTCCTAGCGCGACTGAAGCGTTCACGTATACATCCGGAGCCAGAATGACATCCAGCATCGCTTCCTCCTATCGGTTTTTTATCCGCCCGATCTTTATTCCGGAACTAAAGCTTTTGCCAGAACCGCGAGCGAAACAGCACGGGCTTTCCGGTAGACCTCGGATGGCAATTTTTTCACACCGTCCACGCAAAGGAGGTCTTTCTCAACCGAAATGGCGAAAAAACGTTCATTGTTGTCTAGATAGGGTTTAATGAGCCGCCAATCCTCGTCGGTAAAATCCGCGAATTCACCGCCATTTAACTGCTCGGGAACGATCTTGCGGTGCGGATCTCGGACGAACAACGCGCCTCCGGAGGCCAGCGAAAAGAGGTTGCCTCCCGGGTAGGGTGTGGCCTGTGGACGAACCTTTCCTTGGTCGTCGAACTCGATACCGTTCAGGACAACGAATCCACCGCCTTGATAGGGATCCCCGGCCATGAATGACTCCGCTAAAAAATCAAGGCTGGTGCCGTTGATCACGACGCGCGGCCGTCCCACCGCGTTGATCAGCGGCCGGCCGGCGGCGTTACCCATCACGTAAACCTCGGCTCCTTTGGCCCCGTACATAAAGGTTTGACCCACGTCGCCGTAAATCACCAAACGCCCCTGTTTCACGATTTGACCGAGTTGGTCCTGCGCGTTGCCGTGAACTCGGATCTCCATGCCGTCGATTCCGGAACCGAGGTAGTCTCCGCTGCTCCCGTAGACATCTATCCGAACATCTTGGGTATTCGGCCCGAAACCGCATCCGGTAAATCGTTGCCCTCTTAAGGCGTAAACGATGAATTTTCGCCAACCCAGGGTATACGCTCGGACCAGCAGCCGCGCGTCGCACTCATCTCCTTCAGGCGGAAAGTCTCGAGCAAGGACGACGAGCACCTGGTCAGGCGACGCGGGCGGCTTGATCTCGCCCCTGTTCTGCCAGGTGATTCGCCTATACCTGCCCGGTGCAGAGGAAGAGAGCACCGGTTGGCTATCCAACAGAGCGTCGATCTCTTCGCGCACGAGTTGAAGCACCATGCTCCGTTTTTTATCGCCGCAATCGTATCTACGATCGTTGAGTAAAGTAAGCAGCGTAAGCGAGCAAAAGAAGGCCGAATCTCCGAGACGGGCAGCCTTGCTCAAACGCTTTAGAAAGCAAAGCAGCTGTTCGAAGCTACAGCTTCGCAACTCGGGTTGGAGGCGGTCGAAAATACGCTCTACCCCAGCCTCGTCAAGAGCGGATTCGAGCTCGCGAACTCTGTCGCCCATCTCCGTGGAAAGCGAAGCTACTTCGTTGTAAACGACTCTCCAATTTCCCTGGGGGCTCGCGATCGTCCGTCCGAATTTATCCGTACACGATAGCGTCGTCGCGCCGTTATTCCGGCGCACCGAAAAGAGAAAGGCTCCGCCGTCGGTATGCGACCCGCCTCGGGCATTCCAATACCGGTCGGCCACCAGCCTAAAACGGGGGTCTTCCTCGTGGAGCGAATGCAATGTCGCGTCGATGGCCTGTTTCTCGGAGGCCACGAGCCCTATGGAGACGTCTCCTTCCTGCAAAGCGAAGACCTGGGGCCTGAGCATCGAGGTGTCGGTAATACCCATCAGTTGCGTTTGGTCGTGGTCCGGCTCGCTGCGAGCGATGATGAAGAACCAAGGCCCGTCCGGCGACCCGTGCATGTGAAGCGCCTGGATGGCTCGGTAGATCTCTTTCTTGTCTTCGGGCAAACGTTCGAAATCCAGCTCGGTGGTCGGCGCCAAGGCCTCGATGACGTACTCGACGGGATAGCCGTAGATCCGGTGCCAAAGGTCGAAGAGCAGCACTGATACTTCCGTGTCGGTCAGAAACTGCGGCGCGATCGAGTGCTGCCGGAGGTATTCCGATACGCTGTGGTAATTCGCGAAGTCCCCGTTATGAACCAGAGCCTCATTCATGCCGATAAAGGGATGCGACCCCGCGGGGTGCCAGACACGGCCCTTGGTGGGATAGCGCTGGTGAGCGATCCATACTCTAGCCTTGAAATCGGTTAGGCCGTAGTACTGCACGACCTGCTCGGCGTACCCCACGATCTTGAAAATCATCAAATCGCGCGCGTGCGAAAGAACGAAGGCCCGTTTTTCTCCGAGTGAGGCGTAAAAGCGTTGGTTCAAACGAAAGCTGTTCTGGTAGACAAATTCGTCCTCGATTCCCCTCGCGGAGATCGAGCCCAACCCGTGCTCTTTGGAAAACCTTTCGAGCTCGTCTTTCTTCACGCGAACGGCGTACCGCACGATGTCCGGAGGTTTGGTTTCCAAGCCGAATTCGCGAAACTCTCCTGCCGGCTCGACTTTGGTCTTATGGTCAATGCGGAAAAAGGGAGCGACGAAGTCGCGCTCAACCTCGGCCTCCACGTCCGCGTCCAATAGAGCGATCTGAAGCAGGTAGTCCTCCTTGAGCGTCCTCGCGTCGAGGCCTATCTGTTCCGGCACCAAGCTTGCCGCGGCGATACCGCCGCCCTTGCCGTTGCCCCGGTTGTGCATCTGGATCGAGGGCTCGAAAATATGCCGCCCGCGCACGGGCACATTCGCCGCGAAACCGACCACGCCGCATCCACCCTCTTCCGCGACCTTGCCCTCGGTTCTTAGTCCCGCTGGCATCAGTCGCTTGCGCGACGCCAAAATTCGTTCCATCGCGTGGCCCTCTTCGGACCCACAGGAGCGCTTTATGTTCTCTCTTAGTTCCTTACTCATTGATAGTTCTCCCGCGCTCGCCTGCGGATGGCGCTTCATAGTCTAAATGAACCAAAAGGTCGGACCGGCCGACCAGCTCGCGCACGCTTTTCATACCAAAGCGCCAGAGGATTTCGCGAAGTTGCAGCGACCAGGAAGAAAACAGGTTTATCAGCCGTTGAGCGCCCCATTCGGCGTCGTAAGCGAGCGAAAGCTCGGGGTCGGTAGTCGCGATGCCGCGAGGACAGCCGCGACCGGATTCACAATTACCGCAACGAACGCACTCGAGCGCCACCATTTCCGCGGTTCCAACCACCACGCCGTCCGCTCCGAGCGCGATCGCTTTGGCCACGTCCCACGCGGTTCGCAGTCCGCCCGACGCGATCAGCGTCATCTGGTCGCGAATACCCTCCTGCTGTAGAAAGCGGTGTACCTTGGGTATCGCGTATTCGATGGGCATGGCGATGTTCTTCTTGGCGATGTCGGGCGCGGCGCCGGTTCCGCCGTAACTCCCGTCGAGGTGGATGATATGAGCACCCGCGTAGTAACTACCGACCGCTACCATGTCGACGTCGCTAGGCGTGGAGACCTTGACCGAGACCAGGGCCCTGGGATTGACGGCTTTGATCCAATCCACGTGCTTCTTGTGATCTTCCACGGAATAGACCGAATGAAATGGAAAGGGAGAAAACAGCGCGTTGCCTTCTACGGCTTCACGCATTCGCGCCACGGCCGGCGTAACCTTGTCGCCCAAAAGATGTCCGCCTAACCCGGGTTTGGCTCCCTGAGCGTATTTGAACTCGACGATGCGAACTCGCTGGATGGTCTCCTCGCGCACGCCGAACAGACCGGTCGCAACCTGGGTGATCACGTGGTCGTCGTATTCGCATAGCTCGTCCGGATAGCCTCCCTCGCCGGTACAGGTAAAGGAGTTCATCGCCTTGTAGGCCCGCGCGCGCGCCAGCATGGTCGGCAAGCTGATCGAGCCGAAGCTCATGCCGCCGCCGTAGACCGGAAAGCCGATGGTTACGCGCGGCCGGTTATCGTCTTTCCTTTTGTTGAGTGGGATTTTGAGGTCGATCTCTTCAGCGCTAAAGCGTTTTGAAGGTTTATTGGGAAAAACCAGGTCGATGCGGTCAAAGCCGCCTCCCGAGGCGCCCACGCGATATTCGAGCCTATGTTTTGGTGGCTTTCCGGTTTCGGCCTGGATCCAGGTGGACGCTAAAAGCTCCGCGGTCCAACGCGGATCGCCGAAGGTCTGCCACATGGGATCGGGGCCGACCGCGAGCGCGTTTACCGGACAGTGATCGGCGCAGTAGGCGTCCTTCTCGCGGCACCCTTCAGGACCGTTACACAGATAGGAAACGGGAGCCAGCATCCTATTTCCCGCCTTTTTATGAACGCCGTAAAGACAAACCTCGGCGCATTTGCCGCAGGCGATACAGGCCGTGGACCGAACGACCCTGAATCTCCCGAGCTGGTTCCGATAGCGAGAGGGGCACGGAGCGGTCAGCGTATCCGGAAAGGTTTGCCCGGATACATCGAGCGAATCTAACCGGTCAGCTCGTACTTCGTTTTTATACTCGATGCCGGTTAGGCCAATATCCGCGTCCGGTTTGCGCGTGCCAAAAAGCGGAGAAAAATTCTCCTTTTCCAGATCTTCCAAGAACATGGTGCGTCCCAGCTCTCCGCGCAGGCGCCGGACCTCGCGAATTCCCATCGCTCCCATGACCTCGATGAGCTGAGAGTGCCAGGACCCGATTAAGTTGCATATTCTCTGAGCACCCCACGCAACCGGCGTTTGGTCCATCTGAACCGGGCAAACCGTACCGGGCTCGCAGGTTTTACACAAGCGGCACTCCATCGCGACCAGAAGCGCGAGATCCACGCCCACGCCGTCCGCGCCGCAGATGATGGCCTTAGCCACGTGCTCCGCCATGCCCAGGCCGCCCGAAACCAAAACCGAGACCTGTTCGCGAACCGCTTGCTCAATTAATTTCAGATGAACCTCTCGGACGAGACGGGTGAGAAAATCGTCTTTACGTTCGCCGAAACCTCTGCCGTGGTCATCAGCCCATAGATGAATGATATCGGCACCGGCGCAAGCCAGCTTTGCCGCCCTTTGCACCGCTCTTTCATCCAGCAATAGGCGAATGGAAGTGATCAACCGAGAATTCTCTCTCTTCAGCTCCGCGATCCGGTCCATCACGTTGTCCGCGTAAGCGAACTCGAGGATCGCCGCCTGTTTTAAGACTTCCGGCGACGGCCGGCTGTCGCCCACTTTTACGATAGCCTGACCGAGATAGCCTTTAAGAGCCGTCGCGCCTTCATCGGCGCTGACCACCGCGAGTAAATCGAGATCCTTGGCGGCCTTGACCATCGCCTCGCGAGTGGAGGTTCCCACGAGTCCCCTGCGCGGAATATCGAAGACTATAGGCAAGGGAATCTCAAAAAAACGCGGGGGCTCGGTGAGCATCTTCCCGGCGGAATCGAAGAGCAAACGAGCCGGCCTTCGTCCGAGCTCGATCACGCTGCTGATGTATTCGCGGCCGTGGATGCCGTCGCGCGTGGGCCGCACGATTTCGGACATGTCGGTCCACATTTGGTCGAATCCGGGGCCGGCAAAAGGGCCGCGGTATCCGGCTCCCGAGACCGGAATCTTGCCGCTCTCGGACTGCCGCCAAAGGCTGGCGATGAGATCCGGCTTCCAGTAGTCGTCCCCCAACTGCTCGTAGCGCGGATTCTTCGCGCGCGACAAGATGTTCTTCTTGCATTCCTGTACGCAACGCAGACAGTTGATACACACGGCGTCCCCGGTGTCGATTATCTGGTCCGGGTCGAACCGTTTGCTCGTGTATACATTATATAAACAGGAACTACGCTTCACGCACTCTAAGCACCCGAGGCAGCCCTCGATTTCCAGCGAGCTGAACTTGGAAACCGGCGGAAAGCGCGGCGGCGTCGCTTGAACATTAACGTGGTATTTCGTATGCATCTCGACTTCCTAGTCGTTCAACTTCGCGGCCCGGTCGATTTACGGGCCAAATGAGTTCGCCATATCTCTAACCGCTGAATCGAACAAAACCCTCATACCGACGGACGCGGCGATAAGCCCGCCGCCTTGATGATCTCGGGAAGGATCTCCTCGGCCTCAATCGCTTGCAGATGCACGCCTTTGAGGCCCTTGATTTCTCGCATCGCCTGGATCAGCTCAACCGCGATGCGAATTCCTTCCTGCTTGGGCGAAGGGGCGTCGGCCATGCGCTTGACGATCTGATCCGGAACGGTGACACCCGGAACGCTCTGATTCATGTACTGAAGCATCTTGGCCGAGCGCGGCACAATCACCCCGCCGAGAACAGCCACTCGGTCGGTAAGCCCCATCTCCCGCGCTTTCGCCACTTGCCGCGCAAACGCCGCGATGTCGTAGACCGCTTGGGTCTGGATGAAGTCCGCGCCTGCCGCGGCCTTTTTGGCCAGCCGGTGAACGCGAAACTCAAGCGGCGGCGACAGCGGAGTCCAGGCCGCGCCGATGAAAAACGGAACCGCTTGATCCACGCTGTCTCCGCCTTCCTGCACCGCCTCGTCGCGTAGCCCCTTCAAAACAGCCAGGAGCTGAACCGAGTCTATATCAAAGACGTTCTTGGCGCCCGGATGCCCTTTGAGCTTGCCGGCGGCGCTCGCTTTTTGGTGATCGCCCGATAGGCAAAGACAGTTCTTGATACCAAAAGCCGACGCGCCTAAAAGATCGGACTGGATCGCGATGCGGTTTCGATCGCGGCAGGTCATCTGCATCACCGGTTCCAAGCCCGCGTCTAGAAGAATTTTGGCGCTCGCGATACTCGACATACGGACCACGGCGGTCTGGTTATCGGTGACGTTATAGCCGTCCGCAAGCCCTTTTAGCAGAGCCGCCTTCTTAAGCACCGATTCGGGGTTAGCGCCCCGGGGCGGGCCGATTTCCACCGTCAGCGCGAAGTGGCCGGCCGCGACTACCCTTTCCAATCGCGTTCCCGCGTTCATTTTTTTCATGGTCGTAAATCCTCCCGAAGCATCCGTTTCGGACCGCCGTGTGCTGAATTCGACCAGTTCTTGGCGCGCCGGACTTCATATAGCTTTTGCAGCTCGCCCCGCGCTTTAGCGCGCTCGTAGATCAGATTCCATACGCATTCAACGTTCTCGTCGACCTCGCACATACCGTTGTGACGCGTTCCGCCGCACGGTCCGTTCATCAAGCTCTTCGCGCAGCGGGCCACGGGGCACAGCCCGAAAGTCTCTCCCAGCACGCAGTCTCCGCAAGCCGCGCAACGGGCGGTCCACAACCCCGGTTGTTCGCGAATCGCTAGCGAGGTGGTATTGACCCCCGGATAGACCGGAAGGTGCGCAAAGCGCTCTGATAACGCTTGAACCCCGATCCCGCAGGCGATCGAAAGCACCGCGTCTACCTCTTCGATCTCACCCGCTAGAGCCTCCACAAACTCCCATTCGCACTGGCGCTCGATGGTTTTTCTTTTGATCTCGACCGAAACGCCCTCGGTCTTAAGAGCCATTCTGAGAAGCGGGGCCAGCGTCTCGACCTCTCGCTCGCCGCCCGCGGCGCACTCCGCCACGCAAGTCGCGCATCCGACAAGCAAAACGCTTTTGTGCCCCTTGAGCATCGAAACAAGCTCTGGGATGGGTTTCCACTCCGCGATAATCATCGATTAACTCCTTTCATCGGATTCGGACCCAGGCCGGCAACGGCCCGCGCCCGCTTTTGCGCCAGCGCAAATAAAGCTTCAGAAGTGAGCCGCGTTCCTCGATTCATGCATAAACGCTCCTCGCCCAGCTTGATCTCCGCTAGCAAAGAGCGAAGCCGCGTGACGCGCTTGTCCGCTCGACGATTTCCATCGAGGAACCCGCATTGCCCGTCCGGACAGCCCACGACTTCGACGCCGTCCGCGCCCCTTTCCAGGATCTTCATCAGGTGCGACGGCTCGACCTTACTGCTACAAGGCATAGGGACGTACTTCGCGACAATTCCGCCGGCTGCCAACACGCCGGAGGGCGGATCGATTCCCGGCGTCAAGCAATTTCGACAGTACAGAACCACTATCTCCGGCTGGTATTCTCCCTGTTTCTCTACTGCGCTCATTGTTTCTCCTTGACCAATTGACCGTTTATCCGAAACGCCCGTCGCGAACCGCTCTATCGGCGTGGCAGATTACCCGCTAGCGTTGTTTTGTCTATCAAATCAGAAACGATTTATTGCTTTTCGATATCCGACGGCGTTCGCCTCCGGCCATTGATCGCGCGACAGGTCAAACACCTGTTGACCTCAAATCGACATCGGCGCATTCCGAGCAGATCAAACGAGATCCGTCGCGCGAAAAACGCTACAAATTTGTATCTTTTTTTTATTAAAAACCATTGTTAGTAAATTTTTTCATATTAAGTGAAATAAATTTTCCGTCGCGAATACTTAGTCAAACTCCTTCATCGCGCAACATAATCTTTCAACTAACGTCGCAAAAAAAGTCGAGCGGAAACGCGAAAAAACCGATGAAATCAGGGCGCGCGGAACTTTTTTTGGGGACCGAGCCTTGTGCACCCTAAGTGAGGTCCAAAACAAGTCAGCACGCCCCTAGTTCGCGCTGTTTTTCGCGAGCGAAGCGCTTTAAGCCGACGGATTTTTCGCAACGTTGAGGTAACTATGAGCACCGCTCTCGTCGGTTGCAAGCGTTATGGGAACCGTTTCGGCTGGAGTATTCTTAAGCCCGTTTTATAAACCTCAACGTTGTAAAAAACGTCGCTCGGAAACGCGAAAAAAGCGATGGAATAAGGGCGCGCGGATTTTTTTTGGACCGCAGATTAGGCCGTTCCGCCCGAAAGACGAGCGGAGGCGTTTATGAGACGGGCTCTAGATTTCTCGCAACGCTTGGTATCCGAAGTGCTGGATCAGATGGTCGAGCAAAGTGATCGCGGTCATGCTCTCCGCGACCGGCCAGATACGAGCGACGATCGTCGGATCGCGCCTGGTGATAGCGGCGAGCTTGGTGTTTTTAAGCGTATATTTATCAATTGTATTTTGCTCTTTATCTATCGTCGGCGTCGGCTTGACCGTTAACCGGGCGATAATCGTCTGACCGGAGCTCAAGCCTCCGGTGATTCCTCCGGCGTTGTTCGAATCGAAAACAACTTTGCCGTTTTCCGCGTGCATTTGGTCGTTCGACCGGCTTCCCAACATATCCTTCGCCGCGTAGCCGGAGCCGATCTCGACGCATTTTACCGCGCCTATACCCAACATCCTGCCGAGCTCCGCGTCGAGCTTATAGAACGAGGGTTCGCCCAGGCCGACCGGAACGCCGCTGGCGACGACTTCCACCACGCCTCCGCTTGAATCCCCTGCTCGGGCTATTTTATTACAGGCCTCCAGCATTCGATTAGCGGTCGCGATGTCCGGACAGTTGAGGATATGGTGCACTTGATAACGATTCTCCACCGCCGCCGCGCTAAGCTTCGGTCCGCGCGCGCGAATCTCGGGTATTTCGTTCTCCACCTCGGCGAGCACCCTACATTTTTGCAGAAATCTCATCTCGGGGGTAATCCGCTTTTTGACGTAGATATCCTGATAAAAGGGATCGAGGTCGCAACGCATGCGTTTATAGGCCTCGGTGGACTCGAAGATCTTCTGATAGTCCATCTCCGGGCAACGAACGCCGGCGGCTTCCTTGATGTAGGCGAAGACCTGAATGCCGCATTTCTTTAAAACCTTCTTGGCCACGGAACCGGCCGCGACGATCGTGGCGGTGTACCTGCCGCTGAAAAACCCCGCGCCGATCGCGTCATCCGCGGGACCGTATTTCACGAACGAGGCGTATGAGGCGTGGCCCGGACGGGGGGTGCGATTCGTGTCTTGGTACTGCTTGATATGGATGAAGTGCCGGTCGAGATTCGGGATCAGAATCGTGACGGGCGTGCCGTTGGTGTGATTGGTATTCTTCGCGTTCTCGACCGTATCCGCCGCGTTTACCCCGCTGTAGATCAGTGGAAGATCCGGCTCCAATCGCGGGCTCGAAAGCTCGTCCGCTCCGGGCTTGCGCAGCAATAAATCGGCGTAGATCTCCTGTTCAGAAAGCAACATGTCAGGAGGCGCGCCGTGGATGATAGTGGTTAAACCCTCTTGATAGGAACCACCCGCGACGGTTACCTGAAAACAGCGTCCAACATGACAACCGAGCATCTTGTTTCTCCTTTGTTTCGCTATCCGCTAACTCGTAATAAGGTTCATCCGAGCGCCGAGGCTCTTCATCAAGGGAACGAATTCGGGAAAGGTCACATCGATCGCCTCGGCGGTGTCTATGAGCGTCGTACCTTCCATCGCCATCGCGGCCAGGCTCAACGCCATCACGATACGATGGTCGCCGTAACCGTCGAGAACGGCGCTTTTCAACTCGGCACAATGGTGCACGACGAGACCCTCCGGCAGCTCCTCCGTATCGACCCCCATTTTGCGCAGCTCGATCGCCATGCACGCTATCCGATCGGTCTCCTTGCTTCTCGCTTGAGGCACATTGACCAGCCTCGTGGTCCCCTCGGCGAAAGCGGCGGTAACGGCCATGGCGGGAAGCGCGTCCGGGGTCCGATTCATATCGATTTCAATCCCCTTGAGGGATGATTTTTTGACCCGGACCGAGGAACCCTCCACGGCGATATCCGCGCCCATCTCTTTCAGATAACCCGCGACCGCCTTGTCCGGTTGGCTGTCGGAGAAATCCAATCCGGTGAGCGTAATGTCGGCGTCAAGCAACGCGCCGGCGCAGAGAAAGAAGGTCGCGCTGGAAAAATCAGCGGGTATAGGTAGATCAAAAGCGCGGTAGCGCTGGCCGCCGGCGACGCGAAAAAAGCGCAGGCCCTGATTGAGGTAGGCGATCTCCTGCTTATCCAACCAGTCGAGGGTAATCTGAACGTAGTCCGGCTCGTTCAGCAGCGTGACCTCGATTTCGGTATCGTTTTCGGCCAGGGGCGTCGCCAGCAGCAAGCTCGAAAGGTATTGACTGGTCAGGCAGGCGATACTGGTTTTTCCCCCTTTCAGCCTGCCGCGAATCGAAACCGGGGCCCGGCCGTTGTCCCTCTCCGAAATCGCTGTCGCGCCCAGTTGATTGAGCGACTGTAAGAGGGGTGCGAGCGGCCTTTGCTGAATCTGCGAATCGCCGGTAAAACGAATCGCGGACGAACGGCTCGACAAAGCCGCGGAAGAGACCGCGCAGCGCAGGGTGGTGCCCGAGTTGCCGACGTCGATGACTTTCTCAGGCGGTATAATTGCCCCGCCGGTACCTTTAACTCGCCACGCGCGCGAGTCCGAATCATCGACCTCGGCGCCCAAAGCCCGGTAGCAAGCAACGGCACTGAGCGTATCGCCGGATATCAGCGGCTCGCGAATTGTGCTTTCGCCGTCCGCCAAAGCGCTGATGGCAACCGCGCGAATGGTGTGTGATTTCGAGCCGGGAATCGGAACCGACCCGTGTAGTTTTGATTTTTCAACAGCGAGTTTCATGGCCGCTACGCGATCGCATTTAGAGCTTTACCGTACATAGAATACGATTGCTTTAGACGCCAGCAGAACTCGACGGGGGTAAGATCTCAAAAAGCGGGGCGTAACGACCGGTAAACGGGGTCGGATCGACCTCGAAACGAGAAAAACCCGCATAGTACGCGGGCGAGACTCGCGCTCACGGAGGGTTTTCCTCCTAGAGCGTGTCTAATAAGGTCCGACCGAGTATTTCGGAGCGCGACGGTCCAACATGCAAGGAGCCGCGACGAAGCACTCGCAGCGCTATTTCGAGGAGCGAGCGACGCCGCGGATTGGGCCGTCCCGCCCGAAAGACCTGCGGAGGAACTTATTAAAGCGCAGCGCCTTTTCTTTGAAGCCGCGACGGGACGAGTGAAATCGACAAATTCTCAAAGAGATGACCTTTTCGCGAGTGGCGTGACTAGCCAAACAGAGGTATTTATCGAGTCGCTACGATGCGGTATCGCGGAATCGAACCGACCGCGGGCAATAAAAATCGAAAGGAAGGTTATGTTTTTCAGCTCATTGGAAATGGCACCACCGGACGCCATACTCGGCCTAACCGAAGCGTTCAAAAAAGACACGAACCCTAAAAAGGTTAATCTCGGAGTCGGGATATACAAGACTGACGACAACACCACTCCGATTCTCACTTCGGTTCGTCGAGCGCGAGAAAAGTTTATAAACAAAGAGACCACAAAAGCTTATTTACCGATAGACGGCGCTCCGGAATATGCCGTCGAGGTGCAAAAATTGCTATTTTCTCCCGGGCACGAAATCGTGGCGAATCAACGCGCCGCGACCGCTCACACGCCGGGAGGGACGGGCGCGCTTCGCGTGGTGGGCGACTTTGTCCACCGGATGTTCCCCCGGGCGTCGATCTGGCTCAGCAGTCCCACGTGGGAGAACCATCCCAATATTTTCAAGGCCGCGGGGCTTACCGTCAAAAGTTATCCCTACTATGACGCGGCGAACAAATGTCTTGATTTCGCCAACATGATCTCGGCGCTGAACCAGGTTCCGCAAGGGGACGTCGTGCTTTTTCACGCCTGCTGTCACAACCCCTCGGGGATGGACCCGAACGAGGAACAGTGGCGGCAAATCGCGCGGGCGGCGCAAGCCCGTAAGTTCATACCGTTTTTAGATTTCGCCTATCAGGGATTCGCCGACGGCATCGATCAGGACGCGGCGGGGTTGCGGCAGTTCTGCCAGCCGGGATGCGAGCTGTTTGTTTCCAGCTCCTTCTCCAAGAACTTCGGGCTGTACAACGAAAGAGTGGGGGCGGTCACGGTCGTGGGCGCGGACCGACAGGCCCGCGAAAAGGCCTTCAGCCAGATCAAGATCTGCATCCGCACCAATTACTCCAATCCTCCGGCTCACGGCGCGGCGATCGTGACCACCGTGTTACAGGACAACGAGCTGCGATCGCTTTGGGAACAAGAGGTGGCGGAAATGCGAGGCCGTATCAACGGCATGCGCAAGCTCTTCGCCGATACGCTCAAGGCCAAGGGCGTTGCTCAAGATTTTAGCTTCATTACCAACCAGCGCGGGATGTTCTCCTTCTCGGGCCTAAACAAAGACCAGGTACAAAAATTGAAAGAGAAGTACGCGATTTACATCGTCGGTTCCGGCCGGATCAACGTCGCCGGAATCACCGCGCAGAACATCGGTTATCTGTGTGAATCGATCGCGGACGTCCTGTAAAGAACGCGGCCTAAACTAGTCGAATGGTCGAGGTTGCTTGCGAAAGGCATCGACCACCTCGGGTTGAATCCGGCGCGGACGGCCGTTCTCGGTGGAAACAAAAGCCCAAAGGGTCGCCGCCCGGACCAGCTCTTCTCCGCTCGCGACTCGTATAATGCGAGTGCGACGCTCGCTGCTGGCGGCTCGCCACCACGCGACATGGGTGATGAGGGCGATGCGCTCTCCGGCGTAGGCCGGCGATAGATACTCCACCTCGTGCTTGCGCACCACGAAAACCCTTCCGATGCGCTTGTAGGCCTCGTGGTCATAGCCGATGGCGGCCGAGTGGGCCTTGGCGACATCTTGGATCCAACGCACGAAAGCGACATTTGAAACGTGGCCGAGCTCGTCGATATCGTTGTCCGACGCGATAAACTCAAGGCGAAACTCGGGCGACTCCGCTTGTTTTGCTTTGATATTGATCATCTGTTGTTCTCGTTACTGCTCGGCGCCCTACCCCCGTATATTAAAAAGGGAGACAAATGCGATCGGGCGGGTTAAAGGCGCTTATCGATCTGTTCGGCAAGCTCGGCAAAGGTCTTGACGTCCCTCAATTCGTAGTCCGGAATTTCCACATCGAATAGCATTTCGACCTCGCTGAGCAACTCCAACACTTGAACGCTATCGATTTCGAGCGAATCAAAAATATCGTCGTCCGGTTTAAGGCTCACCGCTTCCAACTTGAAATATCGAATCGCGTGCGCGATGAGTTTTTCTATCGTGTCGGTCATGCCGTCCCGTTCAGATGGTGAGGACATAAAACCCCAAGCCGGTCATTTCGTCAAGGGAGCACGGTGAGGGGTGAGTCGCGCGGCCTTCGGGATACTTGTCCTTACGGTCGAGCCGCGCTACAAAAACGGGGCTAGCTCTTGCTGGAGTCTCTCATGATTAACTCATCGGATCTCAAACGCGGCGTCTTACTAGATATCGACAAAGCTCCATGGCAGGTCGTCGACTGTTCATTTCAAACGCCCTCGGCGCGCGGCGCGAGTACCTTGACCAAGATTAAGATAAAAAACCTCAAAACCGGTCAGGTGCTGAGCAAAACCTATCGCGGCGGCGAGATGCTCGAAACCGCGGATTGCGAGCGCAGGTCCATTCAGTATCTCTACAAGGAAATGGATCAATTCGTCTTCATGGACCAGGAAAACTACGAGCAGTTTTCGCTCCCGGCCGAGACCATCGGAGATGCCCAGGGATACCTGTTGGACGGACTGTCGCTGCGGTCGCTGCTTTACAACGGCCAGGTTATCAACATCGAGCTTCCGAATACGGTAGACCTTGTCGTGGCGGACACGGCCCCGGCGATAAAAGGCGCGACCGCTCAGGCGCAGCTAAAGAAAGCGATCATGGAAACAGGGCTGGAAGTGATGGTCCCTTCCTACCTCACCACCGGAGAAAAAATCCGGATCGACACCCGCGACGGCCGCTTTGTATCTCGCGTGAACGAGTAGAAGGGACGGAGGCAAAAAACGCAAAAAGTTCAGTTTCGGAAGCAACGTTCGATGAGTTACGGCCCACAACGCGGATGTGCCGCGATCGGAGGCCGTTTTTCTTTTCGTAGATAAACTCCGAGCTGTTGCCGGAATGCAAGATTCTCTAGGACCAGGGCTTGTTTTCCTTTCAAAACTGCCCTGAGTACGGCCGCGATTATGCTGAGGAATGTCGCCATTCTGGGATCCTAGCACATTCGGTAAAGCTCAATGATTTCAAGCCAGATGGAGTTTTCACGGACTTAGGGGGGTGAGCAGCAACAGGCTCATCACGACGGTACGGGTGACGTGATAGGTGCCGCCAGGCACGACCATGCGCGGAAGGCCCATGCAGCAG
>JAFGIB010000009.1 GCA_016929805.1 Deltaproteobacteria bacterium | reverse complement strand
TAGGACTCTCCGCAAAATAAACGATCCGGTTGCGAGCGCGTGGGCGGGTGCGCTAGCGGCTTTCGTCCTCGGAAAAATCCTCGAAATGGCGCTGCTATTGCTGCGGGTTTTCCTCCGGGCGCGCTCGCGATAGCATCCCGCCGACGCGCCCGGTCTCGTATCGTTTATTTTGCGGAGAGTTCTTAGCTTTTATCAGCGGCGGTTACGCGCAGAACTTCGTCGATCGTGGTTACGCCTTCTAGTACTTTGGAAAGCGCCGACATTCGCAGCGTCTTAACTCCTTCTTCTATCATTTGAGCTCTGATTTCGGCGGTCGAACATCCCTGTAGCACCATCTCTTTTATGCGCTCGCTCATCGGCATAACCTCGTATAACGCCACGCGTCCCTTATAACCTGTTTCTCCGCACGTTTGGCATCCCGCGCCTTTATAAAGATGCGCTTCTTTGATCTGTTTATCAGTAAAGCCGATATCCCGGAGAACTGACGGCTCGATATTGATTTCCTCTTTGCATTCAGTGCAAATCTTACGCGCCAGGCGTTGCGCGGCGATTAGATTAACTGAAGCCGTTACTAAAAACGGCTCTATACCCATATTCAACATTCGAGAAATCGTGCTCGGCGCGTCGTTGGTGTGAAGCGTGGAGAGAACCAGGTGACCGGTCAACGCGGCCTTAACGGCGATTTCTCCGGTTTCAAAGTCGCGGATCTCACCGACCATGATTATGTCCGGGTCTTGGCGCAAAAAGCTGCGAAGAGCGGCGGCGAAATTGAGACCGATGTCGTCATGCATTTGCACCTGATTGATCCCCATTAAGTTATATTCGACTGGATCTTCTGCGGTGCTGATATTGGTCGTTACCTGATTTAACTCGGTTAGCGCCGAATAGAGCGTCGTGGTCTTGCCGGACCCTGTCGGACCCGTCACTAACACCATGCCGTAGGGTTGAGAAATCGCATTCTTGAAGTCTTTCAGCGCCCTTTCCTCAAAACCGAGTTTCGTCATGTCGAGCTGAAGATTGCTCTTATCCAGCAGGCGTAGGACGATCTTTTCGCCCCAAATAGTCGGAAGAACTGAGACGCGAAAGTCCATTTCGCGACCTCTTCCCAGTTTTAGCTTGATGCGTCCATCTTGCGGAATCCTCCGTTCGGCAATGTCCAACGAGGACATGATCTTTAAACGCGAGGCAATGGCGTTTTTGAGCTTTACGGGAGGATGCATCTCATCGTGTAACACGCCATCGACGCGATAGCGTACGCGTTGCTGTTTCTCGTACGGTTCGATGTGAATATCCGACGCGCCTTTTTTTATCGCACTTAATAGAATTGCGTTGCAAAGGCGAATCACCGGAGCGTCTTCCGAGGCCTTTTCGAGGTCTAGAATAGACTCGTCATCCGCGGTTTCCGCGTAATCGATTTCGTTTTCGTCAAACCCCTCCATGATGTCGTCAAAGGAGATCTCCGCTTCTTTGTTGTAATAGCGCTCTATCGCTTCTATCACCGCGGCTTCGGAGCAAACCACCGGTTCCACGTTATAACCGGTTAGGAACTTGATATCGTCGATCGCGTGCAGATTAGAGGGGTCCGCCATCGCCACGATCAACGAAGAGCCCGCTCGAGAAACCGGAATGATTTTGTGCCGTTCGCAGACTTCTTTGGAAACCAGTGCAATCACGTCTGCGTCAATCTCGTACTCTCTGAGATCAATCGCCTGTACGCGATACTGCTGGCTGAGAAAGTCGGTGATCTGGTTGTCGGAAACGAAGCCCATTTTCGTGAGCGCGTATCCGAGACTAGTCCCTTGTCGCCGCTGTTCTTCTTGGGCTTTTCGCAGCTGTTGAAGGCTGATCATTTTTTGGCGAACTAATAATTCGCCGATACGGTCGCTAGAAGCCATATCCTACCTGAATTACACTCGCTTTTGTCATTTTACGTAATTACAGCTTCACGGATGAGTTAGTTTATTGTCAAGGTTTGAACGCTTTGCTATCCCGAGAAGGGCTTGTTTTATCTCGCCGAGGGCCTGGTAGCGCTCATTCGTATGGAGAAATAACGGTGGCTCGCGTTATTTATGTTGACCTCTTGCGTCTTGTCGCATCATTACAGATGCTGCAAGGACACTCGATAGATGCTGTTCTCGCTTTCCACTATCGACAGGGTGCGATCTATTCGGTCTGGTCTTTTTCTCGCGGTCTAACCTCCGTGGCTTTTCTGTTTGTGGCCGGGCTTGCTTTTGAGCTGTCCACGTTGCGCAGATTCGAACGTCACAAGGCTAACAAACGAGCCGTTCGAAAGCGTTTTCGGCGAGCGGTTACCCTAATCGCGCTCGGTTATCTATTGCATCTGCCGGTCGCGGCGCTTTTCGCCTCGACTCCTTCGGCTACGGCAAAAGCGCTGGGTGAGTTCTTTATCGCAGATGTCCTTCAGTGTATTGGTGTCACGCTCGCGTTCCTGGAATTACTGGTGGTTCTTGCGAGTAACCGAGCCGTGGTTATGATCACCTGCTTTATTACAGCGGTCGTTTTAATGGCGGTTTCGCCTTTGTGCGGCAATCTCGAGTCAACCGGGGCTTGGGGGGTTATTCTGAACTATTTCTCCGTTTCGAGCGGCTCTCTCTTTCCCTTGGTGCCGTGGTCCGCTCATTTTCTATTAGGCGTCGTTATAGGGGGAATCACTGGATCGGCCCGTGATAGAAATGGGGAAGCAGCGCTGCTCTTTACGACTTCTATCCTGTTCGTCATTACGGCGTTCGTCCTACAGGCGGTAAGCGGTCCCGCGGTTTTGTCCTCCCATCTGCTACGGTTGGGGCTGGTGGTTCTGGTTTCGGCGTTTTTGGCTTGGACCGCTTGCAAACAGGAACGCCTTCCGTTCTGGTTAGAATTTCTCGCGGGCGAAACGTTGATTATCTACGTTTTTCACATACTTCTGGTATACGGTTACGGTTTTGGTCTTGGTTCTATTGTCGGAAAAACGCTTACACCTTTTGCCTCCTTTATAACCGCCATAATAGTAATCGGGTCAACGGTCGCGTTCGCTTTCGCGTATCGGCGTCTCGGGCGGAAGCAAAGCCTTGCTTCGGCGTCTCCTACGGGGTAGAGCCCCCCTTTGGGAGCGGCGCAAAAACCCCGCCTGTTTCCCCCGTCTCTTGTTGGTTTTTACGGAGTCGCCCCGATGGTGAAGCAAAAGAAGGCATCATCCCTTTCGAAAAGTCCGGCCGAGGCTCTGGCCCAGATGGAGGAACCCAAGCTCAAGTGGAAAACCCTCGCACAGCTCGCCGCGGCGCTTGTGGTTATTTGGATAACGTCGCTCATTCTCACACCGTATATCGGGTACTGGATATTAGCTCTACCGGCCGCGGTTACCTTGGCATTGATCGGGTTCGGCATCTACGTGTGGCGGTTGACGAGCCGTTCACGAAAAGTCATCGCAATCATGAAAGAAGCGACCGATGAAATGGGTCGCCGGCAAGCGATTGAGAAGCTTTCGGAAAACGGTTCTAAGGACGCGATGAAAGCGCTCGCTCGCGCTCAGCTCGTCGCACAGACCAAGCCGTTGGAAGCTCTGCAAATTCTAGAGTCGATCGATCTCGGTAAAGCGCCCGCAATGTTGCAGGACGATATTCGCTCGCAACTCGCGTTGTTGTATCTGCGGAGCAATAGGGTCCGCGACGCGCGTACTGTGGCGGATAGTATCAGGCTTGACCGGCAGCCAAATCCCAAGGCAAAAGCGATGTACGCCGCTGTAGTTGCGGAGAGCTTTTCCCGCAGCGGCAAGGCCGATGAAGCCCGAAAACTGTTGGAAACCTATTCCGCGGAAGACAAGGAGTACGGCGAAGCCAAGGCTCTGCTTCTGCGCGCCCAGGTATACACCTGTTTTGCGCTAAAAAAACGCGGCTTAGTTCGAAAGGCGATGGAAGGCCTTGCCGAAATCGAGCCGGGTTTGCTCGGCGGATTTGTCCAGAAGGGAACGCAACCGGAGCTAATGAAACTGGCCAAGCAGGTGCTCGCCAGAAGCGGGCTGGCTCCGAAAACGAAAATAATCCATACCCGGTAGGCAATTGGCTCGAAACTTAGAGCAGATTTGGACTATCCGCGCGGCGCTTGTTTGGACCAGCCGGGATTTCGAGTCCCACGGGATTTCCTCTCCTAGGCTCGACGCGGAGCTGCTGATATCCCGCGCTCTTGGCTTAGATCGGGTAGGACTATATACAGACTTGGAAAGACCGCTTCACGGGTCGGAGCTTTCTCGAATTCGCGAGTTAGTGTTACGCCGCAGACGATATGAGCCCGTCGCGTACATATTAGGCCAAAAGGAATTCTACGGCCGTGTATTCGAGGTAACGCCCGATGTTCTGATACCGCGACCCGATACCGAGACTCTTATCGACCGAGTGCTCGATGTATTTGCGATAGAACACTCCGGACGCGTTCTGGATCTGGGCACGGGCAGCGGTGCGATTGCGGTGACGCTTGCGGCGGAAAGACCTGGCGCTTTGGTCGACGCGACGGATATTTCAAGCGAAGCCCTAGAAATTGCGAAAAGAAACGCGAAAAAACACTCGGTCGAGGCGCGCGTTGCTTTTTATCACGGAGACTTATTCGAGCCATTATCGAAGAAGAAGCAGTCTGGTAATAAATCAACAGGTGAAAACGAGCTGTTGTATGACGTCATCGTGTCGAATCCACCCTATATCGCCGCTGATCAATGGGAGAGATTGTCATTGGAGATCAGGCGATACGAGCCGGAAGTCGCCTTGCGAGGCGGCGACGACGGGTGTGATTTCTACCGACGGCTACGAAGCACGGCGGTCGAATGGCTGGCTCCGGGCGGGTCGTTGATGCTGGAGGTAGGTAAAGGACAGGCGGCATTGGTAATCGATACGTTAAGGGCGGATTCTCGCTTCGAAGAAACCGCTTGCTACAAGGACTTTTCCGGTATCGAACGGGTAGTTGGAGCAAGAAAGCGGGTCACGGCTCGGTAACGAGTAACCGTTCAGGGGGGTACTGCTGTTTGACCACGACGGCGGCCGATTCATCCCGTAAAGCCGGCACCGACCCTGGGGCGATTCTCATCGAATCACCCCAGCGTCTTCGGGCCGGCGTACTCAAGTCCTTCGGACGCTGCGTAGTGCCGCTGGAAACGTACAGCTTCGCGGACTCGCGTCCGCTTCGTTTTTTTACGTTTTCACCGACAACCGTCCGGTACGGCATTAACCATCCTCGCCGGCCCTTCGGCTGCGCTCGGTCTTACGGGCGAATTGGCCGCCGACTTGTTTGACCCCTGAACGCTTACGGTAACAATCCGGCATCAGCTTGCGAAAAACGTGGGCGAAAAGGAGAAAGAATCGGTAGAATGCGGGCGAACGGACCATTCTCGAGCTCTCGAGCTAGCAGGAGAAGCTGCGAAATCAGTGTTTTTTTTCTCGATGAGTTAATCATGGCAATGCGGAGTGAAGATAGCGATGGTGCAACATATGGATAATTTAGAGAATTTGAGTCGGGATCGCTCTTCGAACCAAGCGTTGTTCGTTTTCCTCGAGGGGTTTATTTCGAGGCGAAAGCTGCTTTGTATTTCGGATAAGCTCGTCGACGCTGATGGAATTCTAAAGAATGCTTCGTCGGTTGAATGGCTAGTCGCGGATAAAACGCCGGCATCGATTGAACCGGAGGGAATACACGTCACCGCTCTTTTGTCGGGACGTTTACCCTTTGAGGACGGAGCCTTTGATGTGGTGGTAGTTCCGGATTTAGCCTCGCTTGATTTCGATCCTGAAGCGTTGATCGCCGAGTTACACCGTGTGGTTGATGCGCGCGGTCTGGTCGTGGTAGGGATAGTCAACAACGATAGGCTTAATGTAGGTGAGATTTCCGCTTTTCGTAATGATGAAAACGAGCTTAGATACCAGGCGGTCTACCGATTGTTGGCCGAGCGGTTTACAGCGGTCAGCCTGATGAGACAAACGCCCCTTTTTGGGTATTCGTTAGTGGACTTCGCGGCGGCCGAGGAACTGGTAGAAATCAGCTTTGATGCTTCTTTGATCGATCCGGTTCGCGAAGTTCCCACGCGTTTTGTCGCGTTGTGTTCGGGTGAACGCTTAGCGATTGATCCCTATACGGTAGTACGAGTAGCGCCTCTATCGGCTGATCTGCTTTCCGTTGAGCCACAGACCGACTCCAGCAGTACCGATCAAGATGAGTACTCCGCGCGGACGCGCGAGGTCGAACGGATGGAAGAAGCGCTTCGCACCTGCGGCGATGAGTTGCGCGAACTCCGAACAGAGATGGACAGGCGTAACGCGTTGATGAGGGATTTGGTCGAGCAAACGCGTTCTGATGCAGAGGCGTTGAAGCGAGTGACCTCCGAGCGCGATCGGGCTGTCGCGCGAGCGGTTGAAGCTGAGGCGGGTCGTTTTGAAGCGGCTTTACGACTGGACGAGGCCTGCGGTCATCTCAAGCTAGCGGGGCTCTCGCCTGAAAAGGTCCATTGCAGCGTCGAGGCCGAATCCGCGAGCCTATCTGGACGCGTGCGCGGAATGCAATCGCGGATCGCCGAGCTTGAAGAGGCTAGGGAGATGACAGAAGCGCGTCTCGTTCTAAAGGAATACGAGTTACAAAACGCACAGGAACGCGCGTTGTCATTAGAGCGTCGTTTGGAGGAAATAAAGGAACGATTCGAGCTTGAGATCTCTCGCACGACTCTTTCCACTTCTGTTGAAGACGCCAGCGGACCGAACCAGGAAAACGAGGAGTTAAGAGCCCGCTGCGATGAGCTGTCGAAACGACTCGCCGATGTCGAGAAATCGCTTGCGGACGCCTGCGACGAAACCAGGATTATTCAAATAGAGGCTGCTGATCTGAAAAAGGAGAACACAGCGCTGAGAGCGTCGGTCGAAGCTTTGCAGCTGAGTGAAACTCGGTTGGAGTCGGCGCTTTCCGAAAGTGAACAAACGCTGGGAAGCGAACAACGTAAATCCAACCAGGTCATCGCGGAAAAGTACCAAAGCGATTCTAAGTTGGTCGATGTGAAAAACGAGCTAAATGAGCGTCAGCTACAGGTACAACTTCTTCAGGAGAGGCTCGATAGTCTAATCGATGAGAAGAGGCGGTTAGGTGACGAGCTTCATACCACCCGTTCGGAAGCTGAGACACGAATGAGCAGCGCGCAGGAGCGAATACGCCATCTGGTAGACGCGCTGCGAGACGTTCGCGAAACGCTTCAGAGGCTCTCGGAAATTCTCGCCAACCCGGACCGGGGCGACGAGAAACCGTTTGATTCGCAGCAAGTAGATCTCATGGAGGATTCAGGAATTACTTCAAGCGAAAGCTAGGGATGCGGGCTGGCCTTAGAAAAAGACGTAACCGTTCAGGGGGGTACTGCTGTTTGACCACGACGGCGGCCAATTCATCCCGTAAAACCGGCT
>JAFGIB010000118.1 GCA_016929805.1 Deltaproteobacteria bacterium | reverse complement strand
CACTTTTTTTGGACCTCACTTAGGGTGCACTAAGCTCGGGCCCAAAAAAAGTTCCGCGCGCCCTTATTTCATCGCTTTTTTCGCGTTCCCGCTCGACGTTTTTTGCAACGTTAATGTAAACGTCGAGAAAAAAGGAAAAATTTAGGCTCCAGCAAAGCAAAAGCCGCGGTTTTGCGCTCGCGGTAAGGTTAATTCCAAAACCGGCCGCGATCCGCGCATTTTGGCCGGCCAGGTTCCTCATTAGCCTGTGCGCCATCTTTTAACCGAACCGATCGGGAAGCTTTTGATGGGTCAGCATTCACGGGGGAGTCGTCCGTCATTGCGCCGGCAACCCTTTAAATGATGCGAGCGAAGTCTTATTTCGACCTTTTCCAAACGCTCCACTTATGGCCTCGATACACCGGCGCGTAGACCTCTCTCTGGCTCGCGATAGGGCCGGGGCCGCCGCGTACAAGTACGTAACGATACCACGAGAGATCGCGAGCGGGATCGACGGCCTCGGGTTTCCATTCCCAGCGCGGAGGAACGCGCTCGGGTCGATTCTGTTCGAGAAAGGTATACGGAGAGGCCGGAAAATCGGCAAAAGTAAACATCACAGCGCCGCCTTTGCGCACGAGATAGTACGCGACATAGTGAATAAAAGGCGAAAACTTGACGACCGCCGAGCCGCGCTGCCAAATCAGCCCCGCCACTCGCTCTCTTTCGGGGATGGCCTCAAGCGCGCCTTCGAAGTCGCCGACCTCTTGCTGCTGGTAGTAGCGAAATGCGGTCCCTACCTGGTAAAACTGCGCAAGCGCGATGACCGATACCGCCAGATAGATAAAATAACCGAAAATCCATTTGGGACGCGGCAGCGCCGGAATGAAAAAAATCGCCGCCAACAACGGGAAACGTTGCGCGATCGGCCAGATCCAATCATACGACGTCGGCGAAACGAAATAGGCCAAGGCGGCGACCGGCGCGAGCAACGAGAGCCGGTATTTCGGATGTTCGAGCAGGCCGCGCAGGTAGGTCCGCGCGCTGCCGATCCGGGGGATTCCCAAACCGCAAAGCAACGCGGCCGCCGCGAGCGCGCCCCACGCGAGCAGCAATCGATCGTCGAATTGATCCCATAATATGTCGGTCATCCACGCGGGCGCGTCGCGCAGCGCTTCTCTCCAGGGCTGGAAGAAGGGTTGAGGTCCGGATCGCGAATCGGAGAGCAACGCGGCGGTTCGAAAGGAGTGGCCGGCGGGGCTTGTGACGATCCAGAAAAGCACACCGAGCGCGGCGGGTATAAAAAGCGCAAAGCGCTTAATCGTCCCTTTGAGATCAACGCCCAAAAAGACTAAAAAAGAACCAAAAATCAGTAAGCCGAAAGGAACGACGTGGGTGTAGAAGGTGACCAGCGTCAGCATCGCCCAAGTCGCCGCCTTCAACCGACCGGGTCGCCCGCGCTGTTGAACAGCCAGCGACAGGCCGTAAAGCGCCAGGGGAACGGCCGCGAGAAAATTGAAGAAACCCAGAATCAGGTGCGCGTTGTAAGTCAGAGGCAAGACAAACAGCGCGAGGCGCTGATCGCCGGCGAGCGCGCGCAGCAGGCTGCGCATGGCGTAAGGCGTCGCCGAGATAACCACGGTCAACAAGATCTTGTTCGCCAGCACGAGATCAAACAGATACGCGAGCGCGTGGGCGGCGAGGTAATAGAGCAGATACTGGGTTCGCAGTATATCAATTGTAAAGTAAGACGCGAAGCCGAAGGCTGGATCGCGAAACGAATGAAGCACGCGTATCGCCGCGAGATGCTGCGGTAAATCCTGGATCGGCGGATAATCAACCAGCCATAAAGGAATCACCGATAGGATCGCGAGAAGGCCAAACCAAATTTCCCAAAGGCTTGACGCGCGTTTTCGCATCTCGACACGAATCCGGCCGGAGCGACTACTCGCCGCTTTCGCCTAGGCTGGCGATGATCTCTTCATTAATCGACAATTGGTTGGCCTCCGCAGCCTCTCTTTTCAACCGCCTGACGTGGCTCGCGAGCACATCCATCCGCTTGGCGTCGAGCAACCTACCGGAAACCTGTTCGCGTTCGGCCTGCGTGAACTCTTCCCGCTTCGCGCCGGTTCGTGATTCCAGGCGGTAGACGACCCACTCGTCTCCGAGTTGAATCGGCTTATCCGGAAGCGGTTTATCCTGGCTCATCTCAAAGGCCGCCTGCGTCAGCGCGCTCGCGTCAAACGGCCCGTAAATCGCGGTGTCGGTACGGCTAAAAGCCTGGGTCGTTCGAACCTGAGGAGCCAACGGGTCCTGCTCGTCTTGTTCTGCCTCGGCCTCGCTTTCGTCGGCGTCGACCGTTTGCTCCGCCGGCCGGCCGGCGAACTCCGCCTCGACGGTTTCCATTGTGGTTCCCTGCTTGAGCCTTGCAAGCATGGACTCGGCCGCTTCACGCGCGCGCTCTTTTCCTCGACTCTCGCGCAACGTGCGCTCGGCGATTTCCCTTTTCGCCTCCTCTTCCGGAACATCTCCTTCCCGAATGCTTTCGACCTTTATAATGTGAAAACCGTAGTTCGTCTCGACGGGATTCGAGATCTCTCCGGGCTGGAGCGAAAACTGCGCTTCATCAAAAGGCGCGACCATGCGTCCGCGTGGATTATAACCGAGATCGCCTCCCCGGCGCGCGCTGCCCTTGTCCTGGCTGTGCTCGCGCGCGAGCAGCGAAAAATCAGCCCCGGCTTTTAGCTGAGCCAACAACGCGTTCGCCTTTGCTCGCGCCTCCTCTTTCGCCTCAAGCTCCGCGTCGGCCTCGACTTTTATCAGGATATGCCTCGCGCGCACTTGCTTTTCGAGCGCAATATAGCGGCTGCGATTCTGCTCATATTCCGCTTCCACGGCTTTTTCGTTAGCCGCGAGCCAGTCCGTTACTTCTCTCTCGCTCGGCTCCAGAAGGTCCTGGTAGTAGGCGGGAGAAAACCGCGCGTACTTGAGAACCACCCGATCGCGTTCTCGAACGTAAGCGTCCCAAACCTCCTCCGGTCCCACCTGAACGCTCGCGGTCAGGACATCACGCATTCGCTGCGCCAACGTCTCCTCGATCTGTGCTTGCGAAAACTCATTGATGCTGCGACGCAGTCGGTATTGGATAAAGCGGCGCAGATTGTCCATGTCAAAACGGCCGTCCTTATCCGAGAAGTCGAAACGGCGCGCACCGGACCGCAAAAACGGCGGCGCTTCGACCGACATCGATAGATAGACCGTCCCGTCTTCCGCCACGCTCTGGAGCACTTCGTCTTCGCTGATATCGAATCCTATTTTTCGGGCTTCGCGCGCCAGGAGCGACCGCTCGATCAAGCCGTTGAATACATTCACTTTCAAGCCGAACTGCTCGACCTGCTGCGCGGGCATGTTGTCGATACCGGCAAGCAGATAAGCCGCTTGAAGATCGCCGATAGAGATATTCGCGCCGTAAACGCGAGCGGCGAGCGAGCTTCCGCCGCTACTACAACCTTGTGCTTGCGGACCGCCGAATTGAAGGGCAAACACGACTACCAGCGGGCCGACGACCAGCCATAGCCCATAGGTCTGAATTTTTTGTTTGAAAGTCGAGGTTTTATCAGCCACTGCGATGGATTCCTGTTGAGTTGTTTTTGTGTGAGATTTCAGGCTCGGCTAGCGATCGATCGACTGAACCGATCGGAGGGATTCCAAGGTTTCAATACCACCCTTTACGAACAGCACGACCATCCTAGATGAGCTGTCCCTACCCCGCAACCCGATACGGGCTAACACCGGGAAGCTCTTATATGTACGTTCGGCTGCGATCGTCTGAAGCGTGGTAACCAATCGGGAATAGGGCAAAAAAAGCGAATAAATTCAGCCGGTTAAAAAGCCGCTCCAATCGATCGACAATTTCTTTGGATTTACGCGCGCCCCCTTTAGAGTCGACAGCTTGCTCTCGTTTTTTGACTAATAAGCGCGACGTGCGTACGCGTAGACTTATATCGAAGTCGTGCTAGATACGCATTTTCGCGTTCGCGCTTACCAACGAGAGGAAAGGAAAAGCCGTGCGTCAGATTTATGGTTCGATCGCCCCACCAAAGGCTAAAGGTAAGAGCAATCTAAAATACGTCATCACGGGGCTCATCTTACTGTCAGGTGCCGCGAGTCTTTGGATGTTCGTGCAGATGGAAAGAAAAGAACCTCCGCCTCCCAAAGAACCTGTCCCCGAGGTGCCAAAGAGAATTAACCCGTTAGAACAACAAGAATTCGTCATCGAGGAAGAGGTCAAACCGGAGCCCGAGGAGCCTGAGCCGGAAGTAAAGAAACGCGTTGAACGTCGCGGTCCGTGGGATTGTTCGGGAGATTTACCGACCACGGAGGTCAGAAAAGTGGTTTCAAACAATCGCCGTCAGGTTCAAACCTGTTATGAGCGGGGGCTTAAACGCGACAACGTTCTTCAGGGGAGCCTCGATTTAAAACTCAAGGTTAATGCGACCGGGAAAATCGTCGCCACCGCCGTGGCGGGAACTTTGCGCGATAATGACGTTTTCTCCTGCGTTCGAACCCTGGCGGAAGGCTGGAGCTTTCCCGAGCCGACGGGTGGGGACTGCGCGGTGCTTCAGATCCCGTTTCGCTTTACACCCGCTGAGGAAAACTAGAGCAACGGTCGGTTTTAAAGAGCGAGATTTCGCCCTGTTTCTCGGCCATACCGGAGATTCTCAAAAAGTGGTGGAGAAGCGGCGTGATCTATCATTTCGAGGAGCCAAAGGCGGCGAAAAATCTCATTTTAAGCTTTCTCGCTTCGCTGCAAATGACATGTCTGCCGCCGCTTTTTAAGCAGTTGCGTCATACGCGGTTTTGACCCTTCTCTTATTGTACCTAACGGTTGTCGGTGCAAACGTACGAAGCGGAGCGGACGCGAGTCCGCGAAGCTGTACGTTTCCAGCAGAAGTACGCAGGGTCCGAAGGACCCGAGTACGCCGGCCCGAGGACGCTGGGGTGATTCGAATACAATCGCCCCAGGGTAGGTGCCGGTCTTAAGGGATGAATTGGCCGCCGTCGTAGCCAAACAGCAGTACCCTCCCTGAACGGTCATAGGCGTTAACCATAAATAACAGCGAAAAACCTCGTAGCGCGGGGGCTTGTCCCCCGCAAAACCGTAACCCAACCACGAATTGT
>JAFGIB010000117.1 GCA_016929805.1 Deltaproteobacteria bacterium | reverse complement strand
TTTTTTTGGACCGCAGCTTAGTGCACCCTAAGTGAGGTTCAAAAAAAGTGAGCACGCCCTTAGTTCGCGCTGTTTTTCGCGAGCGAAAGCGGTTTACGCCGGCGGGTTTTTGCAACGTTAAGGTCTACTAAAGATGCCTGGTTTCGCGCGGAAAATACGCATCGCCCTGGAGTGGACGATCGGGCTTATTTTTGGAAGGGAATACATACGAATTGGTAGCCAACATCGCTAACGCCTGCTGGATCGCCGAATTGATATAAGAAGGGCAAAATGTATTTTAGATTACTATTGATCATTTTAACTTCCTACCTACCGTCAAACGAACTACTTATTAAGTTGTTTCCGTGGAGGACGTGATTATGAACAATACTATCAATAGAATTTGGCGGCTGAAGAAGCGACCTTCAGGAATGGTTCAGCGCGAGAATTTCGAGTGGACGGAGGAACCGGTTGCCGGGATTGAGGAGGGCCAGATTTTAGTGCGAAACCTCTATCTATCGTTTGATCCAACTCAGCGCGGGTGGATGGCGGGACCGAGCTACCTTCCGGCTATCGAGCTGGGTGAAGTCGTGCGTTCGATCGCAGTGGGTCAAGTCGTCGAGAGTCGTAATCCGTACTTCAAACCCGGCGACTTGGTTTCGGGTCTACTCGGTTGGCAAGACTACTGTTTATTAAACAAAGGCTCGGAAAGCGCGCTTACGAAAGTCTCTACGAAGTTTCCTATTCCGTTGTCGATGAGCGTTTTAGGCATTACCGGCCTGACGGCTTATTTCGGGATGTTAGTAGTTGGTGAGATCAAGCCGGGCGATAGGGTGGTGGTTTCCGGTGCCGCGGGGGCGACGGGATCGATCGCCGCGCAGATCGCCAAGCTGAAAGGGGGCCGAGTCGTCGGTATAGCCGGTGGTTCTCAAAAGTGTGGTTGGTTGCGCGACGAGATCGAGCTTGACGGGATTGTCGATTACAAGTCTGAAAACGTGGGTCCGCGCATTAACGAACTTCTACCTGAAGGGGTGACTCTGTTTTTCGACAACGTCGGAGGAAAGACTTTGGACACCGTACTTGCCCACCTATCGCTCAACGCTCGGGTCGTACTTTGCGGTGCGATTTCCGAATACAATTCCGCGCAGACTCAACACGGTCTCACAAACTACATGAACCTAATAATTCAGCGCGCCAAGATGCAAGGATTTATCATTCTCGACTACGCGAATCGCTTTCAAGAAGCTTCCGACGAGCTATTGGACTGGGTCAAGGAAGGAAAGATCAAGTATCAAATCGATCTCGCGGAAGGACTCGAAAACGCCCCTGAAACCCTGCAGCGCCTATTTTCGGGTTTGAACCGGGGAAAACAACTTCTGAAGATCGCGGAGGCTCCGTTGGACGGCGAAACGAGTACGATTTAGTTCTTCTTGTATATCCCTGTCGCTTCTCCCCAGCATGCTGTTCTAATGAATATGAGTAATCTGCGCCTTCCGAAAACGTGTTAGAGTCTACGCTTTTTCCTCCAGACCAAGGATTCGGTTGAACATAATGGGAGATACAATACATGTAATAATAGCGACAACGACGATCGCAGAGTTGGTTGTATTGCCGATCCTGCCCATTTCCAGGCCAATAGCGGAAACCGCAATGATGAGACTCAACCGTGAGGATAGCAGGATTCCCGCGGCCAGCGAACGGCGAAAGTCGTATACAAGTTGAAAAAACAACGCGGGAACGGTTTTCGCAAAATAGGCCGCGAACAGTAGTAAGGGGACCAATAGCATGCTGCGACTCGACTCAAAGACGGCGCCGATATCAGTTCGGACGCCCATCATGACGAAAAAAATAGGTACAAAAAAAGCGTAACCGATCGCATCCAGACGGTGGTGCAGGTCCGACGGAGGCTTATCCGACAGAACGGAAATAAGAGCGCCTCCGAGGAAAGCGCCCAGGATCATTTCTACGCCGAGGCTTTCCGCCAGGGCGATGAATGCTATCGCTACCGCGATTGCGCCGCGAAGATCCATATGTGACGACGCCGCGGCGAGACCTCGAAAAAGCGCGATGCCCGGAAAGCGTCGACGCGCGACCATGACAAATCGGTAAGCCGTGACAAACGCTCCGAATAGTAAAAGAAATAACAAGATTTCCGGTGTCAGTCCCTTGGTGTGCAATACGACGTAGAAGCTGAACAACAGCATGGTGGCGAAATCCGCGACGACGGCGGAAACTAGAAGTATTTGTCCATATGCGCTCGTTACCAGCTTGCTTTCCTTAAGCACAGGCATCACCAGCCCCAGCGAAGTGGTCGACAAGATAAGCGTCAACAGCCACGGATCGGATTGCGGTGTAAACTCCCAAAGAACAAGACTGCCCACAAATGCGCATATCAGAGTTGCTAAAAAGACCATGACTCCTATGTATAGAGGCTTACTTAGCCGTTTGCGCAACGTGTCTATCGACTCGCCTGGGTTTGCGAAAATGATGTCGAAACGAACTTCAAGACCGGATAGAAACATTAAATAGGCAAATCCGAGCAGCGAAAGGATATTAAGTAGCGTATTGGGCCTCACCCAACCGAGACCGTTTTCCCCGATGACTATGCCGGCGATGATTTCACCGGCCATGGTCGGGACGCGGATCCAGCGAACATGTGACACCAAGAGCGGGACCAAAAAGGTGACCAACACGACTAAAAGGAGAGGAACGAAGTCGAAATAGTCCTTCATCGGATCGCGGATCGTAACATGCAAAACCCACTTGTCTCTCGTCGTTTACCAACAGAAGATCATAGCTGCGATTTATTGCCTCGTTTTTGCGCAATGAGGTAAAACCGATATTTTAGGTTGTAATGATTCACGACATATCCTTCGGGTTGTTCGTCGATAGATAACATTCTATATCTGTTTTAAGTCCTGTTTGATAGGACCCAGTCTTTTGAAACAAGACGAATCCATCTCAAACCCATCGCTGATACGCCGCCATTCAACAAACGACGCGATAGGGGCTTTTCTAACGTTTCAGATACCGCAATTATTTCTGCAACAGGCGTACCGGTGGATCAACCTATAAAGGCTCTAGTAATGACGTGCTAAGCAATTTGCACAAAAGGTGTTTCTGCAACATTAAGCTATGAATACCGAAGAAGAGGGATCTACTGAGCGTTGTTGGGCGGACGAGTTGCGTTGATGTTGCCACTTAAAAGCAGACCAAAATAACCGTATAAACACGCGGTTGGTGTGAAATTATTGTTCGTCTATAATCGGCTGACTAGCCTAGCCGTGGCTTTCTGACAGCGAGGATTGACGATGTATATTTTAGCCTGTGATTTGGAACAGTGGGAAAGAGAACGGTTCGGCGCGTTGGGAAGTGAGCACCGTGTGGCATTCTGTACGGGGAAGCTGATCGATTCTATAGAAGATGACTTACGAGAGGCGGAGATCATCTCCGTGTTTATTCACTCTGAATTACGCGCTGACTTATTACGCCGGTTACCGAAGCTGCGATTGATCGCTACTCGATCCACGGGCACTGATCACATTGATCTTTCGTACTGTGATTCGCATGGTATAAGTGTCTGTAACGTTCCGAGCTACGGCGACAATACAGTCGCCGAGCATGTGTTTGCCCTTATATTGAATATCAGTCACAAACTAACCGAATCGATCGAGAGGACGCGTAGCGGTGATTTCTCCCAATACGGCCTGCAAGGCTTCGATCTTCAGGGTAAAACCATCGGTGTCGTGGGGACGGGGTTGATCGGGCGCTATGTGGCCGGCATTGCCTTAGGTTTTCGCATGCGCGTTCTGGCCTATGACCTTAAACCGGATAAGGAACTCAAGAGCCGGTCGGGCTACCAATACGTCGATATGGAAACCCTGTTGCGAGAGTCCGACGTCATCACCTTGCACGTTCCGTCCACCCCGAAAACGCGCCACCTGATTTCGCAAAAGGAATTTGCTCTTATGAAACAGGGCGTGGTCCTGATCAATACCGCCCGCGGTGACGTGGTGGATATCAAAGCTTTAGTCGAAGCTCTTGCCGATGAGAAAGTGCGAGCCGTAGGACTTGATGTGCTTCCAGGCGAGCCGGAGATTCGCGAAGAGGCGGAATTGCTGCGGTCGGTCTTTCGCAAAAGGCACAACCTTGAAACCCTGTTGGCCGATCATCTGCTTCTACGATTGAGGAATGTTTATATTACGCCTCATAACGCTTTCAATACCAACGAGGCCGTATCGCGTATCTTAGATACTACGATTGACAACATTCGCGGCTATTGCCAAGGCAAGCCTCAGAATGTCGTCAACCGTCCACAGAACGCGGCATCCTTTTTGCATCTCGGCGAATAGTAGAAGGAACCAATAAGTTTCTTGGGTTCCGGCGTGTGAGTCGAGCGAAGCGGTTCCGGCTCGAAGCAATAACCGATCGATCTTACGGAGAAATCGAGTGATATCTACGTACGTGAAATCTGGTAACGAGATGAAAGATCTCACTCAAAAGCGGTGTACGCCGTACCGAGGCAGGGTGCCGAAAATAACCGATGACGTACTTTCCGAACACCTCGATCGGTTGCTGACGTTTGCTTATGCAGAAACAGGTGATGACATGGAAAATCTTACTAAAAAGCAGTGTACGCCCTGCCGAGGCGGGGCGCCAAAACTAACCGGTGACACGCTTCGCGAGTATTTTAACCAGCTGCAGGGATGGGAACTCGTAGAGGATCATCATGTTACCAAGAAGTACAAATTCGAAAACTTCAAGAGGGCACTCGTGTTCGCGGACCTCGTCGGTGACTTGGCGGAAAGAGAGAATCACCATCCGAGTATCTGCATCTCCTGGGGCGAAGCGCGCATCGAGCTTTTTACCCATAAGATAGGCGGGCTGCACGAAAACGACTTCATCATGGCGTCGAAGATTGACGCGACATACAGGGATATTTCCGGTTGATAACTAAATCGCTTCACGTTGGATACAGCGCGATTCGTAATGGGAGAAAGCGGTATGGGTCCTACGGCAATGACGTTGGTGCTGTCGTGTTTCCTAGTTCTTTTTACTTGGTCGGCGATCAGACGATGGAAGTTGATGCAGATCGGCGGATCGGAGCCGCGATCGGAGCCGACACTCGGTTCCATAGGGGAACGGATCAGGGATTTATTGATCTATGTCTTCGGACAAAAGAAAATGCTCTATTACCCGCTTTCGGGTTACGCGCACGTGGCGATCTTTTTCGGATTTCTCGTGCTTTTACTACGAAGCGTGATGTTGTGGAGCCGCGGGTATGATCCGTATTTTGATTTTTGGGGAATTCTATCGTTGGAACATCCGATCGGTATTTTCTATAATATAGCCAAGGATATATTCATCGTCGCGGTTGTTATCGGCGCCTCGGTATTCCTCTATCTTCGCCTGGTTACCAGGGAAAAACGCATGACCCTGAGCGGCGAAGGATTGCTTATTCTATTCATTATCATCAGCATGATGCTGGCGGATATTCTATATGACGGAGCAACCCTGTTGCTCGACAAAGAGCGTTCGGGGCAGGTTGTCGCTTTCAGCATTGTGGAGCCGGCCGGCTCGATCGCGGCGTTGCTACTTTACCCCGGTCGCTTGAACCACGGTTGGTTGACCGCGTTGCAGCACATCGGATTCTGGGGTCACAGCGTGCTCGTGTTGACGTTCCTAAATATTCTACCCTATTCGAAACACTTCCACGTGATCACCGTTATCCCCAACGTTTTTCTACGGCGTGAGGGTCCGGCCGGTAAGCTCGACACGGTTACCGATCTGGAAGGCAAGGTCGAAAGGGAAGAACCGATCGGCCGTGCGCGTATCGAGAACCTTTCGTGGAAGAATATACTCGATTTATACACCTGTACCGAGTGCGGACGCTGTAGCGACAACTGCCCCGCCTATAATACCGAGAAGAAACTTTCGCCCAAACACGTCATTCTCGCTCAACGCGGCCACCTTTACCAAAGCGAATCCCGGCTAGTCGTGTCCGAAAACGTCAATCGGGAGGAAGGACAAGCGACCGAATCGCTCCAAAACGATAAATCCGAAATGCCTCACAGCAACGCGCCTCCGGGAGCCTATTTTCGATCCTCCGAAGCAGTGGATATCGTCCCTGACATCATTCATCCGGATGTAATTTGGGCGTGCACCACTTGCCGCGCTTGCGAGGAACAATGCCCGGTTCTAATCGACCATGTACAAGGTTTTATCGATATGCGGAGGCACAAGGTTATGGTCGAAGGCGATTTTCCATCTGAATTAGCCAAGCCCTTCAATGGCATCGAAACCAACAGCAATCCCTGGAACCTGTCCTCCATGGATCGAGCGGCGTGGTCAAAGGGGCTGGATATACCACTGCTTTCGGACAATCCGGACGCGGAGACACTCTTTTTCGTGGGCTGCGCGGCGAGCTTCGACGACCGCGCCAAGAAGACCGCCGTTGCCCTTTGCAGGCTGTTCAAGCTGGCCGGCGTCAACTTCGCGATTCTCGGAAACGAAGAGGGATGTTGCGGCGATCCAGCCAGACGGGCGGGCAATGAATATCTATTTCAAATGCAGGCCCAGCAGAATATCGATACCTTCAATCCATACAAACTCGATCAGAAGACGATCGTAACCGCGTGCCCCCACGGATTTAATACACTCAAAAACGAATACCCCGATTTCGGGGGCACCTATCGAGTAATCCATCACAGCGACTTCTTGCTGGATCTCATTCAACAGGGGAAACTCTCGCCGTCGAAACCCGTGAACGCGAAAGTCGCCTACCACGATAGCTGTTACCTGGGACGCTATAACAATATCTACGACGCGCCTCGAAAGCTGCTCGCATCGGTGCCCGGTGTTCAATTGGTTGAGCCGAAATACTGGTCTCGTAACCGCTCGATGTGTTGCGGAGCCGGTGGCGCTCAGATGTTCATGGAAGAGCAAGGAGAGAAGCGCGTCAACTACCTGCGCACCAAGCAATTGTTGGACGCGGGTGCTGACGCGATTGCCACCGCCTGTCCCTTCTGCATGACCATGCTGACCGACGGTCTTAAATCGGAAAACAAGGAAGATGAAATCGGCCAGTGGGATATTCTCGAAGTCCTGTCGCGCGCGATCGAGTGGGATAGATGAGATAAACTTCGGGAAGTCACGCCGCCCGCAATCCGTGAGACGACGAGGCACATTCGGACCAGCCCAATGCGGCCGCCGGGCCTATGTGCGATAAATCGAATTCGAATAGAGGAGAATAATAGTGAAAGTTACAATTTATCGAGATGAATGCATCTGCTGCGGAGTCTGATGGGAGGAGTGCCCGGAGGTGTTCGAGGAAAATTCCGAAGATGAATTGAGCTGTATCGTCGGAAAATATCGCGTTGAAGGAAAGTTGGGCGAAGGTGAGGTCGGCGATAAATAAAGGGAATGCGTCACCTCGGCCGCGGAAGCCTGTCCTGTTGAGATTATCGGAATTGAATAGGCACGTTCAGCCAAGCCATCGAAATCCACGACTTCCGATGGCTCTTTTCCCTTAAGGTCGTTGAATTGGTTGACAATCCACGACACGTATTAGAACATGACGCGTCCCATCATTTGAAATGGGCGGAGGTTGCGTGATGCCGAGGGCAAGGCATGAGCGACACGGGAATAACGAACACGCGGTGGGCGAGCATCGGTATTGGGCTCGTAGCCGCGACCATGGCGTACAATTCACTCGAGGCCGTGATCGCCATCTGGTCTGGTGTTGATGCCGGCAGCATCGCACTCGTTGGTTTTGGTTTGGATAGCATTATCGAGCTGGCCGCAGCAGCGGTGCTTTTCTGGAGACTTCGCGTCGAAGCTCGTGGAGCGGATAGCGAGACCATCGAGCGCACCGAGAGACGGGTCCACCGTTTCGTTGGCGTGACCTTCATTGCTCTCGCCATTTATGTCACGGTGCAGTCGGGCTGGACACTTTGGACCGCGAATGTCCCACGGGAGAGCGCGCTCGGCATCATCCTCGCGGTAGCATCTCTCGTCATCATGCCGTTGGTGTCCTTTGGAAAGTTGCGTGCGGCGCGCGAGCTGGGAAGTGCCGCGCTGCGAGCGGAAGCCAAGGAAACCCTTGCTTGCTCATACCTTTCCTTGACCTTGCTACTCGGTCTTATCGCAAATGCCTTCGCAGGGTGGTGGTGGGCCGATCCGGCAGCCGCCTTGCTGATGGTTCCCTGGCTGATCAAGGAAGGACGCGAAGGATTGAGCGGTGAAGAGTGCGGTGAGGAATAGTTTCTTTCAGGTCGTTCGAATAATAACGAAAGCTGGATTTTTGTCCTCGCGATTATCTGGTTTTAAAACACCCCTGGAACCCGGCTATTGCAGTAGGGGCAGGCTCCTTCTTTGATTCGGCTATTCACGACGTAGCCGCTTCTTTGAATCACTGGCTTCCAGCAGTTCGGGCAACGCGTCGGAGCCGCTTCCCCCGGGACGTTTCCCATATAGATATATCGCAAACCGGCCTCTTCCCCTAAGCCGTGAGCTTTAAGCAAGGATTCGAGCGGCGTGGGTTGTTTGTCCATCACGTGAAAATCCGGGTGAAACCTGCTGATGTGCCAAGGAATGCTTTTATCTACACCAGCGATAAATTCGGCGATATCGCGCAGGTTTGCGTCGTCGTCGTTTTCTCCCGGGACTACCAGCGTAGTGACCTCCAGCCAAATCCCCAACTCTTTCATCGCTCGAATTGTGGCTAGCACGGGTTTAAGCCTCGCCTTACAGTTTTTCGTGTAGAACTCGTTGCTGAAGGATTTGAGATCGACGTTGGCGGCGTCCAGATAGGGACGAATTGTCTCCAGCGCTTCTCTGGTCATGTACCCATTGGTGACAAAGACATTGGCAAGCCCATGCTCTCGACTCAATTTCGCGGTTTCATAAGCGTATTCGAAAAAGATCGTGGGTTCCGTGTAGGTATAGGAAATGCTACGGCAACCGTTTTGAACCGCCTCTTGTACGATTTGTTCCGGAGACATCTTCGTTCCGAATAGATGCGGACTGTCTTTTTTCGTAAACTGTGAGATCTGCCAGTTTTGACAGAAATCACAACGGAAGTTGCAGCCCAGGGTGGCAAAGGAAAACGTAGTCGTTTCGGGTAAGAAGTGATACAGGGGCTTCTTTTCGATGGGATCGATGTTCACCGCGATCGCTTCTCCATAAACATGGGTGACGAGGCGACCGTCGCGGTTTTCCCTCACACCGCAAAAACTGAATTCACCCTCCGCTATCCTGCAGTGATGACTGCAAAGCTTACAATGCAGCTTGTCGCCGTGAGTCTTCCTATAGAGCATCGCTTCTCGAATCATGATGAACCTTGCCTTTTTCTTTAAGTGTACTTGGCTAATAAACAAATCGGTCACGGGTACAAATGGCACCAGACGCGATGGGTCTGTGAATGCATTGACAAACGCGGGACTTGATCGGGACAGGGCTCGAAAGCGTGTGGACATCGGGTGGAAAACCGACACCCCTTTGGCCACTCGGTTATAGGAGGAACGGTTCCCTCGATTGCCTGCAACCGTTGGCCGCGTCTCGCTTGGGCGGGCATGGATCGCAACAGCCCCTGGGTATAGGGGTGTTTCGCATTTGCTAATACTTCCCGCCGCAAACCCTGTTCAGCGAGCTTCGCCGCGTACATGACAACAACTCGATCAGCCAGCTCGTTGACAACGCCCAAGTCGTGTGTGATCAAAAGAATATGCACGCACGCCAGAACGCGGTAACCCTCCTTTAGCAATAGCTCGGTACACGCCCGTCCAACACCGCTGGCAGCTCCGGTGACCGCGACACAATCAACCATATCGTTCCTTCGGCAAGATATAAGAGTGACGCGCGAAGTCCGCGAGTCAAAATTGAAGAACGCCCGGCTCTTTTCGAATAACAACGATAAGCGGGATAGCCTCTCAGAGTGTCCTAAAGAACAGGACCACGTCCTGCACGGCGATACAAAAGTAGCGACTAGATGGGTGTATACGGTGTGTTAGCGGCTGTTCTTGGGGTGTATACCGCACTTCTTAAGCACGGAATACAATCGCGAGCGCGACAAGCCCGAGATGCGACACGCGCTGTCGATGTCTCCATCAACTCTTGACATAAGCTCTTCCAAATATACCTTTTCGGAATTCTGAACAACGGACTCTCGGTACGTCTTCAGGCTGACCATTGGCTCGTCTTTTTTTATCTCGTTTTGATCATCCGTGTTTTCCGGTGCTTTGGGAATAACAGAGTCTCGGGCAACTTGAACGCGGACGTTTTCCGGTAAATCTCCGGGAAAGATCGTGCCTTCTTGTCCGGCTGCGACCAGCGCTTTCTCCATCGCCTGGTTGAGCTCGCGAACATTGCCGGGCCAGGAGTAACTGCGTAGGACGTCAAAAAAGTCATTCGAGAAGTCTTTGATCTTTATTCCGCTACGTTCGGAAACCTCAGCGATGTGATGACGGGCGAGATCTTCAATATCCTCGGTACGTTCTCTTAGAGGCGGCAAAACGATTCGCAAAGACTGAAGACGGTACAGCAGGTCGTCTCGAAATCTCTTTTTACTAACCATATCTTCAAGATTTTGATTGGTCGCGGCGATGAGACGGAAATCAGCCTTTCTTTCTTTAGTTGCGCCCACGGGTCTGTAGCTTTTATCCTGTAATACCCTGAGAAACTTTTTTTGCATCGAAAGGGGGATATCCCCCACTTCATCGAGAAACAGCGTGCCGCTATCGGCTTGGGCAATTAAACCCTCGCGAGACCGATCAGCACCCGTATAAGCGCCCTTCTCGCTTCCGAATAAAATGCCCTCGATCAACGTTTCCGGAAGAGCGGTGCAGTCTACCACGACGAAGCTTTTGTCGGAGCGACGGCTATTGCGATGAATAGTCCAAGCAAACAACTCTTTACCCGTGCCGGATTCTCCCGTGATCAACGTCGCGATATCGCTGCTCGCGGCTTGTGAAAGAAGCTCTAACGACCTTTGTAGTGGTTTGCTATGGCCTATTATCGCTCTGCGTTTCAAGACGATTGTTGGGCGCCTTGATTCTTTTTGCTCCCGGTACGCCAAGGCTCGCGAAACCGTGTCTCTTAAGGATTTCGTCGAGGTCGGTTTTTCCAAGTAGTCAAAAGCACCACTCTGAATGGCCAGCTCGGCGCCCTTGGGATCGCCGTAGGCCGTCATGATTATAACTTCAGGTGCCTCGTCAACGCTTCGTATTCGCGGAATTACCGAAAGCCCATCGCCTTCCTTAAACCTTACGTCGAGCAAAACCACGTCGTACTTTCCCGAGCACGCTTGTTCCACCCCAGCATTTAGATCGGTTGCGTACGATATCTCGAATCCCTGCCGAATCAATACCTGGCGAATTGTTTCGCAAACGGCCAATTCATCATCGATAACCAGGGCTTTCGGCATGATCGTTTTATTCCTTTATAACTCATAACAGCAAATGGGCTGCTGTTCTGCGGGCATCAACCGATGTCGACCGTAAAAGCAATAGTCTTGTTTAGTAGTAAACCCGAGTGTTTTCAAGTGGCGGCCCGAATATTACGAAGAAACTGTAACTTGCTTTCATCTGTAGAATTGATTCGCTTTTTTGACAGCTGCGAACGATCAATAAGCAGTAACAATGGTCGACTTTCTTACTTTGGGTCTTATCGGTGAAAAATCGGTACGATCATTGCGTGTCGTTTGTCTAGATAACAACAACAGCGATATTGGAGATATGTCTGTATTAGACCTCGAATCTTCATTCAGGCTTCTCGTTTACGTTCCGCCTGGCCGAGAAGAAGTCGAAAAGCTGATACTGTGCGATATAGAGAAGACGATTCCGCGCAGTCTAATCGAGGTTTTTCGTTCCTTTGACGATGTCAAGAAGCGTTTGTCTGTGCCGCTTGCCTGGGACGCGGTTGCTCTTCTCGTTCCGATTGATCGAGCCGACCTATTAAACCTCGTCGCGTTATCGGAGTTCTTGAACGGTATTCCGGTTCTTATCTTGCTACCCGATCAAAACCCGGAGACGGTCGCGATCGCGCATCAACTGCGGCCGCGTTTTCTTACATTTATAGGAGACGACTCCGCCGATTTGCTCTCCGTAATTAAGAAGGTTTCTGAAAACCGATAAATACGGAATATAGTCATAGATCCAACCGAACGTTTCGCGATGCGCCACCGGGTCCTGTAATGCCTAATATTCCGGCGGCGCAACGCTCAATTCCCCCTCTTTCGCCAAATGTGAACGGGTTGATAGAACCAACTTATCCACACGTTGATTGCGGACGGCGATGCTTCGTCGCAAGCCGCGCGTCATCCGATCTATACGCTCGCGACGTGTCTTTTCGTGTCTACTCGTCTATTTGCTCGGTCAAATAGGTCTGAACTCCCATTTGTTGAATTTGATCCTGCTGAGCCTCGATCCAGTCCAGATGCTCCTCTTCGTCTTTTAGAATTGATTCAAGAATCTGTCTGGTTCCGTTATCCGCCAGCTCGACAGCCAGGCGAATCCCTTCATTATAAGCCTTAATGGCAACCTCTTCGGCCGTTCGATCATTTCCCATCTGCTGTTCGACCTCGGCTCCTATCCGTATATCCTTTAGCTCGCTGACAATGGGACGCCCCTCGAGAAACAGTATCCTTTCGATAAGCTTCTCCGCGTGCTTCATTTCTCCGATGGCGCGTTTTTCTATCGCCTTGTGCAATCGATCATAGCGCCAGTTGGAGCACATTTCCGAATGCACCATGTACTGGTTTATCGCCGTAAGCTCATCTGCTAGCAACGAGTTGAGACTATCTATTATCTTCTGGTTTCCTTTCGTTTCGACTCCTCTTGGTTTTGTACAAAAAATGGTTAGTCATTTATCGCGCCCTCGCGCTAGTTACGAAACGACGTTCGTCCGGCGACTGTAAAGGCGAAGTTGGGAAAATCTGGTGTACCCCGATGAATGCAACAACTATACCCGACTCCGATGCCTGAAAACGACATTCCAATATTTTTCTGTCGAGTGCGCTGTCGTTCGGATTAGGTAGCGATAGGTTTTTTATCTCGAATAATGACGACTTGCTGCAATCGTGTTCACCATCGGCCGGTCGTCCTGTCGTTGATCAGAAATCAGTCTGTTATTTTCTCGACAAACAAATCCCGTTAAACGAGACCGCGTCTTGCCGCGCAAGATTTCGAAAATTACGGCACGCGAATTGCTAAAAAGAACAAAACGTAGATAACCAATGGCCGTCCATACAAAAGTAACCTGGAGCGGCTTCCTCGACAGTCTTTATGCTGAAAGCATGAATCAATGAAGGCAAAACGAATACCAAACCTAACTAGGAGAACGTTATGAAAGTCCTCGTGGTCTTTTATTCAATGTATGGTAACATGTACAGGATCTCGCGGACAACGCGTTGCTGAGGAGCCGAAAGGATTTATCGATTTTAGCCATTTGAGAACCCGTAGACGTAACCGGAAGTAAATGAGTCTTGAACGATTTTTTCAATTTCGAGGAAACTATGACTGAAGGACAACGCTTTGAAACATTGGCGCTGCATGCCGGGATCACGACCGACGAAACGCTTGCGCGCGGCGTGCCGGTGCATCGCACGAGCTCCTACTTATTCAAGTCCGCGGAGCACGCTTCCAAATTGTTCGCGCTTAAAGAGATCGGTAATATCTACACACGGCTGCAGAACCCAACGCAGGACGTGCTGGAGAAACGGATGGCCGCGCTCGAGGGAGGGTCGAGATGGTCTTTATCCGCCTCGAGGACCATGTCTACTCGTCCAGTGATCTTGAGCACCTCTCCGACCTGTACGTCACGTTCGAGGAGGCGGTGCGACAGCGCTACATCGACGGCCTGATTGTCACGGGCGCGCCCGTAGAGGAAATGCCTTACGAGGAGATCACCTATTGGAGAGAGGTTCAGCGGGTTTTGCGTTATGCGCGAAACAATATCCCGAGCACTTTAGGCATGTGCTGGGGCGGATTGGCGATCGCCAAGTACCTGGGGATCGAAAAGGTCGTATACCCGTACAAGATCTTCGGCGTGTTCCGTACAAAGAACCTCAACGCGAACCATCGAATTACGGGCGATCTGGACGACGAGTTTGACTGCCCGCAGAGCCGGTACTCGGGTTTGGACGATGCTGTGATGGAGCGGGAGCAGGCAGCGGGTAACATAAACCTACTGGCAAAGGCCGAGAAGGGGGGATACCTGATTTTCGAGAGCGGCGACGGGCGGCTGCTGGCGCACCTCGGTTATCCAGAATATGAGCCCAGCCGGTTAGTGATGGAATTCGAGCGGGACCGAAAAAAAGGTCGCATGGATGTCGTCCGGCCCGAACATTTCGACCTAGAGCGGCCGCTCAACACCTGGCGGAGTCACCGGACCGAGTTCTTTTCCCAATGGATCAAGTTAATCCATGAAACGCGCTCATACTAGAACGCAGTCATGCAAGCGGCTCGCCCGAGTTACACTTTTTCTTATTTTTTTATATTTCCTACCCTAAGTCGGGATCTCGTTTTCCAAACCAGTGTTTCATCGAGATCTAAAAAATATAACACTCAATCGGTGAAAGCCAAAATGCAGTGAACATCGCGAGTATTCGGCCAATTCTCACGGGACGGCGAGAAGAAATCGACTGAAATTAGTCCGACCGTCCTGAGGTAATTCGATATATACGTCTCGCGCCAACATTTTGGCGTCTCATCCGCTGTATCACTCTCGCAAAGGCCTGTTCAGCTCCCTGATGCAGTACCGGTTCTTCGTATCTTTACGGATTCTGATTGTAGTCGCCTTTACATCCTGAAATTCAAGAAGTAATGGATAGATTGAAAATCCACCGTAGCTTAAAAAAAAGCTTTTTAGGTCTTATAAGCCTATCGGCCACCGTTTACTGGCGTTGCTTAGAAATACTAGCTTCAACCGGTTTTCTTCAGCTTTAATACCTAATCGCCTAAATCCCGGAACGTGACCGACAAAAAGCAGCCAGAAGAAGCTTTGAAGGAATCGGAGGCGAAGTATCGCATCGTTGCCGATTATACGTATGACTGGGAGTTTTGGCTCGCCCCGGATGGACACTTTCTTTATTGCTCGCCGTCGTGTGAGCGGATCACAGGATACACCGCAGAGCGGTTTCTCAACGACAAATCCTTGCGCTCGCGTCTGATCCATCCGGATGACCGCAAGCGATTCGAAGCTCACACCAAGGACATAGAACACGCCCAAATGATAAGAGAGGAACAGTGGCGGTTTATCCGCCAGGATGGATCGTACCGGTGGGTGGCTCACATCTGTCAGCCTGTGTTCGACTCAGCGGGACGGTTCCTCGGCGTCCGCGGCAGCAACCGAGACATCACCGAATACAAACAGGTGGAGGACACGGTGCGGGAGGCGGCGCGCGAGAAAACCCTGATTCTCGATAGCGTTAGCGAGATCATCGCCTATCATGACACGGAGAACAACCTAATTTGGGCAAACAGAGCCTATCTCGATGTGCTGGGCATTCCGCTTTCGGAACTCAGGGGAAAGAAGTGCTATAAGTGCTGGGGACTGGACCGACTCTGCCGCAACTGTCCCGTGACATTGGCAATTCGGACCGGCCAACCGCAAGAGGGCGAGTTAACACCAGAGAATCAGCCACACTGGCCTGCCGATCAAGGCTCTTGGAGTGTGCGCTCCGCCCCGGTCAAGGACAGCACTGGCAAGGCCATCGGCGCTATCGAAGTGGCACAGGATATTACTGTCCGCAAGCAGTCCGAAGAACGGGTGCGTAAGGAGAACCACAAAACCACGATAGCCAACCAGATCCTGCGGCTGTTCATGGAAGAGAGCAGTGATGACCTGTTCGATAAGGCGCTGTCGGTGGTGCTGGAAAGCACGAAGAGCCGCCACGGCGTGTTCGGCTACATCGCCGAGCCCGGACATTTGATATGTCCGAGTCTTTCGAAGATGCTCGAGGCGTGCGAAGTCGAGGATAAGTGCATCCATTATCCGCCGGAAAAGTGGAAGGGGCTGTGGGCAAAAGCGCTTCGGGAAAAGCGGTCGTTTTATATCAACGAAGCGCCGCCGGTACCGGCGGGACACGTCCCTATCGAAAACAACCTTGCCACGCCTGTTGTTTTTAACGATCAGGTCATCGGCCTGATAAACCAGGCCAACAAGGACGGCGGGTATACAGATGCGGACCGGGAGCTCATCGACGAAATTGCCGAACTCATCGCGCCGGTGCTCTACGCGTGGATACAGCGCACGCTGCGCGAACAGGAGCGCGAGCGACTGCTGGGCGAGGTCCAGGCAGAGCGCGACCGGATATCGGCCCTGGTCGCCAGCATGCAGGACGAGGTGTGGTTTGCCGATACGCAAAAGCGATTCACGCTGGCCAACCCGGCGGCCCTGAGGGCGTTCGGGCTGGCGACCGACGGGACCGTGGAGGTTGAAGAATTTGCGGCGAGCCTTGAAGTTCTTAGCCCGGATGGTAGCCCTCGCCCGATCGCGGAAACCCCGCCTCTGCGCGCCCTGAAAGGCGAGGTTGTCATCAACCAGGAAGAGATCATTCGTACGCCTACGAGCGGCGAGCTACGCTATCGACAGGTGAGCGCCGCGCCCGTCAGAGACAAGGCCGGCCAGATCATCGGTTCGGTTTCCGTCGTACGCGATATCACCGAGGTCAAGCTGGCCGAAAAGCGACTCACCGAGGCCAATCTGCAGCTCGCCGAGGCGGACCGTCGGAAGAACGAGTTTTTGGCGATGCTTTCTCATGAATTGCGCAATCCCCTCGCACCCATCGCGAACAGTCTCTTCATCCTGGACCGTACGCCCCCAGAAGGTGAACAAGCAACGCGCGCCAAGCAGGTCATCGGCCGGCAAGTCGAGCAGCTATCCAACCTCGTGAACGACCTCTTGGACGTCACACGAATCACCCGCGACAAGGTGCAACTGCAAAAGGAGCGGCTCGAGCTGAACGAGATCGTACGCCGTGCGGTGGCGGACCATCGGACCTTGTTCGAGCGAGCCCGCATTCGATTGGAGCTAGTGCCCTCGCCTCGGCCTGTCCCTGTGTTTGTAGACCGAACGCGTATCTCACAGATAGTTGGGAACCTGTTGCAGAATGCTGCCAAGTTCACAACAAAGGGAGGTTCCACGCGTGTGTCGGTCGCGATGGAAGCAAACGAGGCCATCATTCGCGTGAGAGACGACGGAGTCGGAATCGACGGAGCTACCCTGTGTGGCCTGTTCCAGCCCTTCATGCAAGTGGACAAGACGTTGGATCGAAGCAAGGGCGGGCTTGGGCTCGGGCTGGCTCTGGTCAAAGGGCTTATTGAGCTGCACGGCGGAAGCGTTTCGGCCCACAGCGAGGGTCTGGGAAAGGGGACCGAGTTCTTCGTGCGCCTGCCTCTCGACACGGGAGCAGCGCTTGAGACTAAGGCGGCCGCTGTTCAGCACGCGCGGGTACGACGGCGTGTTCTCATCATCGATGACAACATCGACTCGGCCGACACTTTGTGCGAGGCGCTCGCTCTAGGCAAGCACGAGGTCGTGGTCGCCTACAATGGCCCGGATGGGATCGCCAAGGCGCGGGAGTTTCATCCTGAGATAGTTCTATGTGATATTGGTCTACCGGGTATGGACGGCTACGCGGTCGCGCGCGTCTTTCGTGCAGATGAAACGCTGAAGGGGATGCACCTTATCGCGCTGAGCGGCTACGCACTTGCGGAGGATCTGAAGCGCGCAACGGACGCCGGCTTCGAGCGCCACCTTGCGAAGCCGCCGAGCTTTGAGAAGCTTGAGCAACTCCTCGCGGAAGTGCCTAGCGGATTGATCCGTAATCCTTTTACCCCTCGTGCTTCATTGCCCACCCAAGCGGATCGACCGCAGAGCGCACTACAGCCACGAGAGAACCTTGGCTCGGGACGCCGCGTGTTAGTCATTGACGATTACGCCGATTCGGCGGAGACCCTCCGCTATGCCCTCGAGCTCGGCGGCCACTCGGTGTACGTGGCCCACGACGGTTCAGCGGGGATAGCCCTGGCGCGGGAGGTCAATCCGGAAATCGTCATCTGCGACATCGGCTTACCCGATATGGACGGCTACGCGGTCGCTCGCGCGATGCGCAGCGAGCAGGCGCTGCAAGGCATGTATCTCATTGCCCTGACGGGGTTCGCGCGCCCGGAGGACGTCGAGCGCGCCCGGGAGGCCGGCTTCGACGACCACGCTGCCAAACCGCTCAACCTGAAAGCGATTCGGCAGCTCTTCGCCAACATCCCGGCTGAACCGGCATAAGGCTTATCGAACGTTTGGCTCATATTCATACTCGGAAACGATTCGGGGTCGCGGCGCAGAGCCAGGGACGGCACGCCGCAAAAGTGATGGCGGGCTCGACCGATGCCTATCGAGAGATTCCCTTCTTTTGGACGCGGCAATACGACGTTTCTATAAAATATATCGGATATGGCGGACGTGCCGAACAGGTCGTCTTCCGCGACGATCCCGAGGGCGGTCCTTTTGTCGCGGATTGGCGAATCACCTCTGCCAGCCCTCATATAGAGCACTTATCGCGATGAATCTGACCGCTTTTGGTCCAACACACGACGAACGATCTCAAGGCCGTTTCTGAGGGTGAACGGTTTGGCGATATATCCTCTAAACCCTATGGCCATTGCCTTTTCGGACGATATCGAATCGCTGAAACCCGTGCAAAGAATAACCGGGATATTGGGTCGAAGAAGCATAAGTTCTCTACCGAGGCTTTCACCGGTTATAAAAGGCATCGTTTGATCGGTTATCACAAGATCGAATAACAAAGGTTTTTCCTTGAATAACTTCAATGCTTCGCGGCTATCCGCTAATGCTGTTACTTGGTATCCATAACGCTGTAACATATTACGGACCGACTCAACGATAGTCTCCTCATCATCCACAACAAGAATACGTTCATTCCCCCCGCAAATCGGCGTCGCGCTTTCAGCGCTTTCAGACGTTTCAGTGTCGACCCTCGGAAGGTAGACGCAGAAAACGGAGCCCTTGCCGGGTTCGCTGATACAAGTGATATTTCCCCCGTGGCTTTTCGCCACCCCGTAGGCCACCGAAAGCCCGAGGCCGGTTCCTTCTCCCGCGGGCTTATTGGTAAAGAACGGTTCGAAAATTTGTTTCTGGACCTCTTCGTCCATTCCACACCCCGTGTCCTTGATTGAAACCAAAAGATAATCACCGGGTCGCATGTCCTTGCTGGGAAGAGCATCCTGTTGCAACTTCACGTTTTGCAGACGAATATCAATCGAGCCCACCGAGCCTTTCATGGCATAAGCGGCGTTGGCGCAAAGATTCATGATCACCTGTTGTATCTGAGATGGATCACCTCTCACGAGATCGGAGCCCATTTCGGGGTCGATCTCGATTTGGATGGTATGCGAAATAAATGAGCGCAGGAGCGTGTATGTTTCCTTTATAAGAGGACCCAGCGGGAACACGTGATCCTTATGTTCCGATTTTCGGCTAAATAGAAGTAACTTGTTGATAAGATCTTTACCTCGTAGCCCTGCCTTAAGAATCAGATTCAGATTATTGCGAATCATCGAATCCTCGGGAAGGTCCTCGAGGACGAGTTCCGAATTGATCACGATCGGAAACAGGATGTTATTGAGATCGTGCGCGATATACCCTGTTAATGTCCCGACGGCCTCCATCTTTTGCGCTTGGCGCAATTGCAACTCGGCCTCTTCTCTTCTGATCATTTCATCGCGCAATTCCTTATTTGCCTCTTCGAGATCGGCGGTTCGTTCCCGGACTCTCGTTTCTAACTCGTCACGAGAACGGCGTAACTCCTGCTCCATGCTTTTGCGCTCTGTTATATCGTGAACCATGCCGACCGATCGGGCGATCTTGCCGGTTGCGTCCCTGAAATGCTCGCACTTCTCGTGGACAATTCGGATTTCATTTGTGTCTTTTCTCACCACCCGATGTTCGATCTCGTAGCCGTTTTTCTTTTCGCTGAGCGAGGTGGAATACGCCGCGTCGACAGCCGCGCGATCTTCCGGATGCACGCGTTCGAGAAATGCCTCGTAAGTCGCGCAGAACTGTTGAGGTTGTACTCCGAATATTCGATACACTTCTTCCGACCATGTCAACCGGTTGTCGATAACGTCGAGCTCCCAGCTTCCGAGGTGAGCGATTTCCTGAGCCCGTTTCAGCCGCTGCTCGTTTTCCCGCATCGCCGCTTCCGACCGCAAACGCGCCAAGGACTCTACGATTGCCGGTGCCAACGCTTCCAGCGCCTCCTGGTCCTGTTGACGGTAACCCCCCTCTCGATTTGCTACGGAAATCATGCCGATGGTTAGAGCGTCGCGACGCAGCGGTACTCCGAGAAAAGCGTTTAGCGGCGGATGCCCGGCCGGTGTTCCGACGCTATCAGGGTGACGCGCGGGGTCGTTGGTAAAAAGAGCTTTTCCGTCCAACAATACCCGACCGTATAAACCGTGGATTTTCAAGTCGCTCGGTGACCTTCGATGGCCGGAGCTATTGTTCATCGCGCAGATTTCCCTCCCGCGATTGCTGACGATGATATCTCTGAGTTTATTGTTCGGGCCTATTTCCGCTATGAAGCTAAACTCACTCTTAGTGACCTCCTCCGCCACCGACAGACAAGTCTCTCCGAGTTCCGCTTCCGATTTTGCGCTTAGTACTTTCTCAAAGATCCGTTTGATACCCAATAGCACCGCGTTCTGCTGGCGTACTTTCTCCTCGGCCTGCTTGCGATCCGAGATGTCGTTGAACATAACCACAAAGTAGCCCTTACGCGGGCTGAACGCGGAAACAAAATACCACCTCTTCAAAAGCTCTGAATAATTCTCAAACTGTTTTGGCTTTCCGGTCAACGCGATTCGACCGTACGTGCCAATCCAATCAGCCTTGTCGTGTTCGATACCAGGAAGGACCTCTGTGACTCTTTTACCGACGATATTTGATCGTTGAAGACCGGTTAACTGCTCGAAGGCGTCGTTGATTTCGAGAAAGATGTAATCGCAGGGGTTTCCTTTCGCATCCAGGATGAGTCGGTGAAAAGCAAAACCTTCGGTCATTTTACTGAAGAGAAATTGCCGCTCTTCAACCCCCCTCTTTAGTGCTTCTTTAACGCTCGAAGCCTCTGAGCTTTCAACCACCTCCCACGTCGACCCACTTCGAATCAGTGCGGCGCCATGGTGCTTCACCGCTTCCATCAATTGGACAGCATTATACCCGTCGCGACGGTAGGAAAAAATCCCGATGATGTTGTGTTTGCTCATCAAATCGGCCCCGAAACACGCGAAGGTTCCGCTATCGTCCTTCGAAGGAATCGCGCGGCACGCAAATCGGAGACCGTCAAAACCCTTAGAGATGGCTTCGTCTAGTCTAGAAACAATGGCCTTTTCGATTTCAACTTGATGGTTCATCCAATCTTTTTCGGCTATGATTTCTATCTGCTCCTTCGCGGTATATTCCGCCAAAGAGGGAAGCTCTTGTACCAAAGCTCGCCTTACATTCTCCGCGACGAGCGGGCTGGAAATTATCCATATACACCGCTCGTTGTTCGTCAGCCCGGCCGTTATAAAAGGAATAGTAATCTGAAGCAGATCTTCTTCGGACTGATAGAAAACACCGAGATGTGTGCCCCAGTGCAAGTCCCCGATCAACGGGATACCGGATTTGCGTTTTTCAGAGTAAATCGCAAGCATTATTACTTCAAAATATTCTTATGTTTCGCGCAATGGTTCATCAATAATCTTATATAATTTAATAAGCTACAGTTGCGCTCTCGTGGCTAAACCTTAACGTTGCAAAAAACGTCGAGCGGAAACGCGAAAAAAGCGATGAAATAAGGGCGCGCGGAACCTTTTTTTTGGGCCGCAGCTTAGTGCACCCTAAGTGAGGTTTAAAAAAAGTGAGCACGCCCTTAGTTCGCGCTATTTTTCGCGAGCGAAGCGCTTTACG
>JAFGIB010000116.1 GCA_016929805.1 Deltaproteobacteria bacterium | reverse complement strand
TTTTTTTGGACCTCACTTAGGGTGCACTAAGCTCGGGCCCAAAAAAAGTTCCGCGCGCCCTTATTTCATCGCTTTTTTCGCGTTTCCACTCAACGTTTTTTGCAACGTTAAGGTACACGCGAAGTTCGATCTGTTTTTCGCGAGCGAATCGGTTTACGCCGAGAGGCTTTTTAAAAACGTAAAGCTAACTTTGACCCTCTTGGAGCACAATAAATCTTACTGAACCGAATTCGCTTTGCCCGAGCGAGTAGATCACCTCGCCTAAAGTCCTGAAAGGCGTCCGCTTGTCCGCTATGATTCTTACTCTTCCCCGAAAAGGTCTCTGGGTGTTTTTCATAGCGATCATCTTAAGGCGATCTCGATGTTGTTGGAGGTTCTTAAATAAGGGGGTGATTAACCACCCGTTACTTCCGCCCTGTTTCAAACTGGAATCGACTTTGCCGGCACGCAGGGATATAACGTGCTTTCCTTCCACCACGATTTCACTGCTGGAGATGATAATCGAAAGATATTGGTCGGTTTCCGCGGTCGAAGTTGAGGTTGGGATCTGAAGCTCCGCGCTTTGAACGATATCAGCAGAGCTCGCGGAAAATTGCATAATCATGAAGACCAGCAAAATGGTCATCATATCCATCATAGGGTAAATATTAAGGGTCTCTTCAACCCCCTCTTCTTCCTGCTTTTTGAGGATTCGGCGGATGATTCGCTTGACGTCCGAAAGCTTCGCTTGAGCCGTGTTGTTCTTCTCTGCCATCGGGTTTCCTGAGTTACCTCATTCCAACTGATATCAGCACCTTTGGAAACAGCTCGGTTTTGCCTTTGTTGCGCACCGCATCCATCGCTTTAACGACATATTCGTACATGATTTGCGGGTTGGCGCTAACAGTCACCGTATCCTCGTCGTGATATTCCGATTTCACTCGCGCGACGCATTCGGTCAGGCCTTTCCAGTCGTACTGTCCACCCTTAACGGGAACCGTTATCGAGCGACCGGAGTCGATTCTTTGACAACCGGGGGCCAATTTACCTCCCGAGCCGCTCACGATAACCCCCTTTTCCGTAACGGTAACGTTTAGGTTAAGCGGTGTAGAGATCTCACCGCCTTTTCCCCGACCCCTTGAGATCTTCGGAAGCTCGGTCTCGATCTGCGCAATCAACATAACGGCTTCCGTCGTCGCCAATAGAAACATAATTAGATTAACGACGATATCGAGGAAAGGAATGATATTCAGCTCTCCAGCTTTCTCCGATGGATCGAGATCTATCAACTTCGTACGTTTTTTTATGTACTTGCGCTGCGATGATGTGATTGTAGCTGCCATCGTCCTAAAAAGCTCCAATCGAACCGCGGTCTATGCAAACCGCATTAACGGGCTATTCGCGTTTGAGCGTTAGTAGGTTTTCGAGCTTGGTCGTCGATCGCTCCATATCCAGTTTGATTTTTCTCGTCCAGCTATATAACCATAGGTGGAACATCATGCAGGTCACAGCAATTCCCAGACCCAACGCGGTATTGTACATCGCTTCCGAAATACCTCTCGCCAATAGCGCTGATTTCTGAGCGGGATCCGCGTAGGCGACAGCCGCGAATGACTTGATGAGCCCAGAGATTGTGCCCAACAATCCCACTAGCGTGGCAATGTTTGCAAAAGACCAAAGCCAACCAATTCGTTTTTCTAACGCGGGGATTACTTCGGCCATGCGCTCTTCTATTTGAGCAATAATGGCGTCTTCCCCTCGATTCACCTGGGTGAGCCCGGCCTTAACCACCTGTAACAGCGGGAGCGGTTCAGCTTCGCATAGCTTGATAGCGCGATCGATATTTCCCGCTTGTACTAACTTGCGGATTTGTACCATGAACTCCTCACTGTTGACGCGGTACTTCGAAAGGATATGGACAAAGCGATCGGCGATAACGGCAATTACAAACATCAGGATTCCAGCATTAACGAAGGAGAACGGCGCGCCCTCGTGCATAAACTCCCAGACTTTTTCCATTAATATGGCTCCTTTCGTTCGTCTCTAGATCGCACTTTTAGAAAGCCGCTTTTACTATAACCCGAACAAACAACACATGCCCAATGTATGAACAAGGCGCTGATTCGGGATGGAGTTATTATCTTATCCATCAAATGGGGGAAATCGTTAGTAAAACAAGTAGTTAAAAACATAAGGGAAAAAAGATTTCAAAAAAGCTACTTCAGCGGCCAAGCAATTGTCAACGACCGGCTATCCCTATCCTATAGGTGGTTTTGTCTAAATAGCCGCGTATTTTCCGCTGGTTAGCTCGATTTTGGATTAGTTTTGATCAACAAAGCTGATGTTTGCACGCCTAACCGTACGAAAAGCGATTAGCTACCCAGATTAAATGTCCTTTTCTTGATCTTTGTCGCACGCGCATCACGGATCTGCTGCTATTTTACGACAGCAAATCGGACCGATCTCTAACGGCTCTGCATGTAGGATATTGTAAGACGGTTCACGGATAGCCTGATTTTTTTCGTTCGCAATATGTGGGAAATGTGCGCAAACGGATGTTGACTTGTTCCAAGTAAGCTGTATGATATTTTTTTCGTTAGCAAACGACGTTAATTGAACGGTCTTTTTTACTTGCTTTTTGAGTCAGATGTGTGGTTTTTGGAACTCTGAGCAAGCAGTAGAACACGTCGTTTAGTAAATCGATCTTGCGACGGCTAAAGCTATGATGGCAAGATCGGCACAATGAAGGGTCCTAAGGAGGAATAAAAGATGAGAGCGTTGGGAAATCATTTCTCGGAAGGCGGCTGGGGTATGTATCCTATCCTGTTTTTCCTGGTTTTGGCGCTGGGTGTCATCATTGAGCGAGCTATCTATTTGTATAAGTGTTCGATCAACAGAGAGGTGTTTCTCGCCACGATGCAGAAATGCATTCTTGCCGGAGATATCGGTCGAGCGATTAAACTGTGCTCCGCCGCGAACGCACCACTTGCTCGTATCGTCAAGGCCGGTCTTATGAAGGTCAATCGGCCGGACGTTGAGGTACAAGCAGCTATGGATGAGGCTGCGTTACACGAGCTACCCCTCATCGAGCACCGCACGCCACTTTTGGCGTTGTTTGCCAACTTGGCGATGTTATCTGGATTATTAGGAACGGTGACGGGATTGATCATCGCGTTTGCGGCGGTTGCCAATGCGGATGCTGCTTCTAAGGCGACCATGTTGGCCAAGGGAATCTCAGAAGCGATGAACTGCACGGCTTTCGGGCTAATCAGCGCGATTATCGCGTTAATGGGATACGCCGTTCATAATACGAAAACGCAAAAGCTGCTGGATGACATCAATGCCGCGACTGTTCAAGTGGTTAATCTAGTTGTAAACAACCGGGCTAAGATCAATCTAGACGGAATAAACCAAGCGGCCTGAGTACGGGTCGGAATAAACTCTCGTCTGCAGTCGGGATTCCGTAAGTGATACGGAATCCCGCGTGACAAAAAACGAGGAAAACAACATGGCTAGTATAGATGTCGGTGGAGGCGGTCACAGTGGGAAGAAGTCGGTAAATTCGGAAATACCGCTTATTCCCTTCATAGATCTATTATTGTGCTGCGTCATGTTTCTGCTCGTGACGGCGGTTTGGAACCAGCTGGCTCGTATTAACGCGAATCAACAACAAGCGGGCCAGCAGTCCCAGGTCGATCAACTCGATCAGGAAAAGATCAAGGTCGTTCTTCAGGTGCAATCCGGAGGGTATGTTATCGCGTCAACAGCGGGGGACCGTTTGGAGATTCCCAAGGTTGCCGATAAGTATGACCTCGAGGGATTGCGCGAGAAGTTGCAGGAACGTAAGCGGCTCGAGCCGAACCGCCGCGATATGATCATAGCGCCGGAAGACGGCGTGGTTTACGCGGATATCGTGGAAGCCATGGACACGGTGGTGGGCGAGGGTTTTCCCGATATGATTCTATCAGACGGTTCGCTACTCTAGGAGATGGGAGTCGATAGATGCCGATTAATAAGCCATCAAAAGTACTACTTCGTAACGTCCCTCTTACATTCGTATCCAAGAAAGTCACCGGAGGCGGCGCCAAGGCGGTTAACCACGAGATCCCGTTAATTCCTTTCATCGACTTTCTAATTGTTTTGGTCGTCTTTTTGCTCGCGTCGTTTAGCGCTACAGGCGAATTGCTCGCGCAAAAACCGAATCTCACGATGCCCGATGCGATAAACGCGATTCGTTTGGAAATCGCCCCGATCATCGCGATCGATTCGATCGTCGTTACGCTAGACGGTCGTCGAATCGCCGATACCCAATCGCTGGCCGGCGATGCGAAAATGGATCGGATCGAGCCTTTGATCGAGAATCTTCAGACGTTACAACGTAACTGGTCGATGCTTCATCCCCAGGAACCATTCCCCGGGATGGTTGTTTTGCAAGCCGATAAGAAGATCGATTATCGGGTCATCAAGAAGATTATGTTTTCGTCATCCCAGGCGGGGTACGCAAACGTCAGCTTTGCAGTGAACAAGCGCAGCGAGAAATAGACAGACGAGCGGCCGCGAATAGCTAATGTAAAATGGCTGGTTCTCCCGATCGACTTATCCCTGCTCAGCCGCAAGCGGAGGGTGACGACCGGGCGTATATGAGGCGAGTGCCATGGCGCTGGATTATTTTCGGCGCCATTGCTTTTTTTGCTGTTATCGCCGTTTATCGGATCAGAGAAAACCAAAAAGCCGCGGCTCTTCGAGCGCAGATCATACAGGTTCATGAAAAGGAACTCAAAGAGGTATCGAATAGGTACCGAGCGTTGCGAGATAGAATAGAAGATTGGATTATCAAGGCGTCGAATAAAACGGCGGATAATTTCATCGACCCGCGGCTAAATATCAATGGCTTGAGAAAAGGCAAAGGACTGTACCTCCGAATACGATTCGGTTATGCCGTTTCAAAAGATAAGATCGCGGAGTATGCGGTAAAAGCTCAACCGGACGCGATAGCTCAATGCTTGGGTCTTGAACCCGCTTGGGCGAGAGAGCTATACGAAAAGGGCCAGTTCCTCATGCCGCAATGGTTGACTGAAGCGCGCCGTACCAATCAAGTCATGCGATTGCGCGTCATCGATGACGAATTGGCGTTACGCATTCGCCGCGATTTGCCTAGGGTCGTCGAGTTATTGAAGTCCGATTGGTTCCTATTGGTTTTGCAACACGGCGAGACGAGACACGACGAGCCCGTGGACGTTTTTTTGTGGGACATCCGAAGAAGCGAATCCTTACTGCGCGCTAGAATTAAGGCAAAGGGTATGCTTGTTCCGACACGTTTTGATAGCAAATCTTCGCCCGCTCCTTCGAAACCGCTGGCGCGCGATATCCAGGGATCTGCGGCGGACGATTGTTCGATCGCCGCCAAGATCAAGGCGATGGCGGGAGCAGAAATCGCTACTTTCGGTTCGGAGTTTCAGGCTGCGGGTGCCGACCACGCGCCAAAAGCCGATGCCGCGGTCATCGAGCCGCCCGGAAACTAGGGCACCGAAGTCACCTTAACGTTGCAAAAAATCCGTCGGCGTAAAGCGCTTCGCTCGCTAAAAATAGCGCGAGCTAAGGGCGTGCTCACTTTTTCTGTAACACCGTTCAGGGGGGTACTGCTGTTTGACTACGACGGCGGCCAATTCATCCCGTAAAACCGGCTTTCGTCCTCGCGCCGGCTCGTCAG
>JAFGIB010000115.1 GCA_016929805.1 Deltaproteobacteria bacterium | reverse complement strand
TTTTTTTGGACCTCACTTAGGGTGCACTAAGCTCGGGCCCAAAAAAAGTTCCGCGCGCCCTTATTTCATCGCTTTTTTCGCGTTTCCGCTCGACGTTTTTTACAACGTTAAGGATTACACTCGCTTGTTATCGGGCAATTGCCTTAATTCGGAAATCCGACTGCTCGCCGCTTTACGCACGTTGGAATCCTCGTCTTTCTTCGCCAAGCGTTCGAGTAACGCGATGTTGTTCACCTTCGCCGCCGCGGCTTTTCGCACCGAGGCTTTGGCGTCCGTTTCAGCGACTTTTTCCAGAATCGTTTGAACTTGCAGCTTCTGCACCGCCGCTTCGCGCACCCACGCGGAGGAATCAAAGGTCGCTATTTCGCTCAAAACAGTCTGGTCGTTTAATCGTTCTACCGCCGCTTGACGAACCGATAGCGACTGGTCTTTTTTAACGACTTGATACAATAGCACCTGATCTTCTATTTTTTCCGCAACCGCTTCGCGAACCGACCAATCCGGAGCGGTGATCACGAGATCAGCCAAGATCGCTTGATCGTCGATTTTCGCGATTGCCGCCCGACGTACGTTTTCATTCGGATCCGATACCGCGATCTCTCCGAGCATCTTTTGATCGGTCAGCTTTTTCACCGCGGCCTCGCGAACATCTTTGTCCTCGTCGTTTTCCGCCACCTCGGCAACAAGTGCCTGATCGTCGACCTTTTCCAAGGCCGCCATGCGTACCGGCCACTCGCGATCGGATTGCGCGAGATTCGCCAACAGCTCTTTGTCGCGAGCGTTTTCGACCGCCGCCACGCGAACCGCCCAGGCCGAATCGTGTCGAATAACCTCTTCGATAACGCCGGCGTCCTTTAGCTTCTCAACCGCCGCCTTGCGTACGGTCCAGACCGACGCGGTCTTGGCCAAGCGCGCGAGCAGTTTTTCGTCTTCCAACTTCGCTACCGCCATGCGGCGTATGGCTTCGTGGGCGGCGGTGAGCGCGATATCGACTAAGATCTCCTGATCTTTTATATTATTTAGCGCCGCCTTACAAATGCGGCGATCGGATTCCTTTTTGGCAACGTCGGCCAAAAGCGTCTCGTCTCGTAACTCCTTTATAGCTTGCAGCCGTGTCTCGTAGCGGGAGTGTTGCCATTTGGGTCGAAAATAGTCGGATAACACCATGAGTTCCTCACTTGAGCATAGCTATATGATATTGATAACCCTCAGGTCAAGGCCGCCCGGATAGATATAACTCGTGTACAACGCATATCCGTACACCACGATACCGAAGGTCGCGGTCGCTTCGATCAGGTGTTGGCCGCTTTCGACGTTCACCCGAGCCGCTGACATCGCCGTACCCTTGATGGCGCGAAAGCCCGTTACCAGTCGACCGTCGAGCACGACCGATTGGTTTTTTCTCGCGATCACGATCACCGTACTATCCGGAAAGGTATCGGGAGCGAGGAAAGTATAGCGCTCACGCCACTGTTCCTGGGGAATGCCGAGAGACATCCCAGGGTCTCCCTCGCTTCGAAGCCCCGAGCTTCTAAATCCCGCGTAGTCCTGGCCGACAAGAAACTGAGCCACCATGAGGGCATGCGTTCCCCGAACGCGAAAATCGCGATCGGCGGCGAATTCAATGTACTCGCCAGCGTTGATAGATACCTTTTCGTACACTTCGGGAGAAAAGCTGATCGCATTTTCGTCGCTATTCGACAACACGCGGATAACGTTCGGCTCTTCCCTGATCGGCTCACTCAGAGCGACGAAGATCTCCTTACCCCACGATTCGGTCGGAAACATCGACTCCTCTAGGTGGTCGCAGGCCCATCGGTTGTGAGGGACGAAGGCGCAGTTATGTCCTGAAATGACCGAGATCCGACCGGAGGCGCTGATTTGCGTTCCCGTGAGGTCATAACGCGCATCGACGTCGCAATAGGTGTAATTAAAGGTTGCGCACGGTTCCGACGCGGCGTCGCGGTTCGAGGAGCAGGTGCTTATTTCATCCTGATAGCTGTTTTCGGGGCACTCTTCCGGTGTCGCCGAAAGCAGTTGCAAAACCTCTCCTTTCTCCAGGCTGAGCGAGAGAACCTCTCCTGGAGCGAGATTCGGGACGACCCCATTGTCGTCCTCGACCAAATAACTCGTGGTTTTTATCTGAACTTGCGTCGGCTCATCGTCAACTCCGACGATCGCCAAGAAGCCCGGAGACGACGAGCGAGATTGCTCGTAGCAGGGAAGTTGATCACTGCCGCCGCAGTTAGATGAAGCCGAGACGGTCGACACCACGAGCCGTGTCGGTCGCGACATGACCACGTAATTACCGGTGAGCGCTTGCGTGGGCAAAAGCAAGGACGCGTCGTTGGTATGCGAATAATAGCGTTCGTTATCCACCTCTTCTTGGAATCTGAGCGGGTTAAACTGATACGCGGTCACGGGCACGCTCGAGCTGATCCGATAGGCGCCGTCTTTGACTTTTACGGAACGTGGAACGGCATCGGGTTCGTTTTGGTCGGATATGCCGTCGAACAGAAGCGGAATCCAGTCGAGCTCGATCGTGGTCATTTCACCCGGTTCAACGCTTTTCTCGCTAATGAGAGAACCGGCCCGTTCGATTTGAACGTCAGCCGTTACCGCTTGGGGATTCGCGATAGCTATTGCAAAGCGGAACGGGTTGACCTCAGAGGCCGTAAAAAATGCCTCTTTTAGCTCCGAATTAATCGTCGGAACCGCCCAGTATTCGCAGCCGATATAAGATTTCGTCGCTTCGGCAGCCTTACAGAGGTCGGCGCACCCGCCGTTTATAAGGTCACAGTGCTCGCCGGCTGATGCGTCACATTGCTTTATTTCCTTCAAATCACGACCGTCTTTTGAACACTGAACCACGTTATTCGAGCCACCGCAGGTTATTCTTCCGGGTACACACCGGCTACAACCGATATATGGGGCGCATACCTCGTCGGTCTTAAAGCAGTCGACCAATTCATCCGGTTCGCCCTTAACGCAGGAAACCGCCCAATTTCCAGCGCAAATAAGCGCTGTTTCATCCTCAGGACATTCGACTTGCGGGAGATCTTCTTCCGTTTCTCTCGGCTTCCACGGAGGCGCCTTTTCGTTTGACTTACAACTCATGAACAAGCTTGAGCACGCGAACAGAAACACAAGTGCCCAAATTGCGGCGGAAATAGTTTTTACCATCGAATCATCCTTTTCTCGTCGAAACGGTCAGCCACGAGTCGCTCGCCCTGAGGGTTCGGCGCATTTTCCGAAAACGGCGCAAAGGCTCGAAATATGAGCGGGGTAGGTCCAAGCGCTCTATGGGTAGGAAAGCGCTGCGTAACCTCGTCCGGCTAGTTGAAGCCCATGATCTTCGCTCGACGTTTTTTGCAACGTTAAGGGTAACTTTAGCGATGGCGGGAACGTTTTTTGATCGCCCGATCGATTGCTTGAAGCGCTATCAGCAAGATCAGAGGCGCGAGATCGATATTACCGGTTAGCTTCGGGCTAAACACGGCGTGAATAGGAGCGTAAAGCGGCGTTGTTATCATTGAAGAGATATTTCTCGGAAACGCGTCAGTCGCCGGAATCACCCAACTCAGCACCGCGTCGGCAAGAATCACTAAACATAAAGCGTTGATGAGTATTGATAGGATTCTCATGATTTTTCATAGGGTACAAAATAACCGGGATAGTGCAACACTTCATCAAGCTATATCGATAGCAAGTAACCGTTCAGGGGGGTACTGCTGTTTGACTACGACGGCGGCCAATTCATCCCGTAAAACCGGCTTTCGTCCTCGCGCCGGCTCG
>JAFGIB010000114.1 GCA_016929805.1 Deltaproteobacteria bacterium | reverse complement strand
CTAAGCTGCGGCCCAAAAAAAGCTCCGCGCGCCTTATTTCATCGCTTTTTTCGCGTTTCCGCTCGACGTTTTTTGCAACGTTAAGGTTTATTTTGTTTTTTCTCGAATAGCGAAAGGCTTTAATTCATAAACGGACCGCAGTCTCACTAGACACATAGTTAAATAAACAGGATCGATCCTCGAGTCGCCGATAAATCTCGCGGAGTATTGGAACGTGACTCCATAGATCATATGTTTTTATTTGGCGATAAGGGTATAATTTGTGTAACCCTCAAGAAAGCGAGCGACGTAATGAAAAACGAGAATCGCGTTTGGTCATATATTCCGCTGTTAGTCGGCGTACTGGTTCTTTGCGTCTTTTGCGCTTGCTCCGAAGATAACCCGGCGGCACAGCAAGGCAGCTTGACCGGAGGAACCGGGGCTGCTCCAGGAGGCGCGGGTGTTGGCGGGATCGTGGCGGGATCATCCGATCAAATGGCTGGATCAGGAGGGTACGTCGAGCCGGTAGCCGGTGCGGGCGGTAGCATTTCCTCTGGTGGCTCTGGTGCAACGACGATACCAGATACGACTGATGGGGGTATAATCGAAATCATGGACAGCGGTACGACTGACGGCAACGGCGGGCTTGGCGGCGCGTCGGGTACTGACAGCGCCTCGGGTTCCGGTGGCGTTTCGGGTTCCGGCGGCGCTTCGGGCACGGGAGGTACGGGCGGTTCGGATGTCATCGCGGGATGTGAAGTGACAGCGGTACCGGATGACGTACGCTCGAGATACAACCTGGATCCCTTCTACCAAAAATACGCGGACGCTAACGGTATACCGATTGTCACCTCGTCGGAGCCGGATGATCAAGCCCTGATTCTGGCCTGTCAGTTGGTCGTCGAAATGCTCAGCGAACGAGATGACGTACGACAGGCATTGGTTAACGGTTCACGCTGGGGTCTGACCAAACTTGCCCTTTTATCCAAGAATGAAACAATCTCAGACATACCGGAATATCAAATGTACGGCACCGCCTACGACATGCGTGCTCGTGGACTGGGAGGCCTCACGGGTCTCTGTGCGGAGGAAAATATGCTTTGTCTTTCCGATCCGGTTCCCCCTTTCAATAGAGCCGATCCTTGGGCGGGCGAGAACATCTGTGTACACGAGTACGCCCATACCCTTTCAATATACGGTTTAGCCGTTGCGGATCCCACGTGGGAAAGTCGACTCGACGAGCTCTATCGTGCAGCCGTGGCCGCGGGACGTTTTGCCAATACCTACGCGGGTCAAGAGCCTCAAGAGTATTGGGCCGAGGGCGTTCAGGACTGGTATAACACCAACCAGCGACCCCAGGCGACCGTCCATAATGAAATCAACACGCGTGAAGAGCTTCTCGAATACGATCCGGACCTCTATGACTTTATCGACGAGTTTCTTCCACAGGATACCAAGTTTGTCCCCTGCTATCGCTATGACGAGTAGTATCTCGGGATCATGGCGAATACCCTGACAACTAGCTGATGTAGATCATATAAAGAGGCCGTCTGTGTTGGTATTCATTTGCCGAAAGGCGGTGCCGCGCAAATCGCTTGGATGACAAATTTCCGCCGACGGATTTTTTGCACCGTTAAGGTAAACCCGGCATCGCGGCCGGCGAGCGATTTCGCCACGCCGTTCAGCGCGCCAGTTGGCGTAGCACATACTGTAACATCCCTCCGTGTCTGTAGTACGCGACCTCTTGATTGGTATCCAATCGAGCGATGACTTCGAAGCGCCTTTCGTTCGCTTGAACTTGAAGCTTTCTTCCCGGCGTGAGGCCCGACGCGATCCCGGTGATAGTAAAGGACTCCGCGCCGCTCAAACCGAGTGATTCCAGAGACTCGCCCGGAAGAAACTGTAACGGTAACACACCCATTCCCACCAGGTTTGATCGATGAATCCGCTCAAAGCTTTGCGCGATTACCGCTTTGATTCCCAATAGCAGCGTGCCTTTTGCCGCCCAGTCGCGCGACGAGCCACTGCCGTACTCATTTCCGGCTATGACGAGTAAAGGCGTTCCCTTCGACTTGTAACGCTGCGCCGCGTCGTAGATCGACATGATTTCGCCCTCGGGTAAAAGACGCGTGATCCCGCCCTCTTTCCCCGGAACCAGCAGATTTCGCAGGCGGATATTGGCGAAGGTTCCCCGCACCATGACTTCGTGATTGCCGCGGCGACTGCCGTATGAATTGAAGTCTTTACGAGAAATACCCTGCTCTTGTAGATAGAGCGCCGCGGGGCTCGCGGGCGCGATCGAGCCCGCCGGTGAAATGTGGTCGGTGGTCACCGAATCGCCTAACAAAGCTAAAACCCGCGCTCCGACGATGTCCTCGGGCGGTTGAGGTTCCTCGATCGAAAGCCCTTGAAAAAACGGCGGCTTTCGAATGTAGGTCGAATCGGGCTGCCAGTCGAATACCTCGCCCCCGGGAACCTCGATGGATTGCCACGGCGCGCTGCCTCGTGTGACTTGACTATAGCGGCGAGCGAACATCTCGCTATCGATCGTTTCTCTAATAGCCGACGAAATCTCCTCTTCCCCGGGCCAAATATCGCGTAAAAAAACCGACTCCCCCTTTTGGTCGTGGCCGAGCGGCTCGGTTTCAAAATCGATGTCCATGGTCCCCGCCAAAGCATAGGCGACCACCAACGGCGGAGAGGCGAGATAATTGGCTCTAACCGAGGGATTGATACGTCCTTCAAAGTTGCGGTTGCCGGAGAGAACCGAAACCGCGACAAGATTTCGTTCCGCTATTTGCTTTTCTACCGGCTCGGACAACGGTCCCGAGTTGCCGATACAGGTTGTGCAGCCGTAAGCCACCACGTGGAAACCAAGCTTTTCGAGAAAATCGAGCAGGCCGGCTTTGTCGAGGTAATCGGTCACGACCTGCGATCCGGGCGCAAAGCTGGTCTTGACCCATGGCTTGCTCGCCAACCCCTTATTCACGGCTTTTTTAGCGAGCAGCCCCGCGGCCATCAAAACCGCCGGATTGGAGGTGTTGGTGCAACTCGTAATGGCCGCGATAACGACGCTTCCGTGCCGTAGTTGTATCGCGCCGCCCTTTTCGCCCTTTATCGCCGCTTGAACACCATTTGCTCTCGGCCCGTTCGCCGCGGCTTCTGCCGTTAAGCCGGCGATCTCCGCGAGCGCTCCGCGCCATCTTGATTTTGATTCTCTCAAATCGATCCTATCTTGCGGGCGTCTCGGTCCGGCCAACGAGCTCGACACCGATGAGAGATCGAGCTTAAGGGTGTCCGTATATCGGGGCGAACGCGCTCCGGGATCGCGAAACAGCGCCTGCTGTTTGCAGTAACGTTCCACCAATGTGACTTGTCGCTCGCTTCGTCCCGTAAGTCGCAGATAAGCGAGCGTTTGCTCGTCCACCGGGAAAAAACCGATGGTCGCGCCGTATTCGGGCGCCATATTCGCGATGGTCGCGCGGTCTGGCAAAGAGAGCGAGGAGAGGCCGTCCCCAAAAAATTCGACGAACTGTCCCACCACGTTTTTCTTGCGAAGCATTTGCGCCACCGTGAGAACGAGATCGGTTGCCGTCACGCCGGGGCGTAGGCGCTGCGCGAGCTCGAAACCAACGACCTGCGGCACGAGCATTGAGATCGGTTGGCCGAGCATGGCGGCCTCGGCTTCAATGCCACCGACGCCCCAGCCGAGCACTCCGAGACTATTGACCATGGTGGTGTGAGAATCGGTTCCTACCAGGCTGTCCGGACAGGCGAACCTCTCCCCATCGCGTTCTAACGGGCAAACCACTTGCGCGAGGTATTCGAGATTTACCTGGTGTACGATTCCCGTGTTCGGCGGGACCACGCGAAGCCCTCTAAAAGCGGTCTGACCCCATTTTAGGAACCGGTAGCGTTCTCGGTTGCGCTCGAATTCCATAAAAATATTGGTCTCAAAGGCTTGCTTGGAACCATAGGAATCGACCTGGACGGAGTGGTCGATGACAAGATCCACGGGTTGAAGCGGGTTGATGCGAGATGGATCGCCTTTTAGCTCTATCAGCGCTTCGCGCATCGCGGCCAGATCGACCACCGCCGGCACACCGGTGAAATCCTGCAACAGGACCCGTATCGGCCGGAAGCAGATCTCGTGGGTCGGCTGTGCTCGCGGATCCCAATGAGCAACCGCTAGAATATCCTCGCGGGTGACGGTTTCGCCGTCTTCATTGCGAAGCAGATTTTCCAAAAGCACGCGAAGGCAATAGGGCAGAAGCGCGATCTCGCCGGCCGCTTTTTCCAAAACCGCGTCTAACCGATAGTAATCGACCTCGTAGTCGTTATAAAGAAGTCGAGCACGACTACTAAAGCTATCGAGAAGGGATGTCACGGGGTCACTCCTTGTCTAGAATTTTCTCTTGATGGCTAAATCGCCGGTCGTTCTACACGCGTATCGCATTGTTTAGGGCGGATGCGAGATCTTCAAAGAAAAAGCGGTAGCCCGCGCGGCGGATCTTCTCCGATGAGATCTTCGATCCTCCGGAGGCGTAATCCGCGGCGTCTCCGATCATTAGCTTGAGTAGCGGGCCGGGATAGACGCCGAGCAGAGGCCGCCGCAGCACTTTTGCAAGTATCCGCGCGAAGTCGCGGTTGGTTACCGGTTGAGGAGCGACCGCGTTGTAGGGGCCTTTGAGATCGGCACTACCCGCGGCCATAAGGAAGATCCGGGCGACGTCCTCCAGGTGTATCCAGTTTACCCACGGATCGGGCAGCCCGAGCGTGCCTCCCATACCGCTGCGAAATAGCGGCAGCATCTCTTTGAGAGCGCCCGAACGGGAATCCAAAACGATCCCGATCCGGATCTGAACCGTTCTGACTCCTGCTGAATCGAGTCTCTTTACCTCGCTTTCCCAGGCCGTGCAGACCTCGGCTAAAATGTCCTCGGCCGGCGGCGAATCCTCGTCGCATACTCGGTTTGGATCGGTGCCGTAGATTCCCACCGCGGAGGCCGAGACAAACACCGCGGGCCTCTTCTTGCTCGCGTTGATCGTGTCTACCAACAGCCTCGTGCTCGAGACGCGGCTCTCTCTAATGTCGCGTTTGAAAGCGGTCGTCCAGCGTTGTTTGAAAAGCGGCGTGCCCGCGAGATGAATCACGGCGTCCGCCTGTTCGAGATGGCTCTTGTACGCTTCTGGATCGGGTCTGGTAAAGTCCCATTCAACAACCCTTACCTTCGGCCCGAGAAGCCGTTCAGCCCTTGCGACGTTCCTGCAAAACGCGATCACCCGAGCGCCTTTTTCGACCAAGATTTCCGAGATGCGTTTTCCGATTAGACCAGTGGCTCCCGTAACCACAACGGTAGCGTTGGAAAAAGCCTGCCCGTCGGATAGCTGATTAACGGCTTCTCTCGTTTTTTGATGGCGATATTCGAACAAGGACCCCAGCCGATGTCGGACAAAAGGAACAAAAAGCGGAAGCAGCGGATGGGAAAAATCGATCCGGTCGCTGAGCAAAGTGGCGGGGTCGCCGCGCCAACCCCCGTCGATAAAGCGATGCTCGTGCCTCCATGAAGAAAAAAGACCTTTTTGTTGCTGGTCAACAAAACGTTTAGGGGGTTCGTAATCCGTATGCACCATCTCAAACCGAAACTTTAAGAAGAGAAAAGACGCGATAAACCGAACCACGTCAGCGGACGGTTTTAGAGTAGACGCGGTGCTGAGCACCTCGATGTCGCGAGACAGGGGCGTGAGAAGCGTAAATGCATCCGGCCGTTCGTGAAAAGCGAACAAGGCTTCCCGCGGCAGAGAAAAAAAGGACTCTTTAAGGAAAGTAGATTTCATATTTGCCTCTGCTGACCCTTACCCCTACTCGTACAGACCAGGGCGAGTAAAAAGATATAGGCCGGAAGCGCGATCAACGCCAGCCAGGGGTAATACTTGCCGAGCGGAGCGAGGACGAGAACGATTGCCCAATGCAGCGATATCACCAGGGTCGAATTGAGCTTAATCGGAAAATCGTCCCAGCGGATAATCGTTATCAATCCGCTGAGATTCCATCCGTAGAGCGATACCATCGCGTGAAGCACGAGAAGAAACGCGCGCGCGGATTCTGATCCCGGCAAGAAATAAAGCCAGATATATAAAACGCCCGTCAGTCCGGTCAGCAGCAGAAAGGTCATTCCGGAAGTCAAAAAAGTCTTCTGCTGTACCCTCGCTCCGGTTCGAATAAATAATACGAATATCATACCAACCGTTAGAAAGAGCGTCACTGCAGCGGTGATTTCAAAGGCAAACATCTCAACGATGATGAAGATGAAAAAAACGATCACCCCGAGGTTGACCAACCAGAAAGCGAGCTCCTCGAGAAAGCGCCTGAACGGCCCTTTTTCGCCCCTCATGAAAGAAAACATGATCGACATCGTGATCAACGAAATGGGAAACGAATAGCCTAGAAAAAAAACATTCAGCGTCAGCTTTTCGTACGAGACCAGCGGAAAATAGACCGCGTTGCAAATGACGAGAAAGGCGATTGCGATACCCGCGCTCAAGCAGAGAACCGACGCTTGATGGAATTTGTCGCTTGCCGAAACCCGGGGTCGAAAAAAATCAACGGGAAAGAGCGAAAACCTTCTGACGCGCACCGACTCGACGACTAGGAAAAGCGGGATGGATATCAGCAGCGTAAGCCAATACACGCCCGCCGACGCGCTGAGCGAGTACAACAGCGCCAAGACGAAGTAGGCGCTAGTCTTCAGGCTTACCTTGGTTCTGCCTTCGGTGAAGTAAAGGATTATCGACCCGCCCGCCACGAGATTAAAAAGAAAGATGTGCAGTCTCTTGAAAGAAACCGCCGCGTCGGGCCATAGGGGATCGACAAAACCGAAGAGTAAAGCCAGGAACATCGTCGTTCCCAGAATCAATCTAGTCACCGAGCTCATCAGACTCTATACGACCTAGCCGCTTTCTCGGATCTCGCTCAAAACATTGGGCACGGTATCCTCTGGCTTAACTCGGTACCAGGCCCGTAACACCTTACCCGATTCGTCGAGTAAAAAAGCAGATCGGATGATGCCCTGCTTTTGTTGGCCGAAAGAGGTCTTTGTGCCCCAAACGCCGTAGGCGTCGGCAACAGCATGGTCCGCGTCGCTCAACAGCGGAAAGTTGAGGCCGTACTTTTCGTCGAATTTCTTCAGACTTTTCGGCTCGTCCGGGCTGATGCCGACGGCATGAATCTTAAGGCCGGATAACTTCGGAAGTGCCTCGCTTACGCTGCAGGATTGTTTGGTACAGCCGGGCGTATCGGCTCGGGGGTAAAAATAAAGCAAGAGCTTTCGTCCCTTAAAGTCGGCGAGCCTGACTCTCTTGTCGTTTTGATCGAGCAGACGAAAATCGGGCGCCTTCTGTCCTATTTCGAGCTTTGCCATGTCCAATCCTTTTTTTAATAGGGACCGTCGGAATCATCGAGCCTAACCGGTCCTGCAAAAGTTCTGTAAATATAGACGGTGTAGCCCACGACCAAGGGCATTCCGATGAGCGCGACGATGAGCATGATAGTCAAGGTGTTTTGCGACGCCGAGGCGTTGAAGATCGTCAGGCTCCGTTGCACGTCGTTGCTCGCCGGGACCAAGTTCGGGAAAATACTACTACCGGTCGCGGCGAACAGAACGGCGATCGCCAGCGAGGATGAGAAGAAAGCCTTGCCGCCGCTCTCGGGCCGGTTAAATCGTTTAATGGCGACGATCGCGAGCAGCGCTGCCAAGCTGAAAACCAGGGTCAAAGCGGTGTTGCCCCGTTGATAACTCGCAAGGCTCCACGCGCCGGAGATGAGAAAAAGAACGAGATACACGTTCCAGGCTTTAGAGGCCCAGCGGCGCGCTTGTTGCTGTAATGCACCCTCGGTCTTGAGGACAAGGTACAGAGCCCCATGGGTGGCGAACATCGCAAACCCGGTCAAACCGGTAAGAAGCGCGTAGGGATTAAGCAGCGCGAAAAAACCACCGATGTATTCGCCCGAAGCGTCCAACTCCAGCCCGCGAACCATATTCCCCAATGCGACACCTAAGAGCACGGCCGGTACGCTGCTTCCCAGCGCAAAGGCGACATCCCACCTTTTTTTCCAGCCGTCGTGCTCGACCTGGTTTCTGAATTCAATCGAGGCGACTCGAAAAATCAGTCCGAACAAAACCAGCAGCAAAGCGAGATAAAGACCGCTGAACACCGTCGCGTACACAGGCGGGAAAGCTGCAAAGAGCGCTCCTCCCCCGGTGAGTAACCAAACCTCGTTGCCGTCCCAAACCGGAGCAATCGATTTCAACAGTATCCGCCGCTCTCTCTCTTCTTTCGCGAATAGGTGCCAAAAACCGACTCCCAGATCAAAGCCGTCGAGCACGGCGTAACCCCCTAAGAGTATGCCGATCAAAAAAAACCAGGCCACCTGCAATGTCGTCATTCCGCCACCTCCCGCGCGCCTTCGTCTCTTGCGTCATTCGCGTCGGGTCCTTTATTTATCTTATGTTTAAGCAGGTAGATCCAAAGCGCGAATAGCAGCAGATAGATGAGAGAAAATAAAATAATAGAAGTTAAAATCTGAGACGCCGGGACTACTTGTGAAACCGCGTCTTCGGTTCGCATGAGCCCATAGACCACCCAGGGTTGCCGCCCGATCTCCGCCGCCATCCAACCGAGCTCGTTGGCGACGATCGGAAGCGGAAGGGAGAACAACGTTAACCACAAAAAAAGCCGGTTATCGTAGAGCTTCTTGCGCCACAAAAGCAACACGGCCAAGCCGGTAAGAGCGACGAAATAGAAACCAAGTCCCACCATGAGATGAAAGCTCGCGAAGCTGGGCAGTAACGGCGGCCACTGGTCCTTGGGAAAGTCCTTGAGGCCCTGGACTACGGTGTCTCTCGTGCCTCCAACCCCAATACTCAATAGGCCCCTGATTCCAAGCTCAAAGTCGGTCTTTTCCTTTTCTCGATTTGGAATACCAAAAATCAATAGCGGGGCATCGGACTGAGTCTCCCAAATGCCCTCAAGCGCCGCGAGTTTTGCCGGCTGGGTTTGCGCTACCTGAACGCCGTGAAAATGGCCCAAAGGAACGATTAACGCCGAGGAGAAGAATCCGATAAATAGAGCTATCGAGAATGATCTTTTCGCGAACTCCCGGTGCTCGCCCCGCAGGAGAAAATAAGCCGAAATTCCAAGTATGAAAAACGAGCCCGCGATCAAAGCTCCGTCTATCGTATGAAGAAACCGAGGAACGGTTGACGGATTGAACAAGGCCGCCCAGAAATCGACAAGCTCCGCGCGTCCGTTGATGATCCGGTATCCCGCCGGAGTTTGCTGCCACGAGTTGGCGACGATGATCCAAAAACCCGAAAGGGTCGACCCCAAAGCGACCATCAACCCGGAGAACCAATACACCCTCTTGGAGACACGTCGCTCACCAAAGAGCAGAATCCCGAGAAAGCTCGACTCTAGAAAAAACGCGAGTATCCCCTCGGCCGCCAGCGGAGCACCAAAAATATCACCAACGAATCGGGAATACGACGCCCAATTCATTCCGAATTGAAACTCCATGGTAATCCCGGTAGCGACGCCGAGGGCGAAAGTAAGCGCAAATATCCTTATCCAAAAACGCGCGACTGCCCGATCAACGGGGTCCGATGTTTTGAGATAGCGGGTGAGCATCCAAACAAGATTCCACGCCATTCCAATCGTGATGGCCGGAAAGATATAGTGAAAGCCAACCGTCAACGCGAATTGAACCCGAGCGAGTAGTACCGTCTCCATTTCTTATCCCTTTTTATCCGTCATTCGTAACATATCGCCACTCGTAAACTAATACCTCTGATTGGTCTTTCGATTAACGCAATGGTTTTTTTGTTGAACGATAGTCCGGGGCCAAAACGGCGCCGGTCGTCTGCTTCGCGTCCGTTTTGAGGATTTTTACCTCCGCAATCTTTCCACACGCGGCTTGGTTGAGCCTGGAATCGACCAGGTTCATTCGAATATAATTATCGCTCACCGCTCGGTAGCTTTTTCCTTTTCTGTCCGGATTGACGACACAGCTCAGTCGCGCGCCGATGAATTGCCGTCGGTATTCCCATCCGGTTCGTAAAGCGACCTCGCGAAGCCGGTCGACGCGCTCGGCCATACTCGGCGCAGAGACTTCATCCGCCATATTCGACGCAACTGTTCCCTCTCTTTTAGAAAAGGAAAACTGGTGGACATAGGCAAACCGAAATTCCTCCAATCGCCGTAAACTTTCTATGAAATCCGATTCTCTTTCGCCCGGGAAGCCAACGATGATATCGGTCCCGACGGCAATCTTCGGGTATCGAGCGCGAATTTTTTCGAGCACGCGCTGATAGTCAGCGATCCGATATGGACGTTGCATCGCCCGTAAAATCCGATCAGACCCCGATTGGAGCGGCAAGTGAATATGGGAACAAAGCTTCTCATGGGCGTAAACCTCGATAAGCCTGTCGTTAACGTGCAACGGCTCGATAGAGGTTATCCTTAATCGAAATTCACCCCTAAAGTTCGCAATACTTTCCGCGAGCGCGGCGAGATCGGTATCGCCGTCGCGGTACTTTCCAATGGTGATCCCCGTAAGTACGATCTCCGGGCACCCCTCGTCTACTAACCGCTGCGCTTGAAGAAGAATCTGCGAAAGGCCCCTGCTTCTCGGTTCTCCGCGCACCTTGGGAATAATACAATAGGAACAAGATCCGTCGCATCCGTCCTGTATTTTCAGAAACCTCCTGGTGCGAAAGCACTTCACGGAAAGAACCTTAGGTCGTTCGATTTGCCCGGGTTGAAAGGCGATGGCCGTGAGATCTTCGTGTTCTTGCACGGCAAACGCGCTGATCACCTCCGGCAGCTTTTCCACCGCCTGACGATCGCGATTAACCAGGCAACCTGTCACGACAACTCCGCGCGACTTAGAAAATCGCGCGCCCTGCCGAATATAGTTGCGGGAACGCTTATCGCTTTTTTCCGTTACCGTGCAGGTGTTTACGATAACCAAGTCAACCTCTTCACCGAATGATCTGATGTTCCAGCCTGCATTAATAAAGGTTTGAGCGATCTGATCAGACTCGTATTGATTGAGCTTGCAGCCCAGCGTCCTAATGGAAAAAGTCTTAGCCATCGTACATCGCTTCTGCCGACTTGCTTGAACCAATAGAGCGCTGCCGTCAACGGTTCAGCGTTAAATCGGCTCGAGCAAGGGATCGACAAGCGAACCCGATGTTGTGAAAAGAAGGCAAAAGGAAAGGCTTCGCCCAAACGGTCTTCTCATTCTGACTAACGTTCAAGCGAAGCGCCTCGACTTTTGTGACCCTAAACGTTGCAAAAAACGTCGAGCGGAAACGCGAAAAAAGCGATGAAATAAGGGCTCGCGGAACTTTTTTGGACCCGAGCTTAGTTCACCCTAAGTGAGGTTCAGAAAAAGGTAAGCGTTCAGGGGGCAAACAAGTCGGCGGCCAATTCGCCTGTAAAACCGAGCGCGCCCGCAGGGCCGGCGAGGATGGTACTTGCT
>JAFGIB010000113.1 GCA_016929805.1 Deltaproteobacteria bacterium | reverse complement strand
GGAATATTAGGGATATTTCGAGGATTTCGCGATTGAGGAAATGTGACAATCCGCCCAATATGGGATGAAAAAAGTGAAGTTATTTTTTCGCGAGCCCTTAGTAGATCAATTCGAGATTGAGCCCCCCAGCGTACGCGTAACTCACAAAACGATCGAATCCAAAGACCACCAGTCCCACCGGCTGGTCCGCGATAAGCTTGTGAACGCCGTCCGATTGGTCGCCGTCTAAAACCGTCGGTTTGGGCAAATCCGTGACCCGCGGAAAGGAGAGTTGACAGCGATAAACGACCTTCGAGGGCAAGGGCTCTTTTCGGCTTAGCAACGTTCCATCGATCAGCTCGGCCGAGCACGATTCGGCGACTTGTACTCCGTCCAATATGACTTCCGTATCCGGATCGGCCGTGATAGTAACAAAATCAAAAGCGTATTTGTTGGGGGTCAAGAAGATGTAATCAGCGCGGTATTGCTCCACCGGAGGCACCGCGATGATCGAGGGGTCGCCGCCGGGAAACGCCTTGTCAATGCCGACCACCTGTTGACTCGGCAACGTTTGCAGAACGGCGATACGTTTGTCCGCGATGATCATGAAATCCCGCGTCGCCTCGATATCAAAAACGCCGCGATAGTCGATGGTAAACGCCTCGTAGGGAACATCCAGGGTCGTCAGCACCCCGGTCTTTCCCTCCTCGACCGCGACGATGCGTACATATTCCGGTTCGTTGACCTCGGCGACCGACTGTTCCGGGTCTACAAACGCGGCGTTCAAGGCCGAGGTGCGCGACGGCATACGGGAAATCACGTAGCTTTTACCGAGGGCCGCGTTGGGAAACAACTGCTCCTCCAAATGGTCCGCGCAGCACTGCCGGGTGGCGTAAGTCAAAAAATACGGCGCGTCCGAGGCTTCGCTTCCGACAAATACCGAGACCGGATGCGAGGCCTCTATCAGCGTCCCGGTAAAATCGGCATTGAAACCTTGAGTCTCTAGATTGACGACGTCAAAAGGCCCGATCTCCAGCTCGAAAGTATCTCCCGGGCCGAGCGCGGGAATCGGGCTCGCCCCCTCCACCTCGATCACGCCGGGTCCCAACGCGAGCTCTAAGCGCGTTGACTCGTGCGTGCCGATGATGGTGAGAAAGGAGCGCAGATCCTCGTCCGCCGAGGTATGGTCGAAATCGAACTGCGGATCCTCGGAATGGCCGATGGTCTGCGGCCATCCGACCACGGTATAGCTGTCGCCGATCGCCGATGTGGGAAGCAGCAGCGAGGCCTCGTTGGAAAAGACATTCACGTTATCGAGCGGATTGAACTGATAGGCGATAATCGGATGGCTCGACTCGATTCGATACGCGTTGGAGCTGAGCGCGGTATGCGTGCCGTCGTTAATACCGTCCTCACTCGATCCATCGACCTCGCGTCGGGGCAACTCGAAGACCTCGAGATCATTCGGCGGGACGGTTACGCGCGCGACCTCTCGCGCCCGCACGGGCTCGCCCGGACTCGCGTCGTTAACCTCGATAAAGACCTCGATCGGGACCGAATGCAGGTTCGACACCACGACCGCGTACTGCTGCTTGGACGCGTCGTCGATGGCGTCGATGGCGGCGTTATCCAAGTCAGCGGCGTAAAACTCGCAGCCGACGTAGCTGCGTTGCTTCTCGGCCGTTTCGCACATATTCTCGCACACCGAGGCAACGCACTGAAAACCCTTCGCGGTATCGCAGACTTCAACCACGTCGAAACCATTTCCGTCCGCGGCGCAACGCACCGAGCTGTTGCCCTCGCAGCGCATCGTTCCGGGAACGCAGACCGCGCAAACGAGATCGTTCGGCACGCAAACGAGATCCTTGGCCGCGCAATCGACGGTCTTTTCCTGAAGGAACTCTCCCACGCTTTCGCAACTGTGATGAACCTTTCCGATACACTTGACCGTATCCTCGGAGTAGCAGCGAAAGGGACTGCCTTTACTCGACGGATCTTCCGGCCTTAGAGGCGGCAGGGTGATGATCTCCCCCCCGACGTCGCACGCCGAGAGCGCCGCTAACATTAACAACGCTATCAACTTGCCGACGGAAGTCATACGCGCCTCCTTCAACGTTTTATGCCGAAAGCATTCAACGCGTCGTGAGTCCAATATCGACTCGATAATACATCATATTGAAATTGGTTGAAGCGAAACTCGGGAATTCGAACCGCTCGCACCTTCCAGATGACGCGGCCTTGCGCGATGTCTTGCAGATTCGCGATTGACCCGAGATCGGGTATCGGCGTTTCTCGCAGCCGGCCGGGCACGATTTGCCGCCAAGCCGGATAACCGTCCCCGCCCTCGATGGTAACGATGTGCAGATCCGGCTGCGGACCGTCGGCCGTCCACGAGAGGATTCGATCTTGCGGGATCGACTCACCGTCCTTGGGTGCGACCGCTTGCGGTAGGCCGAGTAATTCTTTCCGCAGCACCAGCGGCTCGACGCTCTGCTCAACCCCGCGTTTGATCATAGCGGTATACGGCGGCTCATCGTCCGAGCCCGTGTACCATCCGACCAGAAGCGCGTAGCGTCCGTCGGCCAGGGAATCGATCATGGCGGGTTGAGCCAAGAAGCGAAAAGTGGCATCGCCGTTCGATTTACTAACCAAGTCGATGCTGTTTCCGTTGACCTCTCTCACGATTACGCCTTGACCGCCGAGATCGACGTGCGCTTGAGCCCGAAACCGAAGGGGTCCTTCAGGTGTGCTTTGAGGAAGCTCGAGCAGCTTGACTTGAAACTCGCGATCGAGCGGGATATCCACCAGGATATCGACACCGTTGGTTTCTTTTCCCGGCGTGGCGATTACGTCTCGCGTGACACCCATTAAATACGGGAAAAATTCCCGCTTGTTTCGGTTTTCGATTCCCGCCAGCGCGTAGACCGCGAGCCCGCCCGAGCGCGAGGTAATTTTATAGGGAAAGCCGGCGTTCGCGACCGCGGTCTCGCCTTCAACCACGCGCTGTAATCCTTCGGCGGTTTTGGGATTCGGATTCAAGGAGGTCGCGCTGGCTTGGGTGGTAAAGATATAGATGACCCGCTGTTCATTATCTCTCGGTTGAGGAATCCGGTTCCAATCGTTGTAATAAAACTCATCGCGTTGCGGCAGGACCAACTCGCCGGAAATCGTCGTCATCGCGCGCCCGCTATCCTCCGGTAGATCGGGTATCTCGAACTCAAACAGATCGAAGTCCATGCAAGCGGGGTCAATGCCTATCAGCGTGCGTAAGAAAATCGTCACATCGGTGGCGTCAAATGAGACGATCGATCCCTTTTCGAAGCATTTCAAAGCCGCGTGAACCGTCACCGGCCCCGCGAGCCCCGGGTCGGAAAAGGTGATTTGTCCGCGCTCGTCGGTCAATCCCTGTAGCGGCGTATTGATATCGTCACCCACCATGACGAACACGCCCTGAAGCCTGATGCCCAGAGTCGAATCGAACACCGTCACATTGATCGTTCCCTCTATCGGCTCCCCCGCCAACCCGCCGTTGGTGGCGTTCGCCGTGTCGATGTACAAAAACGCCTCCTCGGCGACGAGGGGTTTCTCCTTCGAAGCGGGATCGAACACCGTCACGTCCGCGGCTCCCGCCCGCATTGGCGGTGTTCTACAGCTCAAACGCGTCGGCGAAAAGCGCCGCACGTCAAGGCAGGCTTCGCTATCAAAGCGCACCTCAACGCCTTCGCTGAACGCGGTTCCATTGCCGATGATTTCGACCAGCGTGCCGCCCGCGGTTGAACCGGAAGCGGGGTCGAGATAGAGCGCGCTGTAAGTATACCCCCCCTCCAGGGTAGCGCTATCGGACCCTCGCTCGACAAGAACATCGGACGGGCCCGGCTCGCCGGCGGGCACGATGATAGAAAGCCGATTCGTATCGACGAAAGTCGCATCCTGTGACCGCACCATACGACCGCCGATATAAACGCGACTCTCCGAGGTGAAACCGCTGCCTCGAACCAGCACTTGGTTGCCGCCGACAAAAGGGCCGCTCGCCGGAACCATCCTGATGACCAGCAACTCGGACGCTTGAGCGTCAATATCCAATAGCGACGCCGAATCATCCTCAAGCGCGGCGTCCGATTGCCTGTTCGACGGCTCGCTCAGCGCGGGCAGATCGAATCTGTCGGTGCTGCAACAGCAACCCGACAAGATGAGAAAAGCTAACCAGGCCGAGGGATTGACCCTTTTTTCACAACTCTCCGCGTTAGCGCTACACTTTAAAAACAGCACGATTACCCGTTTTAGATCGACGATTATGCCGTGTAATAAAGTAAAGCTCATGCGCGAACCGGAGGCAAGATGAAGTGCATTGGCTCGCGTGCCGATAGGTGGTTAGTGACGCTACCGGCCGACGATTCCGAACGCGAGCTCGGCGCGCGGCTTCTCGGAAACCGGCTTTCTTTGTAGGATTGATGAGCGATGTGGCTACGGCGCTATACGAGGAGTGAACGGTCGCGATGAAGTTACTTCGTTTAGTTGTAAGCGATTTTCATATCGGAACGGGTATCCCCAAGGGAGAGCTGAACCCGTTCGAGGACTTCTTTTGGGACGACCGGTTCGCTGAGCTCATCGCCTATTACGATAACGCGATCGGGGATGAAGGGGAGATCGAGTTGATACTGAACGGGGATATATTCGATTTGATAAAGGTGAGGATAAACAACGGCTGGCCCGCGGAGATCACCGAGGAAATCGCCACGGAAAAGCTGCGCAAATGCCTCGAAGGACACCCGAAATTCGTGCTCGCTCTGCGCCAGTTCGTTTCCAAAAAGCACCGTCGCATCGTCTATCTGCCCGGCAACCACGACGTCGATATGTGGTTCGACGCGCCGCAGCGGTTGTTTCGTCGCTACGTCGCGCCCGGCGAAGCAGCGGAACGCGTGCGCTTTATCACCGCCGTCGACACCTATTATCTTCCCGAGGGGATTCAAATCCGACACGGTCACCAGTACGAACGAATCCATCGGGTCGACTACGCGAAGATGACGCGCAAAGGGGCGGACAATCGCGAAATCCTCGATCTTCCCTGGGGAACCCTTTGGATTCTGCAAGTGGTCAATCCCGCCAAGAAGATCCGCAGCCACATCGATCGTATCCAACCCTTTACCCTATTTATCCTCGCCGCGCTGCTTTTCGATACGCGCTTCGCCGTGGGTTTTGTCTTTCGCACGCTACTGCATTATTTGCGCCATCGCGTCTTCACCTTTCGCGCGTGGAGTCAACGCATTCGTAACCTTCCGCGTCTGTTGCGCGAGGAGATCTTCTCCATCAGCACGTATGACGACGCCGCCAAGCGCTCCCTGCTCAAACAGCGCGGAGTACATACCTTGATCGTCGGACACAGCCACGCGCCGCGCTACCGCTTGTTACGTGGAAGAAAGGTGATGATCAACACCGGTACGTGGATGAAAATGATCAATCTAAACCTGCAATATCTCGGTCAAGACAGCGGGCTGACCTACGCGTTGATCGAATACGGCGACGACGGCCGGCCGCTGCCCAAGCTGATGCGCTGGTACGGAACGGCGCCGGTGTGCGAAACAATTCCTTACGCGGATTGACGTTTTAGCGTAGCTGTAAGAATCGTGGCGAGGCGCCGTGATCTATCGTGTCGAGGAGCCAAAGGCGGCGATAAATCTCTGTTTGAAATTTCTCGCCTCGCTCGCAATGACATACCTGCCACCTCTTTTTGAGCGGTTAGGTTTTCGCTCGCCGAAACCCGGCCGGCGCGGCCGCTTTCCTGGCAAAATAGCATAGGTTCTTGACATTTTGTCGCAATATGTCATGTTGACACGTGTCGAGCCAAGGAGAAGCCCATGGAGCCAACGGCCGCGCCTACGGTCTTAATCGTTGAAGATGAAGAGTCGAATCGGACCTCGTTGGAAAAGATCTTTCAACGCGAGGGGTTTCGAACGCTGCTCGCAGAGGACGGGCGCGCGGCCCTCGACCAGTGCCGAAAACACCGGGTTCACGTCTTGCTTACCGACCTGATGCTACCCGGAATGAGCGGTATCGACATCATCAAGGCGCTAAATACCATCTCTCCCGATACCGAGTTCGTGGTGATGACGGCGTACGGGACCGTGGAGACGGCGGTCGAGGCGATGCGCGAGGGCGCCTATGATTTCGTCGAGAAGCCGCTCAAACGCATGCAAATCGTCAAGACCGTACGCAAGGCGGCGGAGCGTCACGCGCTGTTGGCTGAAAACCGCAGCTTGCGGAAGGAATTATCCGCGCTGCGCAATCGCGAAATCGTCGGTTCATCGCCGGTTCTGCGCCAATCGCTCGAAATCGCCACCCAAGCGGCGCCCTCGACGGCGAACGTGTTGATTTTGGGAGAAAGCGGCACGGGCAAGGAGCTTTTGGCGCGCCACATCCATCGGCACAGCGGACGCGATGGTCTCTTTATCGGAGTCAACCTCGCGGCGTTGCCGGAAACCATCGTGGAATCCGAATTGTTTGGACACGAAAAAGGGGCGTTTACCGGAGCCGTGGGAAAGCGCGAGGGCCGCATCGCGCAGGCGGCACGCGGAACGCTGTTTTTGGATGAAATCGCGGAGCTCTCTCCGAACGTGCAGGTCAAGCTGCTGCGCCTATTGCAAGAGGGAGAATATGAGCCTTTAGGGGGTAAAACCCAACGCGCGGACTTCCGCTTGATCACCGCGACCAACCGCGATCTCGAGACCGAGGTCGAGGCGGGACACTTCCGAGAGGACTTGTACTACAGGCTCAACGTGATCGCCATCACCTGTCCGACCCTGGCTCAACGCCGCGAGGATATCCCCCTGTTGTGCGACCATTTTCTCCAGTTGTATTGCCGGAAAAACGCCAAACCGCCGATGACCCTGTCACCGGACGCCGTCAGGCAGTTGATGGTTTACCGCTGGCCGGGAAACGTGCGGGAGCTGGAAAACGTTATCGAGCGAGCCGTGGTGTTGAGCAAAGGAAACACCATAGCCGTGAGCGATCTGCCCGAAGCGATAACCAGGGCCGAACAGCAGGTCGGGGAGCTCATCTTTTCTATTGGAACATCCCTGGACGAAATCGAGAGGCGGGTGATTCGCACCACCTTGGAGCATACCAACGGCGATAAGCGTCTGGCGGCGCAGTTGCTGGGCATCGCGACGCGTACGATCTACCGAAAGCTCGAAGCGCAACGAAGCGGCGAATCCGAGTAAAATGCCATTTTGTCATCGGAGAGTCCGTCCCGGTTATACCTCGTGCCAGCTTGTCTCATCGGACCGCCTTTGGCGTTCGGCTTAATGAAAAAAATATCACTAATATCAACTAGTTATGAACCGGGCACAGGCCTTGCATAATAGCATCTAGGAGAATTCTCGTGGGCCTGAACCTCAACGATAAAAAACTAATCCTCGCGACCGCGCTCGGCACCCTAGCTTTCTGCGCGTTTTTTTTAGCGCAAGGAACAACCAGCTTGATCGCTGCCGCGGTTTTTCCGCTCAATACCGAGGTGGTATCGGTGGCAAGCGTCAAGAGCGGCTCGACAGCCGTCGCGCCCGGCAGCACTATCCCGGACGTGAAAGTGATTCTAGCCCGCAATATCTTTGATTCAACCACCGGCCCGTTGTGGCCGCCTCCGGCGGATGACTTCGACCTGGCGCCCGAGCCCGAGGAGGAGTTTTTCTTGCCGGATCCGAAAAATCCGCCCCCGCAATGCGAGGGAACCTCGATTAGGCTCGTCGCGTCCATCTATTCGGAGTCGGCTCCCCAGTGGTCATTTGCCTCGCTGACCACCGGCTCGGACTCACCCTTACTCTACCGAATCGACTCGGAGATCGAGGGGCATAAAATAGTCGCCATCTACCCGAAGGCGGTCTACATGAAGCCCGCGTCGGGAAAGGCCTGCTCGCTGCTGATGTTCGGAACGGAGGTTTCGGCGACGAGCCGCGCCGACGATACGAAGCGCATCGGCTCGACCGAGGGCGAGCGTCGCTCGCCCGAGAGCGACAGAAGAATGAGCTCGTCCGGGGGGCTTTCCGAGTCGGAAATGGACGAAAATATAACCCGGGTCAGCGACACCAAGTTTACAATTCAGCGGTCGTTGATCGACAAGGTACTCGCGAATCAGGCGGCGCTGATGCGTTCGGCGCGCATCGTCCCTCACGAGCGAGACGGCCAAGTCGAAGGGGTCAAGCTGTACGGAATCCGCCGAAACAGTCTATTGGGAAAACTCGGGCTACAAAACGGAGACTTACTGCGATCGATCAACGGTTTCGATATGACCAGCCCGGACTCGGCCTTGGAAGCTTACAGCCGGCTCAGAAGCGCGGACAATCTTACGGTGTCGATCCAACGTCGCAGGCAGGATATGAACATCGCCTACGGCATTCAGTAACTCGATGAGTAAACACAATAACAGACGACAGAGCACATGACACAAAGCCAAATAGCAATCGTTCACGCCCTTCAAAGCGCGACGGCCGATTCGCCCGCGAAACCAAAGGCGCTTGCAGTAACCGCCGTTTTGCCCGGCTCCAGAGATATGCGCAAAGACAGATGCCCAAGCGCGCAATACACGAACGGCGAGCGCGGGCGGGGTCGTGTCCGGCGCTTATTGACTCACGTTACTCTGCTCGTTCTGTTAGCCGCCGCCTTCGGCCGGGGAACGGCGGCCGCACAAGCGAATAAACGCGGAGATAAAAAGGTTGAAGCGGTTCCCGCGGCGCCGAAAAAACAGGCGCGCAAGAGCGACGACGATAAAGACGACGACGTAGCGCAACCCGAGGGGCTGAAGCCGTTCGAAACCGGAATCGAGTACGAGCCGACCTCGCCGAACAAACGTATTACCTTCAACCTCGAGGACGCCGACTTGCCGGAGCTGGTTCGACTGATCTCTCAAATCACCGGCAAGCGGTTTATCATTTCGAGCAAAGCACGCAGTATCAAAGCCACGGTCTTCGCCCCGACCAAGGTGACGGTCGCCGAGGCATACCAAGCCTTTCTCTCGATTCTCGAGCTCAACGGCATGGCCTTGGTCAAGTCGGGACAGTACTACAAAATCGTCGAATCGGGGGGAATCGAGAATCGCCCTATCGATTTACTGACCGACGACGGCACCGTTCCGCGAGGCGATCGATTTGTCACGCGCCTGCATCGGCTTGAAAACATCCCCTCGGACGACGCCGCGGGGCTACTCGCGCGTTTCAAGTCTGGAGACGGCAATGTCACCTCGTACGCGCCGACCAATACCCTGATCATCACCGACACCGGAACCAACATCAACAGAATGATACGCATTCTAAAGGTGATCGACATTCCCCATTCCAGCGAGAACATTTGGATCGAGCCGGTGTTTCACGCGGACGCGAACGAAATCGCTCAGCGACTGACGGAAATTTTCGAGGCCTCGGCCTCAAAAAAAACCAGCTCTTCCGCGCCCAAGTCGACTTCCAAGGGCTCAAAGGACAAAAGCGCGCCCGCGTCGGTCGGTACAAAAACGGGCGAGTCGCGCATCACCAAGATTCTGGCTGACGAGCGCACTAATTCCCTGATTATCATGGCGACCGAGCCGGCTTATCTGCGCATTTTAGAGATGCTTAGGCACTTGGATATCGCCATGGAGGGCGAGGGCAACATCCGGGTTCATTATCTGCAACACAGCGACGCCGAGGAGATCGCCGGCACGCTCACCAAATTGGTCGACCAGAAGCCGACCAAGGGCGGAAAGGGCGGAAAGGAAGCGGTCACGGTCTTTGAAGGGACGATCGCGATCACGGCTCATAAGTCGAGCAACGCGCTGGTCATTACCTCGTCCGCGCGCGACTACGCGGAGCTGCGCAAGACCATCGATGAGCTCGATATTAAACGCAGGCAGGTGTTTATCGAAGCGGTTATCATGGAGCTCAACGTCAAGCGTAACTCGAGCCTGGGCTTAAGCTACCACGGCGGCATTCAGGACTTTCCCGTGGACGACTCGCTCACGGTTATGGGATTTCAGCCGCAAAGCCCCAAGTCGATTCTGGGCGTGGCGAATCCGGACTTCTTGACCGGTCTCGCCGTGGGCGTGCAAGGCCCGACCATCGACGTTCCAGGGCTTGATATGTCTATTCCGAGCTTCGGTGTGGCGCTCAGCGCCGTGGCTGGATCGAGCGACGCCAATATCCTCTCGACGCCCCATCTGATCGCGACCGACAACGTTGAGGCCGAAATCAGCATCGGCTCAAATGAGCCGCTTCAAACATCCGCGATCGCCAGTTACGGCAGTTTAGGCAGCCTCGCGGGGCTGAGCGGCACTCAGTCAAGCGCGGCGGCGGGCTTGCTGTCGAGCTTGGCGGGAGGTTTCGGGGGCACTGTCCCGCGTCAAGACGTCGGCACGACTATCAAGATCACGCCCCATATCAACGACAGCGATGAAATCCGCCTGGAGATCTCCGAGGAGATCTCCTCTGTAGGCGCGCCTGAACAAGGGAACGTGGGGGTGAAACCGGTGAATCGAACCCGGGCGAAAACCGAGGTTTCCGTGGGAGACCAACAGACGGTCGTGATCGGGGGTTTGATGCGAGATTCGGTGAGCAGCGGGCAGGACAAGGTGCCGATATTAGGGGACGTCCCTTTGATCGGCGTTCTGTTTCGAAGCAGCTCCAAGGACAAGGTGAAGAAGAATCTCGTGCTCTTTCTAACCCCGTATATCATCCGATCGGCGGACGACCTACGAGCGATCTACGAAAGAAAAATGCGCGAGCGCCAAGAGTTTATCGATCGCTACATGGTTGCAACCGGCATCGATTATGAACCGCCGGTAGACTACTCGCGCACCCGGGGGCTGATAAGCGAAATGCTGAAAGAGATCTCCTTGTTGGACGAAAGACGCAAGTTGATGGAAGACGCCAAGGCCGCGCCGCCCAAGGAACACGCGATTTCCGAATCCATCGGCGCGATCATCTCCTCTCAATCGGACGACGAATCGTCGGAAGAGCAATCCGAGCAAGCGGCGGAAGAGGGAAAGGCGGAGGTCCCGCCCCCGTTTCCCCAAATGCCCGGTGGAATACCGCCCGGTTTTATCAACGGCACTCCGCCTCCGCTACCGGAACGCGAGGAAGCTGCGGAACCCGAGGAAAGCGAATAGAGATTATCATGGAGGATAGCTACGTCGGAGAAGTTTTGTTACGCCGCGGCGCGGTATCCGAGGAGCACTTGCGAAAAGCGGTTGAGGTCGCGAGGGAGAAAAACGCTCGATTAAAGGACGTGTTGGTCGCCACCGACGTTATAGAAGAGAATACTCTAATAAAAGTTCTGGCGGATGAGCTCGGGTTCGAATTCATCGCTAAGATCAAGGTGGATGAGGTTCCCAACGAGCTGGTTAAGCGGGTCCCGATTAATTTCGCGCGCCAAAACCAGTTGCTTCCCATCGCCCAGCATGATCATACCGTGGTGGTGGCCTTCGCCGACGTCCTCGATCTGTCGCCGCTAGACGATCTTCGCGCCCTTCTCGGCAGCCCCTGCGAGGCCGTGGTCGCTCCGGCCGATGTGATCGAGGACGCGATCAACCTGGTATACGAAAGACACGATGAAAACGCCCTGGCGGACGCCAAAGAGGGCGAGGAGACCGAGGAGCTTCAAGATCTCATCGATATGACCGACGAGGCTCCGGTAATTCGCTGGGTCAACAATCTGTTTTATGAGGCGGTGCGGAGCCGAGCGTCGGATATCCATATCGAGCCGACCGATACCGACGTCGTTGTGCGTTACCGCATCGACGGTACGCTTTATAAGATCAAGACGGCCCACCGCGGTTTTCTCAAGTCCATCGTCAGCCGCGTCAAGATCGAAGCGGGGCTTAACATAGCCGAGACGCGCCTGCCGCAGGACGGCCGCATCACCAAAAAGATCAAGGGAAAACTGGTCGATGTGCGCGTGTCCACCATTCCCACCGCACGCGGCGAGCGCATCGTCCTTCGTCTGTTGGATAAGGAGCAGGCGTTGCTCGATCTGCCGCAGCTCGGCTTTAATCCAGCGAAGCTCGCTCACATCGAAAGCCTGATCGCGAAACCCAACGGCATTATCCTGGTCACCGGTCCCACGGGCTCGGGTAAAACCACGACGCTCTACGCTTGCTTGAACAAGATCAATTCCCCCGAGCTCAACATCATGACCGTCGAAGATCCCGTCGAATACGAATTGAAAGGCATCTCCCAGATGCACGTCAAGCCCAAGATCGGGCTGACCTTCGCATCGGGGCTCAGAAGCTTTTTACGACAGGACCCGGATGTGATCATGGTCGGCGAAATCCGCGATCGGGAAACCGCTGAAATCGCCATTCACGCATCCTTAACCGGCCACCTGGTGCTTTCCACGTTGCACACCAACGACGCGGCCGGCGCGATCACCCGTCTGGTGGAAATGGGTATTCAACCTTACCTGATCACGTCGACCTTGCTCGCGGTCTTGGCCCAGCGCCTGGTTCGTAAACTGTGCACGGTCTGTCGGCAGCCCTACGTGCCGACTCAGGATGAAATCACGTCCCTCGAGATCAACGGCGCTCGCAATCCCGCCTCGACGTTCGCGTCGGAGCGAAACGCGACCATATCCCAAGGACCGCGACCGGACGAAGGCGACACCGGGCTCATCTTCTACCGGCCGGTCGGGTGCGATGCGTGCGCCGGCACGGGATACCGCGGCCGAACCGGCATCTACGAGCTATTGATCATCGACGAGCCGATTCGTTACGAAATACTCAACAGCAGCGATTCAAACCGAATTACCCGCGTCGCCCGTGAACGCGGATTGTCCATCCTTCGCGAGGACGGCGCGCGGCAAGTCGTCCAAGGTATCACCAGCCCTGAAGAGGTATTGGCGGCCACCCAGGCGGGTGAGCTAGAATAGGAGCGCGATACCGTGGCTGTTTATCAATGGCAGGGAATCGATAGACGGGGCAAGGCGATAAAAGGGATTCGCGACGCGGACAGCGTCAAGGCGCTGCGTCTCGTATTGCGCAAGGAAGGCGTGATCGCCACCGCGATCGAGGAAGAAACCGCGGCGCGCAAACGCTCGGCCAAGGAGATCGATCTCAAGCGTTTCTTTCAGCGCGTCTCGACCCAAGAGATCGCGATGACCACGAGACAACTGTCCACCCTGCTGGTCGCGGGCGTTCCGCTGGTAGAGGCGCTGAGCGCGGTGATGGAGCAACTGGAAAATCCCCTGCTCAAAACCGCTTTTACCCAAACTCGAGACAAGGTGAACGAGGGCAGCAGCCTGGCGGACGCGCTCAAGGACCATCCAAAGATTTTTCCCGACGTCTACATTAATATGGTCGCCGCGGGAGAGGCATCGGGCACGCTCGACAACGTGCTGGAAAGGTTAGCCGAGTTTCTGGATGCGCAGGCGGAGCTGAAAAACAAGGTCGCGGGCGCCTTGATCTACCCGATTATACTTTCCGGTGTGATGGTGCTGGTTATTACGATTATTATGCTGTTCGTGGTCCCAAAGGTGACCGCGATTTACGCCGACTTTCAGCAAACCCTTCCCTGGTACACCAATTTATTGATCATGACCAGCGACTTCATGTCGGGCTATTGGTGGCTTTTATTGCTGCTGATCATAGGCGCCCGCTACGCGTTGCGCCGCTGGAAATCCACTCCCGAAGGGCGCTTTAAGTGGGACGGAAAGATGCTCGAGTTGCCGCTCTTCGGTCCGCTCTTCACCATGGTGGCGGTAGCCCGCTTTGCGCGCACCCTATCGACGCTCTTGTCGAGCGGCGTGCAGGTGCTGACGGCCATGGACATAACCCGCAACGTGCTGGGAAACCAGGTGCTGATGCGCGTCGTCGAGGAGGCGCGCGAAGCGATTCGCGAGGGCGAAAGCATCGCGTTGCCGCTCAAGCGAAGCGGTCGATTCCCTCCCATCGTCACGCACATGATCGCCATCGGCGAACGTTCGGGACAGCTCGAACAGATGTTACAACACGTGGCGAATGCCTACGACAATCAAGTCTCGATGCGCGTTTCCACCATGACGCGCATTCTCGAGCCGCTGATGATTCTGCTGATGGCGGCGGTTGTCTTGTGTATCGTAATGGCCATGCTTATCCCCCTTTTACAAATCAACGAATTCGTACAATAGGCAAAACGAGCGATGGCGAAAAAGATGAGATATCGGCGCGACGTCTTGCTTCCCTGGGAACGCAGAAACGTTTGGTTCACGGAGTTGTTGTCCGGCTCGATGTGGCGAGCGTTACTGCTGGCGCTGGCGGCGCTCGGAATGACTCTGTTGGCCTGGCGGGTAGCGGGCCATCGCGCGCGGGTTCGCATGACCCGGGCCTCGATCGCCGAGGTGCAACGCGCGATCGTCGCCTTTCGGGCCGAGGTCGGACGCTGTCCGCGCTCCACGGTCGAGCTGGTACATCCGCCGCGCGCGATTTCTTACCAGCTAAACGAGCTTCCCGACGACGGTTGGGGACGCCCGCTTTACGTGCGCTGTCCGGACCGCAGGGGAATCGGCGCCGCCTTGGTAGTCTCGGCCGGTCCAAGCGGCTCCTTTTCCAAGGATGATAATATTTTTAATTGATGGCGTGAGCGCGAAGGCGCGGCCGTATAATTGGTATTACAGGAAGAAAAAAAATGAAACCCAAAGCACGAAATAATAGCCCGCAGGAGGTATCGATGGTTCAGTGCCGCAGGCAGTGTCGGGATCAACGATCGAAAAAGCAGCGCGCGACCGCGGGTATGACCTTGGTCGAGATCATGGCGGTGTTAATCATCATCGGCTTGGTGGCGACCATGGTCAGCGTAGCGGTCCTTCCGCAGATACAAAAAGCGCGGGTGAAGGCGACCAGAGCCAACGGTCAAGCCATTCGCGCCGCGGCGGTGATGTATATGACGGAAAACGACAATTGCCCCACGGTGCAAGACCTGCTGGAAGCCAGGATTCTGGATAAAAAAACCAACACGAAAGACGAGTGGGACAATGATTTCGCCATCGAATGCGACGAGGAAGGTCCCTCGGTGGTTTCGGCGGGACCGGATAAGCAAATGGGCACCGAGGACGATATCTAATCGGCCGCTCAACCGTGCGCTCGCATATCGGAGCGCCAGCAAGAGGAATATCCGAACCATGCAAATCGCTCAGGCGACTGTGATTATCTGTCAGCACGATGACCGGTCGGCGTCAATACGCGCGGGAGAACAAAACCACGGCATGACGCTGGTCGAGGTGATCGCGGTTCTCGTGGTGATTGGACTGGCCGCGGGCGGAATCGGTTTGAGCATCGGCGCTATCAATAAGACCGAGCTCAAATCGTCCTGCAATCGACTCATAGCCGCGGCGCGCTTCGCCTACAATCGGGCGACGATCTACGGAACCACGGTGCGAGTTGTATTCGATATCCCGAGCGGAGAATTTTCGCTGCAAGAAGCGCACGGCAGAGTCGTGTTGGCGCGCAGGGACGACGAGCGGCTGAGCGCGGGCGAAGAAACGGATGAAGACCGAGGAGTCGACGTCGATCCCTGGAAAGCCGCGCAGAGTCGAGTCAACGAAAGTTTTAAGCCCAATCTCGGTTCCTCCTCCTTCGGCCCGATCAGCGGTCTAGGCGGTAAATCGCTCTCTCGATATTCCCAGGTCAGCCTCGGTCGTAGGATCAAGATCGTTAGATTGATCGTGGCTCACGAGCCCGTGCCGCGCGAAAGCGGTCAAGGCGCGGTCTACTTTTTCCCCGGCGGTATGACCGAGCACGCGGTCATTCATCTATCAAAAGGCGACGATACCGTGTACGCGGTTGAGATACACCCGCTGACCGGACGTGGTAAGGTTTATAATTTCGCCTACGAGCCGCCGGCGTTGTTAGGAGACCAGGAAGAGAGTGTCTCCGAGGTGGATGCCCCATGAAAAAGGTTCGGTCCCGGAAAGACGCCGCGGCCGATTCGCCCCTATCGGCCTTTACCCTGCTTGAGGTCATGGTCGCGGTCGGCATTTTAGGCGTCGCCTTGACCGCTATCTTCTCGAGCGAGGCGGGCGCGATCAAAATGGCGCATTCGTCGCGCAAGATGGGCTTGGCGGTTGAGCTGGCGCGCTGCAAGATGGCTGAGATCGAAGAGAAGATAGCCAAAGAGGGATTGCCGGCGGTTTTCGCCTCCGATTCCGACAAGTGTTGCGAGGAGACGGAAATCGAGGGATTTAGCTGCGACTGGGATATCGACCGGATCGTGCTTCCCGACACGATGTTCGAGGGGCAAGAAGGGGAAGAGAGCACGAGCCGGCAAGAGCAGCCCAACTTGCTCGAAACCGCCACTTCTGATCCCTTGGCGTTGCTCTCGGGCGGAGGCGAGTTCATGGGTGACATCGCCTCGACGGCGATGCTGCTTGTATATCCTATACTCAAGCCGTCGGTGGAAGAACAGATCCGCAGCGTGACCGTCACGGTTAAGTGGCGCGAGGGAAGTCGCGAGCGCTCTTTCGACGTCAGCCAATACCTGGTGGCGGAACAGCCGCCGCCCGATGATGAGCAAGCGCAGCCGGAGGGAAATCTCCAGTGACCACGGCTCGACCGCAATCGGGTATGACGCTGGTGGAAGTCATGGCGGCCATGGCGGTCTTCGCGGTGATCGCCACCTCGCTGTATAGCGGCCTGGTTCAGACGATGAAGAACAAGCAGCGCACCGAGTCCGAGCTCGACCGCTACCACGAGATTCACATGGGTCTGGAACGGATGGCTCGAGAGCTTTCCATGGCTTACGTATCGGCCCATCTTAACACCGATCCGTCTTTGCAGGTGGTTAAGACGACCTTCAAGGGCGTGGAGGACGGAAGCAGCAGCCGCGTCGACTTCACCTCTTTTTCGCATCGCCGTCTCTATCGCAACGCTCACGAATCCGATCAAAACGAGCTTTCCTATTTTCTAACCGGCCATCCCGAAGACCGGGGTCGCGAGGTCTTAGCCCGCAGAGAACAGCGGCGAGTCGACGACGACCCGACGGAGGGCGGCGAGTCCCAGATCCTGATCGACGATGTCAAGGAATTCCGCTTGAGATTCCTCGACCCGGAAACCGGGGAATGGCTCTCGACTTGGGACGCGACCTATTGGGGCACGACCGTGGGTACCGAGCCGAACCGGCTGCCGTCCCAGGTCGAAATCAAGATAACGGTCCCGAATGTAAGGGGTAAAGGCCCGGACCAAACCTTCGGCACACGCGCGATGATCGCTATTCGCTATGCTCTGAATCACGCTCATAAATAGCCATGAATCCGCTTTTCCCAAGGCAAGAGGCAGCCGGCCTATTCAACCACGACTTGAAGAGTCATGGGCAAAGCGCTTTTGCCCTCTCGACCCGGGCGGCGGGCAAGCCGAAAGACGCCCCTCTCTTTCTCGGCGTGCTGCTCGGTTCGAACGTCGCTCGCCGCGACCGCCGAGGGCATCGCTCGCGGCTCGACCCGAGAGAGCAGGGCATCGCGCTCGTCGTCGTGCTCGGCGTCGTGGCGGTTTTATCCGTATTGGTTTCTGACTTCGACTACAGCATGGCGACCTCCTACAAGGTCGCCGAAAGCAAGCGCGATCGCTTGCAAGCGGAATACCTGGCTAAGAGCGGCTTGAACCTCACACGCCTGCTGATCGCCAAGGAGCGGGAAATTCGCAACGCCGTCGGCGGCTTTTACCGAATGCTCGGGTTGGGCGGGGCGCCGCAGATCAATGTTTGGGATTTCGCCAACGAGATACTCGCCCCGTTCAGCGACTACCGCATGGCGGTTGAGATGGGTAAAGAAGGCGGCATGGATTTCTCCCAAATGGAAGGCATGGTCGATACCGGGGGCAGCTTTGAGATCGTCGCCATCCCGGAGAATAGCTTGATCAATGTAAGCGATCCGCTTTTCTTAAACCTCGGCAAGGACCCCCGCACCAGCGTGGCCATGCAACTATACGCCATGATGGGCGGATACCAATCACCCGAAAGCCCGTATGATCCGATGTTTGAGGATCGAGACGCGGACGGGCAGTATACCAACCGGCTGGATATTGTATCCGCGATTATCGATTGGTGGGATCCGGACCAACTCAGAACCATTTTTGATCCCGGCGCGCAGAATTCGACCCAGGCCGGAAGCGAGGACGATATCTACGAAACCTTCGTCGATCCGTATGAGGTGAAAAACGCCCCCTTTGACTCGTTGGAGGAGTTGCGCCTGGTGCGCGGCATCGACGACGATTTCTGGGCTACTTTCGTGGAACCGGACCCGGAAGATCCCAAAAGCCGCCAGCTCACCGTGTACGCCTCGGGAAAGGTCAACGTCAACGTGGCTAAACCCGAGGTACTGTTGTTTCGACTCTGTTCCTTTCAAAGCGTACAAGCGTCGTCGCTCTGCACGAATCTCGACGAAATGCGAAAGTTCGTCTGGCTTTTCAACACCGCGCGATCCATTTTGCCCATCGTGTTTTTCTCGAGCACCACGCGATTCATCGAGTTCGTAGAGGGAAAAGGCAAGATCTACCAAACCCTGGCGACCATTCTGGGCGGGTCCGAGACCGGGCTGTTATTCGCGCCTATCAACATTCCGGCGGCCGAAACGAGCATGATCGCGGATTCGTTCATTACCGAAGCGGCGATCTTCACGATTCAGTCAACCGGCATCGTGGGACGGACGACGGTGCGGATAAAGACCGTGCTTAATCGCTGGTTGGATTGGCGCCCGCCGAAACCCAACGCGGGTCGCATGCCCGGACTTGGTATTTTCCAATACTACCGAATAGAATAAACCGCGGCGACGGGAGAGCGAGAGGCAATATGTCGAGGACATTAGGGCTGGACATCGGCGAACAAGCGCTGCGCGCGGCGCTGGTTCATTCGGCGTTTCGCACCCTCGAGGTTGAGCGCTATATCGAGATCCCGCTGGTGCAGGCCCGGGGAGATATCGCGCGCGATGTTGACCTAAGCGACGCTGTCCAAGGACTGCTCAGCCTCTTCAGCCAAACGCCGGATACGGTCATCACGGCGCTTGCGGGTGATCAGGTCTCGATCAAGACCGTCCAGATTCCGACGGCCGCGGCCAAGCACATCACCCAGGTTCTACCGCTCGAATTAGAATCGGTATTACCCTTTGCGGTGGAAGAAACCATAATCGATTATCAGCCGATCGAGACAAAAGGCGGTCAGATGAATCTTTTGGTGGCCGCCGCGCTTCGATCGCGGATCGCGGAGTATATTAAAGAGCTCGAACGGGTCGGTATCGAACCGCGTGAGATCGGCGCCGGCGCCGCGATTTTGGACGGCCTGACGCCGCTTATACCCGAGCTGAAAAAAGAAGGCCCGTTTCTGATAGGGGATATCGGGCGCTGTCAAACCGATCTATGCATTTTACAAAACGGCAAGTGCCGCCTGGCTCGCACCCTTTCTATCGGTTCCGATATGCTACCGGAGAAGGCCGAGCAGTTATGGCGGGGCTTTCAACGCTCCGCGTTTTCCTTTCGTTCGAGCGGAGCGCCCGCTTTCGCGCGGGTCTATCTCGCCGGTAGAGGCGCGCGCGCGGAAGGTATCGCGCCCTGGTTGTCGGGCAAGCTCGAGACCGAGGTTGAGTTTTTGGCGTTGCCGCGCGTGCCCAACAGCGATGAAGAGCCGCGCCCCGAATTCGCCAGAGCCGTGGCGCTGGCCGGCCGGGGTCTGCTGCGAGGCAAAACCATCAATTTGCGCCAGAACGAATTCGCGCTGAAACGATCAGCCGGCGCTTTGCTCAGGCACTCGACGCTTCTGAGTCTTTGCGCTCTCGTTATGCTGTTTTCCGTCGTGTTTTCGATCTACGCCCAACGCTCGCTATTAACCGATGAACAGGCCGCGCTGCAAACCAAGCTGACGGAGGTCACCAAACAAATTTTCGGCAAATCGGTGCTGGAGGCGAGCGAGGTCGAAAAACTGATGAGCAATACCAGTTCGACCGATCCACTCCCCAGATTCGACGCCTTCAACGCCCTGGATGCGCTCTCGGGGATCATCTCTCAGGATATCGTACACGACATCACCAATCTGCGTATCGAGATTGGCGACGACAAGCACGAAGGGCGATTCGAGATCAAGGGCACGCTCGGGACTATCGAGCAGCGGGATGAAGTGGCCGCCAAGCTCGAGGCTCACGAGTGTTTCAACGATGTCAAAAAGGGCAGGACCACAACCGCGCGAGACAAGGAACGCATCAACTACCAACTGGAAGCGGTGATTCAATGCCCCGGCGAAGCTTCGACTAAATCGAGTAAAAAGGCACGGAGGACGAGTGATTGAACAAACGCTGGATCAAGCGCTAAACCGCTTGCGCTTTACCTGGGACAACTACACGGATCGGGAAAAACGCGTATTGCTCGCCCTGGGCGCCGTGCTTTTGGTTTTTCTCTTTACGCTCCCTCTTTTTCTCATGATACGTGCGAATTCCGCGTTGGCCGATTCCAACCAGGAAATCCTAACGCTCTTAGAAACCCTTGGCTTGCAACGCGAACGGTTGATTCAAGCGGGCAATGAGAAACGCCTCGCGGAGAGGCGCTACGAGCAACAGACGCCTCCTCTGGGCGGGTTTTTGGAGACGCTCGCTCGCGAACAAGGCCTGACCATCACCGAGGTGACGGACCAACCGGAAAAGGCAATGGGGCAATATCTGCGTCGAAACGTACAGATTTCAATGCCGAACGTCGAGCTTTCTCCGGTCATCAATCTGTTGTCCGCCATCGAATCCAGCCGCTACCCGGTCGCTATAGATCAACTACAAATCGACCACTACCGGCCCGGCAACAGCTACAACGTCAAGTTAGGCGTGATCACCTATGACAAAGAGGGAGCTCGCCCGGCCAAGCCCATAGGCTCGACCTCGAGCGACGAACCCGGCGCGACGGCGGAAGAAGAGATCCAATGATAAATCGCTTAAAGCTGAATTCAATCAAGATAGCAGTCGCGCCGCGCGATCTGATGAATTGGCTCGGCTACTTTTTATTCTTTGTATTTTGCTTTATCTTATTCGCCTATTGGACCTTCCCTTATGAGCGCGCGCGCAGCTATTTGTTAGAGCGATTCAATCAGCAGACCTTGCCGGGCGGACGAGTAAAACCGAGCGATTTACAGCTCAAGATAGACAAGCTCGAACCGTCGTGGTTCACGGGCGTCGAAATGACCGGAGTCGAATTGATCAAACAGGCTACGCAAGCGGACGACCAACCGATGGTGATCTCCGCCGACTACGCCATGCTCCGCACGTCGATTTTCGCGCTTATTTTCGGCGAGATCGATCTGCTCTTTGAGGTCGGTGTCGGGCCGGGTGAAATCAAGGGAAGCTACAAACGAGAAGAAAATGAACAGGAAATACTGGCGGGAATCGAGGCTATCGACATGAGCAGGCTCGGAATCGACGGCATCATCGGCCTACCGGTCAAGGGTCGAGCGGATGGAGCGGTCACCCTCTCGATTGGCAAGGAATCCGCCAAGACCCGCGGTAATATTAATTTCAAGGTGTCCAAGCTGGTCATCGGCGACGGCAAATCCAAATTAAAATTAGCGACCTTGCGCGATGGAATAACCATCGATACGATAAATGCCGGCGATCTAAAGCTCAACCTTAAAGTGGAAAAGGGCGTGGGAACCATCGCGGAGTTTTCTTCCTTCGGCAAGGACATTCAACTATCGGGAAGCGGGTCGATTCGTTTCGCCGGCCAACTCAAGTTGTCGCGCCTTGACCTGACGCTCGATCTCGTGTTTACAAACGCGTATAAAAACAAGAGCGAAAGAACGCGTACTTTATTTAGCCTATTGAATCTGCATCCCTCTCTACAGAACGCCAAGACCAACGACGGCAGCCTGCGTTATCAGATCACCGGAACGCTCGGCTCACCGCGATACCGCCCGGCCGGCCGCTCCTACAGCGCGACCATATCGAGGATGAAACGCAACACGCGAAAGCGTTGAATCGGCGTGTTGATTAATAACAGTTGCTTTGTACTCAAGGTACTCACACCTTTTTGCTACGTTGTCTTTGTATGCGAGCCTCGATCTCTTGTGAATTTTCCGCGAGCAAAGCCTTTTCTATTTCAACCTCGCTTTTCGGCGCTCTCGGCCTAAAACGGCGGCGGGCGCGCAGGGCTCTATCTTTTGCTTGTCGTAGCCTGCGCGCGAAACCGGGTTCTTTTTCTCCCTTTCGCACCAGCGCTTGATAAGCTCTAAACAGGTGGTCGCTACGAGAGCAATACAACAACGCGTCGCAACCGGCTTCGATCGCGAGGCACGCCGAGTCTTCGACGGAAAAGTTATCCGATATCGCTTTCATCTCCATATCGTCGCTAAACACCACTCCGGTATATCCGAGCTGTTTTCGTAAAAGCGTGGTAAGCAAGCTCGGCGAAAGCGTCGCCGGCAAGCGCGGGTCGATAGCCTCGCAAACCAGGTGAGCGGTCATCATGGTGGTAAGCGCGCCGGCCGCCGCCTTGAACGGCACGAGCTCGACTCGGTCAAGCCGTTCGCGCTCGTGCTTGATTCGAGGCAGGGCGAGGTGGCTGTCGATTTCGCTATCGCCGTGGCCTGGAAAATGCTTGCCGCATCCTGAGATTCCCGCTTGCTCGAGGCCGGACGCAAAAGCCAAAGCGTGCCTCACGACCTTTTCGGGATCGTTACCAAAGGCTCGGTCTCCGATTATCGGGTTAGCGGCATTGGTATCGATGTCAAGCACGGGGGCCAAATCGAGATTGAAGCCTAATAGACGCAACTGCCGGCCGAGTAGTCGGGCCGCGTCGCGAGTCAGCGAAGGTTGATCGATAGCGCCGAGCACGCGCATCGGCGGTAGCGCGACAACCGGAGGTCCGAGACGCGCGACTCTTCCGCCTTCCTGGTCGACGGCTATCCACGGCGGGTAATCGCGCGGCGAGGCCTCTATCAGACGCCGATTTAGCTCGGCGATTTCTCTCATGGTGCCGAGATTGCGTTTAAAAAGGATAAATCCCGCGAGCTTTGCGCGCGCGATCGCTCGCAACAGCTCGCTCGGTGGTTCCGGGCCTTCAAATCCGGCAATTAAAAGCTGTCCGGCGTCGATTTCGATGGTGTTCTTTGTCATGGGACGAGATCAGAGCATAGCCGAGGTGTAAGCCAATTGCGATCGCATCCCGCCGACGCGCCTCGTCTCGAGTCACAGCGATCGGCTCGGGGTTCGCCAATGGCTGACCAAGGCCTGTAACTCATCAATTCCGGCTGTCACCTGTTGCATGCTCTGCTCGATGCGTTGACTGACATTGCGATTCTCTATGGCGGTTGAATTGATCTGTTCCATCGCGGTGGCGATTTGCGATAAGCCCACGGTATGTTGCTTGATGTTCGTCGCAATGACGTTCGCGAATGCCGAATTCTCCTTTATCGCCTCGCTCAGATCATTCATTATCGCACCGGCATTGGCGATCATCGAAACACCCGCCTCGGTTCGCTGTTTGCCGGCTTTCGCGGTTTCCACCATGTTCTCGATGGCTTTACGAATCGAAGGCAGCGCTCCCGTGATCTGTAGGGCCGCTTCCTTTGACTGTTCCGCTAAATCCTTAACCTCTTGAGCCACAACCGCGAATCCCGTGCCGTATTCGCCCGCTTTCGCCGCTTCTATCGACGCATTTACCGCGAGTATCTTCGATTGGTCGGCAATTCCTTTAACGGTATTAATCACGACCTCGATCTCTTCCACCGCCGAAAGCATCTTCGCGCTTTTACCCGAGATCTCTTCGGAATCGGCTCGTATTTTTATAATAATATCGTTGGTTGTCTTTACCGCCTCGCGACCGCGGATCGACGCCTCGGTCGTCTTTTCAGCCGCGTCGACGATGCTGTTGGCGTTTCCCGCCGCGTTTCTTCCGGTCTTCTCCATCTCTTCTACCGTGGCGGCCGTCTCCGTCACCGCCGACGCTTGTTCACTCGCGGAAGAAGCGAGTTGGGCGATACTGGCGGATACTTCCTTAGATATGCCGAACATATCGTCGATCAGGCTCTTGATCGCCATAACCTGTCTTTGTAACGCCTCGGCCATGGCCTTTACCGACGTTGCAAGTCTATTGGTTTCGTTCGAAGTCGAAGCATCCGACGCGATATTTATCTTTTCTAGATCGCCGGCGGATATCGCCTCAGCCGCCGATATGAGCTTTAATATCGGGTCCGTCGAGCGATAACCGATAATGTAAACACCGCCCATAATGATTATCAAACCCAGTAAAAAGGCGCCGCTGGTAGACAGCGACATTTCCGCCCTTAACGCGTGATAGTCCGCCATCGACTCGATGTAGATAATGTAGCCCAAGGTTTCCTTATCGTCCTCGGAAAGAACCGGCGACACGGCAACCACGAATTCATCGACGATCACGGCTCTCTTACGATCAAGACTCTTGAGCTGCGAGATCAGGCTTTCGTACTCGATCTCCTTGCCCACCGCGATAAACGGCTTGCGATCGGCTCTAAATACCAAAATCGATCGGGTCTCGTCGCTAGACGAGATGAAACGAGAGAGTTTTTTCTTGGCGTCGTCGCCCAGATTGGCGACTATCTCAAAACTAATGAAACCGCTGGCCGTCGAGACATTCGCTAGCGCGCGGCCCTTGAGAGCGTCAAACAGCATGGCATCGCTTTTTTCGTTATAGACGCGAATCACCACGGAAAGTATTATTCCGACTAATAACAGGACAGTCGTCGCGCCGAGCGTGAGTTTCCATCTCATGGACATTTGACTCAACCTCTTCATTGGCTCTATGCTCCTCTTTTATTCTCTCTCATTGCGAGCGTTCTCAATGCTCATATCGAGATCGCAATTAGAAGAATCTATCGAGTGTGGTCTGTGAGGAATGTCTCTACATTGTATTCGCGTGTATCGTGCACTTGAGATAGTACGCCAGCGTTCTGATTGTTTCGTCATAAAAAGCGACTTGTCGGCGTTTTATTGCCGAATATGCCTACATGTTTCTACATCTTGCCCGGGGCGTTGCTCAATCGGTTGCCTTTTGTGATTATCTATTATACATAGCGAACGGCCGCCGTTGAATATTTATAATCCGAGTCGCGATTATTTGACGCGTTGAAACTTCGATCCCGCTATCGAATAGGTAGCTTCGGCCGAGAGTGAAACCCCTGTCTGAATTGGTGCGCGTATGTATGTAACCATCGCTTCCTCTCGCTACAATGTAGCGAGTAAAAAAACCGCGATTAGCTATACATTATTGGTACGCAATAGGAGGTTTGCCCGTATAATGTAATTTTCGAACGCGCTACAAGCCTTCGGCGCGGCTTCCGCAATGCTTCTCGATTCGCGGGCAGAAGAGTGAAGTAGGATGACGGCCAAACTACTCATAATAGACGACGCTCAGACGATCCGATCCTATATAGCGGCGATTCTCGAAAACGAGGGATATCGTGTTTTACACGCCTCGAACGGGCTTGACGGGTTGCGCCTGGTGCGTGAGGAAAACCCCGATCTCGTGCTGCTCGATATCGAAATGCCTTTGATGGATGGTCTAGAATGCTGCCGGCGAATCAAGCAGGATCCTTCTCTCGAAAACATTCGCGTTATTATGGTTACGACGCTGTCGCAGTACAGCAAGGTCACGGAGGCTTTTAAGGCCGGCGCCGATGATTATATCGTAAAACCGATCGAACCTAAGGAGCTGCGCGACAAAGTACGCGAGCTTATAAAGTTCGTCGAGTTACGTAAATTACTAAAAACCTAGATCTCGGCTTAGTCTTTTGAATACGAGAATGACAGCAAACAAGCGAAAACCTGACGGAATATAGCAAGATCGACGTAGACGCCCGGCGATCGACTCGAAGCGCGTTGTTATCCATCGTTCAAGCGAGAACAGATTGAACACCAAGGAGATCGAGAAACAAATCATTCAGATACGCGAGCTGGAAGATCGCGTGATCGCGCTCAAACGCCAGTTGCTTCGATCGAGCTCTTTGCTATCTATCTCTCAACTAGATCAGGACAGACTAGCCTTTGTGCTTTTACGTTTCGACCACGGGCACCTCGCGATTCCGCTTCATTTTGTTCTAGAAGTCATACAGATGGTCGAGCTTATTCCGGCTTCGGAAACGGTTCCGGGCGTCTTGGGGCTGCTTAATTATCACGGAAAGGTTCTCGCGGTCATCGATATCGGGGAGCTCATCGGCAGAAAAAAATCCGTCATTACCTCCGAAAAGTCTATGGCGATCTGTCGCTTAGAGCCTTTTGATTTCGCTCTGATAGCCGACGATGTTAGCGAAATCGTGGCCGTTGGTCCTGAAGATGTAGAAGTCGCGGAGGAGATTCTACCCGGCTCTTTAAATGCAATCGGCGTTGTGAAAACGAAAGATCAAACAGCGCTAATAATCGACCTATGGTCGATTGTGACTTCGATTCAAGCGAAATTTTCTCAAGACGACGATTCGGCTATTCTATAAAGATTACTATCGAAGAAGAACCATGAAGATATTGGACCATAACCGCTCTTTATTTCGCGTGACCCGGGAGTAAGCTTGACGTACAGCCTACAATTTAACCCGCGAGAATACGAGGAATTTAGTAGCTTTATCAAAGAGCGAACAGGCATACTGCTGGCTCGCGATAAAAAAGATGAGTATCAAAGAAGGTTGTCCGTCACCTCTTTGATACCTGGAACAGACAGCGCCCGAGACTTTTTACGAAATATCAAGCGCTCAACAGAGGCATTGCAAAAGTTAGTCAATCAGCTTACGGTCGGAGAAAGTTACTTTTTTAGAAACCGACCGCACTTTGACGCGCTCCAAAGACGAATCATTCCGGAGTTGGTGGAAAACGCCAAGCACATACGAAAGCTTCGGATCTGGAGCGCCGGTTGCGCAAAGGGCGAAGAGGCCTACTCCATGGCTATTCTGCTTCACGAGTATTTCCCCATGATTCGAGATTGGGACGTTCTGATCTACGCTTCCGATATCAACACGAGCTTTCTGGAACTGGCAAAACAAGCGGTTTATTCCAAGTGGTCTTTGCGCGGATTGGATCGAAAGCTGTTGGATCCCTACTTTATAAAAAGGTCGGATGAGCTCTACGAGCTCGATCCCTCGATAAAATCGCGCGTCGTTTTTGCCAGACACAACCTCAACGACCTTGAGCCCGGCACCGCCTTGACGGGCGAACCTTGGGACCTCGTGCTTTGTCGCAATGTTCTGATATACCTTTCTCATGACGCGGTTCAAAAAGCGGTGCAATATATCGAAGCGGTGTTACGACCGGGAGGCTTTTTGCTTACCGGACATTCCGAGGCACTCGCTTGCTCTTCTGAGCTTCAGTTAGTTTATTCCGATTCGACTTTCTATTATCGCCGGCGCGTCGGCGAAGCGAAAATCAAAGGGGCTATCAGGCCCGAGCGCCATCGCTTTTCCATCCCGGCATACGAGGTACGATCGATATTTCCAAAAGCTTCGACCGGTGAAGTTAAGCGTATGTCCCTAGCGCCGCTTCCGCTTTTTTCCGATAACCGCCCCGCGCGCCCGTCGTTCTATTCTATCCACTCAAAGGCTGGTCAGAGCGAGGCGATCTTTGAGCAGACTCAAGGGCACATCGATCGGGGAGAAATCGAGAGAGCCTATGAAATACTCGATAGATTTATAAAAAGCAATCCTATCGACCATCGCATCTACTTTCTACACGCCGTGGTTGCGGATCAGTTGGGTAGATCGGTAGCGGCGCTTCAGAGCCTTAAGCAGGCGATATTTCTCAATAATAAATTTATCATAGGCCATTATTATATCGCTACGATTCGAGAACGCGAAGGTGAATATCAAAAAGCAAAAAAGCACTTTCGAAACGTGTTGCGGCTACTGCAAGGTATCAACGAAAGCTCTCAAATAGAAGACGCCGAGGGGCTGACCGTCAGACGCTTGAGAGAGATAACCGAGGCGAGATTGAAAGAACTGAGCTTATAGATGAATACGAGCGGCGAAAATAAGATAAATCTAGACGAGAGAGCGGAAAGAGATATCCTGCGCTGGCGTGCTCTCAGGCTGGCCCGAAGCTTGAGAACCGCCGTGGCGCGACAGAGAATCGAAACCTTTCTCGAGTTTCGCATGATGGGGCTGCGCTACGCCGTGTATCTCAACCGCGTCGTTGTCGTGAGAAAGGTGGACGACGTATTTGATCTTCCCAATACCCCACCCCATATAACCGGCCTTATACAACATCGCGGACAAGCGATTGTGCTGATCAGTCTACCGCGCTTTTTTTACCCCAACGCGCGAGGTATCGCGGACGCTGACTACGCTATGGTGGTGCAGGTTAATAAAAAGAGATTCGCCTTACAAGTTGAAGACATCGAGGGCGTACGCCCGCTGGATAGCGCCTCTCTCTCGACACCTTCTGAAAGCCTCGCTTCAGAACAGGTAGTTTATATTTCGGTCGTTACCGCCGACGGGCTTGCCGTCGTCGACCTGGAAAAGGTCGTACAAGCCGAAGGATTCGCCCTGAGCTGAAAGGAGCGCTGAGAAAAATCAGCGACCGCTATGGAACTGAGCAAAGAAAAATTGGCGCAACTCGTGGGGGTCTTTCAGGCTGAAGCTACCGATCTGATACGATCGTTGACCGAGATTTTCTTGTCGCTGGACTCGTCCCAAGACAAGGATACCGAAGAGCTGCTACACCGCGCTTTTAGAGACGCTCATACGTTGAAAGGCGCCGCGTCGACTCTAGGATTCGATCGCGTCAGTAACATCACGCATCATTTGGAAGACGCGTTGAACAAGCTCAAGACGGAAAACCGCGCGCCATCAACCGAAACGGTCGATCTATTACTCGAAACATTGGATACCCTGAAAATTACGGTGCAAACGTGTGGACTCGAGAAGGAAGATCTCAACAATCAAGAGCTTGAGATTAGCAAACGGTTGAGAGCGTTTATCGACGAAATACCCGTGTCGGAAGTAGATAATGCGAGCGCACATTTGTACTTGAAGAACGCGAGCATAGAAAACCGACAAAGCATCCGAACGCTGTCCGCTTTTCGAGATAAATCTCTGGATTGTATCCGATCGATAGCCACGTCGCTGTGCAACCTCGACACGGATAATCAAGCCGAATGCGTTCGCTTATTGGATCAAGCGGCCAGGAACTTAAACAGCTTATCTCAGTTAGCGGAAAGCGTTCAACACCACTCGGTGCGCGAAACTAGTCTTGAGCTGAAAGCGGCGGTGGAGACGATAACGCAAAATCAGATTCCCATCGAAAGACCGATCGCGGACTTACTGCTGAAAGGACTGAGCATAGTACTGAAGGCGGCGGAGAGGAATTTTGACGAAGCGATGCATTGGAACGATCAAGATAGAGAGACCGTCGCCGCGCTTGAGGAATTGGCGAAACACTCGAATCAGAACCTCGAGGAGCCGCCCCGGGCCTCTTCCGAGGAGAAACTCGGTATTCCGGCAGCCCTGGAAAGGTCGCCCCAAGGCCCGCGGGAATCCGGGCGAAACCAAGAAGTAAAGGCCGAAGAGGGTTTTCTCCGAATATCCGAAAGAAAAGTCGACGATGTGATAGCTCAGGTAGATGATCTGTTTGAAGTAGATCTTCAAGTCGGATCTTTTCTCACCCCGCTGCATCGTATAATCCATGCGATCAAAGAAATAGAAGATAATCTGAGAGCGATCAAGGACGGCGTTCAACGAAACTCCGGTGCCCTAGATCTCGATCAGTCTATTAACGATTTGCATGGACTGGCGATTCAAGCTCAGCTAGCGGCGAAAAAATTCGATTACGACAAACGGCAACTCTCGAAGTTGGTATCGAGCGTACAAAAAGAACTCCGCGGCATACGTCTGGCGCCGATTTCCACCGTCTACGTTACGCTAAGACGGCAGGTGCGCGAGCTGTCGAAAATAACCGGGAAGCAGGTCGCGCTGTTGTTGGATGAAGGAGAACACGCGGTTGATCGGAGGGTTTTAGACGCCATCGAAGCTCCCATCAATCATATTCTTCGAAATGCGATCGATCACGGAATCGAGAGCCCAGCGGCGCGAGTCAAACTTGGAAAACCCGAGATGGGACGCATCAGCGTAAATACACGCCACACCGGAGACTCGGTTGAATTGACTATCAGCGACGACGGTCGCGGCGTCGATCACGAGGCGATTCGCAATAAACTATTAAAAGAGAAAGAGCTGGCGAGCGACTATGTGCAAAGCCTCGACCGAGATCAGCTACTCGACTACATATTTAAACCGGGTTTTTCCACAAAAGGTAGCGTGACTCAACTATCGGGCCGAGGTGTCGGAATGGATGTGGTTAGACACTCGGTGGAAAGTCTCGGGGGTGAGGTCCGACTGAGTAGCGTTGCGGGCGAAGGAACCGCCCTGACGCTCAGATTGCCCTTGGCCATGTCGACGATAAGGTGTCTTTTATTTAGAGTCGCCCAGCGCATTATGGCGATACCGGCATACAATGTGGAAAAAGTAATCGCCCCGCGTCCCGATGAAAGCCGGCGGCTAGCCGGAGACGACGTGCTTATCCATAAAGGAAAAAACCTCCCGATACGATCGATCGGGGAGATCCTGGGTCTCACGGAGAACCTCGACGCGAGCCACAAAACGAGTCGGGTGGCGATTATCGTAGTATTCGGAGAACGACGCGTGGCCTTCCTAGTCGATGAGCTCGTCGAATACGCTCAATTAATTCTCAAACCTCTCGGGGATCTTCTGGAACGTGTACCGAATGTTTACGGCATTTCGCTGCTCGCAACCGGTGAGCTAGCTCTGGTGCTGAATCCCGGCGATTTGGTGCGCGCGGTTGTGGTCGATCGCGTAAACGATAGCGGGCGAGCACCGCGAAAGGATCTAGAACCGTCTCAATCGAGAAGGATTTTGGTCGTCGATGATTCGATTACGACGCGGGCGTTGGAAAAGAGCTTTCTTGAAGGAGCGGGCTTTGAGGTGGTCGCGGTCGCGGATGGTTATCAAGCATTACAGGCGCTATCCTCGGAACGCTTTAGTTTAATTATTGCCGACATACAAATGCCTAACATGGACGGTCTAGACTTGACCAAAACGATAAAGTCCCGCGCGGATCTCGCCCATTTACCGGTGATCCTCGTATCCGCGTTGAGCTCGGACCAGGACAAAAAAAATGGAATGGCCGCCGGCGCTGATGCTTACATTGTTAAAAAGGAGCTGACGCAAAGGGATTTGCTCGATACCATCGATCAGCTTTTATAAAGAATACAAATATGATTCGCGTGCTTATTGCAGAGGATTCTCCTTCGATACAGCGAATTCTCGCGGCTTTATTGAGCGATCAAGAAGACATCGAGGTCGTCGGTGTCGCCAAGGACGGATTAGAAGCGGTCGAGATGTGTCGTGAACTAAGGCCTGACCTGGTAACCATGGACATTTTTATGCCCAGGTTGGATGGCCTCGAAGCGACACAACGCATCATGCGCGAGTTTCCCACGCGTATCGTTCTGGTGAGCTCAATCGTCGATTCGCAAAACCTTAAAAACTCATTTGAGGCGATCCGTTCCGGGGCGGTGGAACTGATCAAAAAACCGCACGGCGCGTTGAGTGGTAACTATAGTGAAGTAAGAGATGAATTGATTCGAGTCGTGCGAAAAATAATGCAGGCGCAACCGATAAAGCAACTTCGATATTCTTGTCCCGTACCGCCGCGTCGGCCGGAGAAACAGCGACAAGAAAAAAAGCCTCTAACGTCGCTTCTAAAGAAAAGCCATCAAAGAATCTTTACGGCCGCGCCGAGCGTTATATGTATAGGGGGGTCTACCGGCGCGCCGGCCGTTCTCGCAACGATATTGTCGAGTCTTTCGCCGAGCTATCCCGTGCCCATGGTGATCGCGCAACACATCGCGTCCGGATTTATCCGAGGTATGGTTGAATGGCTCGATAGTATAGGAACGATCGAGGTTCGAATCGCGCGAGAAGGCGATTTCTTGCGCCCGGCAACCGCGCTTGTCGCCCCGGACAACTCTCATCTACAAATCGAGTCGATGGCACGTGTTCGCTTGATCGCTCCCAGCGGGAACGAAACCTACGTACCTTCGATCGACCAGCTATTCGAATCAGCGGCCGCCTCGTTCGGTTCCAACGGGTTGGGGGTTATTCTCTCCGGCATGGGCAGCGACGGATGTTCCGGACTGGCAAAAATGCGCTCTCGAGGCGCCGTCACGATCGCCCAAAGCGAGCGAAGCTCGGTGGTATACGGAATGCCTATGGTTGCGTATAAGCAGGGCGCGGCCGTGGCGCAAATGGACCCGCTCGAAATCATCGACTATCTCGAAAAATTAGCCCGATAGCGGACGGTATTCCGCGAATTGAGGGGTTAATCGGCTCCGTACATGAGCTCGTCTATCGTGTCCCAGAAGTCGCACTTATCCGGCTTCAGAGCGCTTGCAACCTCGATGGGATTGCGGATGTGCAGATATTGATCGGAGCTTGTAACATAAGCCGGCCATTGCGTGGAGCCTTCACCGTTGGGGTCTCCGGTGCGCGCGAATCGGGTCCAATAATCCTGTATGGCTTCGGAAACCGATTGATCCGCTTGCGGCACCGCGCCTAAGGTAGCCTTGGTTCCAAATACGAAAGGAATATCAGCGCTGTGAAACGCTATATTCTCGAGTTGTGGAAGCGGCGTGTCCGCCACCGGATTAGAAAAGCTGTATAAGTAATTCTCTATGCCCGCTTTATCAAACAACCGCGCCAATCTGCGACTCGCGCAAACGAAGTTCGCATCCCCGCTTACCTCGGTCAGCGCGTCATTCGCGGAAGCGTAATCTTCTATAGGATATTCCGCTACGATGTCGGCCGTATAGCTACCGTAAGTTCGACTCAGCGCTGTTTGATACGCCTCGAGCGTATCTTCGATCTGAATGTCACCGAATACTCCCGTATGAAACAAAACGCCCTCCTCGGTGTTCGAACCTTGGATCATCGACACCTTTGCCATCTGGTTGGACATGAAGAGATTACGGGGTGTGTCCGGTATATTCACGCCATCGGCAATCGGTTCTAATTGAAACCTTGTCGCCGGGTCGTCGTAAAAAAGGCCGCCGGGTAATTCCGCCGGAGGCTCGGAAGGGCCGGTTAAAATCTGCTCGGCGCTGAGCGCGCGCATACAGCTTAGAACAGTCGCGTCGTCCGTACAGCCCATCGCTTTCGCGTATCTATCCCCCATCTCCTCGGCGCCGGCGAGATCATATACATCCAGCATGGGGATACCGCTTTCTACGATAGCTCGATGGAATAAACCGCGGCTGCCCGGCATGACTATATGCAATAACGTGCTATTGCCTCCGGCCGACTCTCCGAATAGGGTAACGTTGTCTTTGTCTCCACCGAAAGCCTCGATATTGGCCCGAACCCACTTGAGCGCCGCGAGTTGATCCAATATCCCGTAATTACCAGAGGTATTATCAGGATCCTCTTCAGTAAGCGCTCTGTGCGCTAGAAATCCCAGCGACGACACACGGTAATTAAACGAGACCATGATGACATTGCCCCGCTTGACGAGATTCGAGCCGTCGTACTGCGGCTCGCTACCGCTTCCGAATATATACGCTCCCGGAAAGATCCAAACCATGACCGGAAGCGGGGTCGAGGAAACAGGATCCGGCGTCCATACATTCACCGATAGACAATCTTCATCGCTCCGAGTGTCGTACTCCCGAGTCAGCGGGCTGTTTTGCGGGCAGATCGGTCCGGCCTCGAACGCGTCGAGCGTGTCGGACCACGCGGTCACCGGTTGAGGCGGTTTCCAGCGATTCTCGCCCGCCGTCGTGGCCGCGAACGGAATGCCCATAAACTTTCGCACTCCCTCAGAAATCGTTCCTCGAACCTTTCCGCTCGCGGTTTGGATCTCCTCGGTCGGAACAAGCTCAGGCTGTCCCGCCTCGCCGTCCGTGTCTAGCGCCGCGCCGTCAGCAGGCGCAGCGTCGAGATCTCCCCCCATACCCCCGGTCGTCTCGCCGCCGCCGCCACCGCTGGCAACGCTGCCGCCGCTGCCACCGCTGGCATCTGACCCGCCTGTAGAGCCGCCCGCGTCGGACGTATCCTTTTCGTCCGAGCCACAAGACAGCATCATAGATAATAATACGAATAGATAAATTTCGGTCTTCTTATATAGATCAGTATTCATGGTATCAAAGGATATGCGTTGGAAAAACCAAAGTCAATCGCGATCTCCGCTGCGATAATTAAAAGGCCTATTAACGGCGAAGCGTTATATGCGAAGAAATTGCACTTTTATAACGATTAGGTCACCAGGCTGAAAAGGTCTATCCCGTTGCTTCTCCGCGTTTCGCGAAGAAAACGCATTTGAATCCGAGGCAAGCGCGGGCGTGATGCCATATCGATGTGATCTATTTCACAAATACGAGAGTCATAAATGTCATCAAAGGTACGCCTAGCACCTCACTTAGAGGAGGTAGACGAGGTCTCTTTTATCAATCGAGACGATAGGAGTAGCGTGGAGGCCTAGCGGCGCTAAACCGAGCACGACAGGCGCCGAGGCGCCCGAAAGCGAGGAGAGATCGGCCGCTGGCGACAAGGCCTACTGGGATAGGCTCTTAGTAACGCGTTCTGCACAGGTCGATCTACCCCAAAAAGAGAGCCGGTTTGGGAAAATGAGGCGCTTTTTGAAACGCTCGGCGCCGGCGTCCGATAAAGGGGTATGCGGACAAAAGCGATTGAGCTGATTCAGCAGCCGACAACCATAACGCCGAATGATTCCTGCTGGCCTAAAGCGTTGGCCGATCTCTGCGATCCGCCGCTATGGCTGAGAATCGCGGGGCGGTTGCCGGTTCTAGATCGGGCGGTCGCGGTCGTGGGGACGCGATCGGCGGACGAAGAGGCGGAACAATTCACCCACCGGTTGGCCGCCGAGCTATGCGCCGCAAACTGCGTGGTCATTTCAGGAGGGGCCTACGGAATCGATGCCGCGGCCCACGCGGGCGCGCTCGAGGCATCGGGCCGAACGATCGCGGTGCTAGCCACCGGGTTAAAACAGGCCTATCCGCCGCGGCACGGCGCTCTTTTTAGTCGAATCGCCGAGCAGGGCGCCCTAGTCACCGAGGCCGCGGACAGCGGGGTGGTAAAACCCGGGTTGTTTCTCAAACGAAACCGCTTGATCGCCGCGATGGCTCAAGTGGTCGTGGTGGCGCAAGCGCCGTGTCGCTCAGGAGCCCTGTCAACGGCGGGATGGGCGAAGCGCCTGGGACGACCACTGCTCGCGGTGCCGTCAGCGCCCTGGGAGCCGCGGGGAGCCGGATGCTTGGAGTTGATCAGAGAGGGCGCGACTATTTGCACTTCGGCCCGAGATGTCCTATCGGTATGCTTTCCGAATCGCGAACCGCACGCGGTAACCTCGCGGGACTTTAAAAAAAACACTTGTGAATTCAGCGCGTTAGACAAAGATGAAAAGAGAGTCATAAGAACGCTCGGTTGCATACCGAGTCATCCAGACGAGGTGTCTCGAAGGTCCGGGCTTCCGATTTCTGTTGTTCAACGAGTTCTTTTAGCGCTAATGCTTCGTGGAATCGTCAAGCGACAGCGCTCCGGAAAATATGTAAAAGGAGATCTTGAGAGTACAGATGGTAACAGTAAAGAAATCGAATCGAGCGACGAAAACTAAAAGGAACAGCGCGCAATCAAAGCCCGAACGAAGGTCGAAACAAGCGAAAAGCGAGGAAAAGCCCGCGGGGGAAACGGGGTCAAAGCGGGCGCCGGCGCGAAAGGTGGAGAAGAGCGTTCCTAGCGCGAAGACGTTGGTCGTCGTCGAATCGCCGGCAAAGGCAAAAACAGTTCAAAAATACCTATCAGACGACTATATCGTTCTGGCCTCGAAGGGACACGTAAAGGATTTGCCTAAACGGGGCGGAGTCGATCTCGAAAACGGTTTTAAGGAGAGCTACGAGATCATCGCGGACAAAGGCAAAGAGGAGGTCATTCGCCAAATCAAGCAACAAGCCGCGGGGGTGACACGAGTTCTACTCGCGACCGATCCTGATCGAGAGGGCGAAGCGATAGCCTGGCATATAAAAGAGGAGATAGAAGCGGCCGGTCATCAGATGGAGATACGCCGCGTCTTGTTGAACGAAATAACACATAAGGGTGTGCTCAACGGCATCGACCATCCGTGCGATCTAGACGCGAATCTCTATGAAGCGCAGCGAACCAGGCGGGTTCTGGACCGTATCGGAGGCTACCCTCTATCGAACCTGCTTTGGCGTAAGCTCGTATTCGGACTTTCCGCGGGTCGCGTACAGACTCCGGCGTTGCGAATCTTGGTCGATCGGCAAACGGCAATCGATAGTTTCCTCCCCCGCCCCTATTGGCTGATCGAGACCCTATTGGCGAGCTCGACGAAAGCGGCCTTTAGCGCGCAACTCGAATCGGTCAACGGAGAGAAACTGGAAAAAGTCGCCTCTAAACCGGCCGCGACCAGCGAGATCGATGCCAAGCGTTTCGAAGAGGATCTCAAAAGAGCCGGCTACCGCGTTGTTGAGGTTACCAAGCGCGAGCGCTCCAGCCGCCCGCCGGCGCCGTACATCACCTCGAAGCTTCAACAAGACGCGGCCAATCGGCTTGGAATGCAACCGCAGCGCACCATGCGCATCGCTCAAGCCCTTTACGAGGGTATTTCGCTCGGTAAAGGCAAAAGCGTAGAAACAGTTGGTTTGATCACCTATATGCGTACCGACAGCGTTCGCTTGTCCGATGAGTCGATCGCGGAATGCCGCGATTACATCGCGCGACGTTTCTCACAGGCGTCGCTTCCGAAAACCCCCAACACTTTCAAGATCAAGAAAAAAGGCGTGCAAGACGCCCACGAGGCGATTCGACCGACGCGCATGGATTTACCGCCGGAAACCGTGAGACCGTATCTCTCCGATGAGCGCTATAAACTGTATAAGTTGATATGGGATCGATTCGTGGCTTGCCAGATGATCCCCGCGCTTTACGACCAAACCGGCGTCGAGATTCAGGCCAAGGCGGGTAACCGCGTCTACGGCCTGCGCGCCAGCGGTAGCATACTCAAAGTACCCGGCTGGAAGCTGGCATACGATACGGGCGATTCCGAGCCACTCGCCGGCGAGGAAGGTGAACAGCCTCAAGAAAGCGATCGCGCTTTGCCCGAGCTAAGCCCGAACGAGCGTTTAGCGCTTCAGGATCCCGGAGTCGTGGTGGTCGCGAAACAGACCGAGCCGCCGTCCTATTTTACCGAGGCTTCCTTGGTCAAAAAGCTGGAGGAAGAGGGCATCGGAAGACCGAGCACCTACGCCGAGATATTGAGCAAAGTACAGGCACGCGACTACGTTCATAAGGTTAAGAATAAACTGGTTCCCACCGAGCTCGGCCGGTTGGTGGTTCGCAGGTTGGTCGAGAACCGCTTCGACCTGGCCGACATCGACTTCACCCGCAAGCTCGAAGAGGATCTCGACGCCATCGCCGAGGCTCGGGGAAAACGCATCGATGTGTTAGCCCCTTTCCATAAAAAGCTTCAGGAACGGATCGAGCTCAGCCTGAACGAAAAACGCAAATGGTGGCCCGATCCCGAGCCCATCGGCGAGGCCTGCCCCGAGTGCGGAAAGCAATTAGTCAAGCGTTGGGGCCGAAACGGGTTGTTCATCGGTTGCGAGGGGTATCCGGACTGCACGTTCACGCGCAACATCGATGATGCAACCGAGGAAAAAGATCCGGATAAGCAGGCGATTCCGACCGACTATATCTGCGAGCGATGCGGCGCGCCGATGCTCAAGCGCTGGGGTCGAAACGGTTGGTTTTTGGGCTGTTCGACCTTTCCCAAATGCAAGCATACGCGTAGTATCCCGCTCGGCGTGAGTTGCCCGAAGTGCGGCGGCGAGATCATCGAAATCCGGGCTCGCGGGCGCAAGCGCCCCTTTTACGGCTGTAGCAACTTTGCCGGTAAGCTAAAGTGTGATTTCCGTATTTGGCAGCGTCCGGTTCCCGAAGTCTGCCCGCGGTGTCAGGCACAGTTTTTGGTCAGAAACACCACGGCAAACCGTACGACCTTACGCTGCATAACGGAAGGCTGCGGATACGAGCGCGAGCTGGAGACGAGTGAAAAGAAGCAAGAGCGCCTAGAGAGCGACGGAAGGTTGTCAGCCACGGGCACAGAGACGACGCGATAACGGCCGAGCGCGCGGCCGATGAATGGAGACGGGCGCGGCGCGCCGGCCGGACGCGATAGGCGAAGTGGTTCGGATGCGATGCCAATACAAGTAACGATCATCGGCGCGGGGTTGGCCGGTACGGAATGCGCTTTTCAGTTGGCGCAACGCGGTATTTTTATCAGGCTGATCGAGCAGAAACCGCTGGCGCGCGGCCCGGCGCAGCAACCGGACGGCCCGCAAATGGCCGAGCTCGTGTGTTCGAACTCATTTCGAAGTCGAGCGTTGAGCAACGCGGTCGGTTTGCTCAAGGAGGAGATGCGCCGCTGCCGATCGCTGATCATAGCCGCCGCCGACGCGTCGGCCGTACCGGCGGGAGGCTCGCTGGCGGTTGACCGCGAGGCTTTTGCCGCCGAGGTTACGCGCGTGATCGGCGCGCATTCAAAAATCGATGTCATCTCCGATCGCGTCACGCGAATCCCGGATTCGCGCCCCTTGGTCTTGGCCACCGGTCCTTTAACCGGTGGCGAGTTGGCCGAGGATTTGGCTCGGCTTATTGGACGCGAACAGCTTGCCTACTACGACGCGATCTCTCCGATCGTTTCGGACGCATCGATCGACAAAAAGAGCGTTTTCAAGGCATCGCGCTACGGCAAGGGCGGAGACGACTATTTGAACTGTTGCTTGAATGAAGCGCAGTACCTCGCTTTTGTAAACGCGCTTCAAGAGGCAGACCGAGTCGACCGGCGGCCGTTCGAAGACGAACGCTATTTCGAGGGATGCCTGCCGATCGAAGTCTTGGCCGAACGCGGGTTACGCACCCTAGCATTCGGTCCCATGAAGCCCGTCGGTCTAATCGATCCGCGCAGCGGGAAAAGGCCCTATGCCGTGGTTCAGCTCAGACAGGAAAATCAAGCCGCGACAGCTTGGAATATGGTGGGGTTTCAAACCCGTATGCGACACGCGGATCAAAAGCGGGTCTTTGCTTTGATCCCGGGGTTGGAAAAAGCGGAATTCGAGCGCTTCGGCAGCGTGCATCGAAATACCTTTATCGATGCGCCGAAGCTGCTGGACGAAACGCTTGCTTTTAAAACCCGGGGGGATCTTTTTCTGGCGGGACAGATCACCGGCGTCGAGGGTTATGTCGAGAGCGCGGCCTCGGGTCTGTGTTTGGGAATTCTACTCGCGGAAAAGCTCAAAGGCTTGACCCCTCGGCCGCCGCCTGCCACCACGGCGCTGGGAGCGCTGCTCGCCTATTTGAGAAAGCCGAGCGATGATTTTCAACCGTCGAACATAACTTGGAGCATGTTCCCGTCGCTGGCGGAAAAGGTTTTAGGCAAGCGCAATCGTCGAGAAGCGCTGGCTCGGCGGGCTTTGAGCGATCTACAAAATTGGTTGAATAATCGCGATCCGAATCTCGCTTTATAATGAGTAGGGAAACAGCACTCTGAAATTCGGCTGTATAAAGGGTTCAAAACGAGCTCGGCGGACCGTTCGCGCGATACACGAGCCCTGCCTCGTGCCCCTAAAATCGCCTCCGACCACGACGTGCGAAACCCGGCCGGAACTCTTTATGGTAATATCAACCTCGACCAAACCGGGGCGATCTTCCACGCAGCGTTGCAACTCGGGGTGTAAAGACGAGAGCGTCTTATGAACAGCCTCCCGGCTCGGGGCTTGCGGCAGATCCGCCATGCTCTCGGCTTGAGCTCGGCCGCTCGGGCTCGGCTCGCTCGTGTACGGCTCCTGTTCGCTTTCCTGCGCTCGAACGGCTCTCTCTTCGGGTTTAACGCTATACGCCGAGCGCGCGGAAAGATGAAACCGCCGCTTTCGCGCGGGCTGTGAAGCGTTCCGCGACATAACGGCTTTTTGCTCGCGCGCTTGCGTCTCGAGCGTTGACGGGAGCGGCTGCTCACGGCTGCTCTGCTCTCGCATCGCCGGCGCTGTCGCGCTCGACAAAAGCTCGCCGCGGACCGTAGCGCTTGCGCTCGCTTTGATGGCGTCTACTTCGATGGCTTGATCTCGGCTTCGCCGGCTTTCCAATCCGGCCCAGGTCGCCGCCGCCAGCAGAACGATCGCCGTTGCCGCGCCGGCGACGCTTCCCGTGACCAGGGGAAACGCGGGTTTTCGTTCTGGGCCTATTTCTCCCGGCGAGAGACTGTCGATCCTCTCGATCTCGGACGGCTCGACGACGAGCAGCGCGGGCGCGTTCATCAGCGGGTCAAGCTCGCGCGCGCGATCCGTCGCATCGTGATCGCTCGTGTGCTCGTAGCCGTGGCGTTTCTCGCCTTCCCACAAGCCTTCACGCGGGTATCGCGCGTTCGGTACGACGGCGGCCGTGTCGTCGCGTAACACCGGCAGCTCTCTCCGATCCGGCGCTTCTTGCCTCTCTAAGCCGCCCGCGGGCGTGCGCGATCCTACGGACGAATCAGCCACCGTCTTATTTGAGCTATGAATAGTCGCGGTCTGTAAAAGCGGCTCCTGTCTCGCCGTTTCCCTTTCGGCCGCTGTTCGACCGGTTTTTCTTCCCTCGGGTTGTTTCCGATGGGCGAGCAAAACCTTCATCGCGTCGCGGAGATTAGGCGCCGCAGTCGCGAAAAAACGGTTTCCCTGGCGCATATCAAACCTATCGGAGTCGGGCCGGCTCGCTCGCGCTCTCGATACGGCTTCGGGTTGCTGAACCGCGAACCCATCGATTCTTTCCGCTACGATTTCTATCGGGTCATCGTCGTCATAGCGGGGCGTTTGGCCAACAAGGCGCGTCGATTGCTCTGCGATGACGGGGTCTTCGAGCGCGTCGGCACCGGTCGACGGCTCGGCCTCACGAGCTGCCCCGTCAGCCTCGATCGCGCGTGGGGGAGTAAAACCGCTCTCGCCGCTCTCTTCTGTAGAGAAACCCGGGGTATCCGGCCCGCATTCGTTTCGGTCAAGGCTGATATCGAGCACCGGCCGCCTGTTTTCAGAACGCTGCATACGCGCGCTTGGACCGGCCTCTCCGCGGCCGCTTTGCTCCACCTGTTCTTTGACGCCCTCATCGCCCGTCGCGTAAAAAACGCCCGTGGGCACCGTAGACTTGCGTTTTCTATTCTCCTTCATCGCGACTACCTCCGCAACGACACATCTCGGTAGGACAGAGCCTTGCGTCAACGCGAAATCGATCGATATCTATTAAAACGACTACGAGAGCGCGGGCATCGCGTCGCGAGCCGGCGCACCGGTACAAAACGCTTAGAAATCACCCACCTACAACACGTTTTCACGGCTACGACTTATCGAATGACGTGTCATCGTACTGATAACGATTGTAGCATAGGGTATGGATATGTCGATGGCCCCTTGCGCAAGCGAACCCCTCATCAAATTGCCTTTGAATTCAATAGGTTATAGGTTTGAGGCCTTTTCGTAGAGCCGATTATCGCTATCGATTTTCTGACTCGATCAGCTTTAGCAGCGCGTAGACGGTCTTAAGGTACGGCGTATCGATGGCGTAACGCTCGGCCGCCCGAATCGCGTTGCCGAGAATCGCTTCGATTTCCATCGGCCGCCGCGAAACGAAATCTACCAGCATGCTCGTTCGGTAGGGCTTCATCACCCGAGTTTCCGCCAAGTTTCTTTCGATGGCATTCGGCTCAAAGGGATGGCCGTCGGCCTCGGCGATCAGGCGGACCTCGTGCATGATCACGCGAGCCAAGTGAACCGCCTCCTCAACCTGCATGATCTTCTGGGTATCGGCATTACCGCCGAGCACCGATAACGAATTAAAGGGCGCGTTCCACAATAGCTTGCGCCAGCGCGCGGCCACCACGTCCTCGGTCACTTCGCAGGGAACGCCCGCTTTTTCAAAAAGCGTTCTGAGCCTCTCGGCCTTTGCGGATCGCCCCGACGGAAAGCGCCCCAAAACCAGACGGCCATAGTCCGAATGCTCGACGCGACCCGGGGCGATTCGAGTCACGCAGACAAACGCGAGGCCGCTGATGATCTCATTATCGGGATAAGCGCGGGCAACCGCGGGCTCGATTTCAACCCCGTTCTGCAATAAGACAATCGCGGTCTCGGGGCCGACCGCGTTGGCGATGATATCCGCCACGTCTATCTCGGGAAGGACCTTGAGCGTAACCAAAATATAGTCCGGCGGCTCGGCCCATTCGCCGAGATCGCGTACAACTCTATCAGGAGAAAAATGAAAATCGCCCCAATGGCTGATGATGGCGATGCCTCCGGCTTTTACCGCCTCGTAGTCCGACCGGCAGAGAACCGAGACCCGAGAACCGACTTGCGCGAGCTTTCCGCCGTAAAGGCTACCGACCGCCCCGGCTCCTACGACGAGAACGTTCGGCTTAAATTCGCATTTTTCAACTGACATCTAAAACTCTCTCGGCTGCGCTCCATAAAAAAGACCTACCAATTTTCGGTAAAATACCACTTTGATCCACGGTGGGCGATTGGCAAAACAACCCCTTGAGGAGCCGCCCCGCGCGGATCGAATATCCATTTGTAGCGCGGGGCTATTTTGCTATGCTTTTTTTATCAATCGTCAAAGCTACAGGTGGTGTCTATGAGTAACTACGAAGCGCGTCAAGCGGTAGGGGGGACAGAGGTTTGTTTACCGAGCTATTATGGCGCGTGGAGGCTGAGCGGCCTCTGTTTTGCGCGGCTCGGAAAGCTCGTGCTCTTTATGACGCCCCTTGCTCTGATTACGGTCGTTGGCGGCGGTTGCGCGGGCGAGGACGCGGTGAGCTGCGACGAGATCGAGTGCGAGAAGCCGGCTGAATGCGACGATAGCGAGGGCGACGCGATTTGCGTCTGCCCGCCGGGCTACCGGGACGTAAACCAGGACGGTTCTAAATGCGAGGATATCGACGAGTGCGCCGAGGATTTAGACGATTGCGCTGAGAACGCGATCTGTACCAATACCGAGGGCGGCTATGATTGCGCTTGTCCGCCGGCGGCCTATAGCGGCGACGGCAAGCAGTGTAAATGCGCCGCGGGGTACAGCGAGGTATCGGGAAAGTGCCTGGCCAACGACGGAACCCAATGCCGGCTGAACTCGGATTGCGTCAACGGCCATTGCGTCTCGGGCGTCTGCTGCGCCGTCGCCTGTGACCGGCCGGGCGAATGTGAGACAAGCCGAGGCGCAAGCTGCGCCGACGGCCGTACCTGCGTCTATCCGGCGGCGGAAGATGGAAGTGGCTGCGAAGATGGAAACGCCTGTACGGCGAGCGATAGCTGTGTCGCGGGAAGCTGCGTGGGCGGCCGAGCGCCCGATTGCGACGACGGCAATCCCTGCACCGATGATAGCTGCGACAGCGGATCGGGATGCGTGTATCAAAACAACACCGATGAATGCGACGACGATAACGCCTGCACCGTCGACGACGCTTGCGAGGATGGCGAGTGCGTGGGAGATGCCGTCGACTGCGATGACGACAACCCATGCACCGACGATAGTTGCGATCCCGATTCCGGCTGTGAGTACGAGAACAACGAGGATTCGTGCGACGACGGCGACGCCTGCACGACCGACGACACCTGCGATGACGGCGAGTGTGTCGGCGGCGACGAGCCCGATTGCGACGACGAAAACGAATGCACCGAGGATAGCTGTGATGACGTCGAGGGATGCGTCTACGACGATAAACCCGATGACACGCCCTGCGACGACGGCAACGCCTGCACCCCCGCTCCCGAGGAAGGCGGCAGCGGTTGCCACGATGGACGCTGTGTCGGCCTATTGTCTATCGTTTGCGACGACGGCAATCCCTGTACCGACAATCACTGTGACCCTTCCGACACCGACGGCGACCCCTGCTACTTCACCGACAATACCGCGGAATGCGAGGACGGAGATGCCTGTACGGTAGGCGAAAGTTGTGTGGACGGCGCGTGCGTCGGAGGACAAACGCGCGTCTGCGACGACGAAAACCCCTGCACTAATGATGGTTGCGATCCGAATACGGGCTGTACGGTGGAGAATATTGAAGGCGAATGCGACGACGGCAATCCCTGCACCGTGGACGACCGTTGCGTATACGGAGAGTGTAAAGACACCAAACCGCGCGTTTGCGACGACAGCGACATCTGCACCGATAACCGTTGCGACCCCACGGACACGGACGGCGACCCCTGTCATTACGATCACAACTCGGCGCCGTGTAACGATAATAACCCTTGCACCGAGACCGCCTTTTGTAGCGAGGGCGACTGTACGGGGGACGGCAACACCTGCGGGCCGAATTCCACCTCTTGTAATCCGGGTCCGCCGAAAAGCTGTGTTTGCGAAGAGAACTATTTCGACGTGAATGGATATTGCGTGCCGAACACGAACGAATGCACCGTTGTCCCCGCGCTGTGCGACGAGAACGCCGTCTGTAACGACCCGTCGAATGATCCCGGTGACTACGAATGCACCTGTAACTTCGGCTTTAAGGGAGACGGCAAGGTCAGCGGGACCGGTTGTACCGATATCAACGAGTGCGCGAATGACCCATGCGGCATAAGCGACGGCCGAGCGTCGGCATGCCTACAACCGGAGCCGGGAGTGTACACCTGTAGCTGCATCGAGCCGATGTACATGGAGGTCGACGCCGGCGACGGCCCGACCTGCGGCTGTAATTTCAACGGGACATACGCCATTCGCATCGAGACGCTCGCGTCCTGGGAGGATATCGATTACATCGAGGACGGCGAGGATACCAATCTTTCGTGGGCGATTCTCAACCAGAACTACCTGCCGGACGGGACGCTGCGGATCGAAACCATTCAGTGCGGGGGCACGGTCGCGGATCTGTGTAGCGAGGGTAACCCCATTTATGGTCCAACCAACTCGATCGTACAGCCCGCTTTCGCGCAATTTACACCGATTCAGGCCTATCCGATTCCGCCTATTTTACCTACGAGCGTGGCGGAAATGAGCCTGCCTCTCGCTTTCGCTGATCAACCTTTCTTAACTCCCTTGACGGCCTCGTTGGTGGGAATCTCTTTGGACGATCCCTTTGGCGAATGGCCACCCAGCCGGAGAAACATCGCGGGCGGAGGGGGAACGCGAGTCAACGGCGCTGCCTGGGCCAATCACGACAACGATAGCGCTCCCGCGGTCACGAGCTACGTCGTGCCGCCCGGTGGCTCGGGCTCGCTCTCCGTGGATCCGCCGTTTGAATACGGTGCGACCTCGCCCGCTTGTCCGAGGTCAGACCCATCGGCCGACAGGAGTCCCTACTGGTGGTTTCCTTCGAGTTGGGCGGAGCTCGTAAAGCGCTTTCACATCGGAACCCGCCTGCTTAGCCAGCTTTCGGGCACTATCAGAGATTGCGGCTTGATAGAGGGCGACGTGATCGGTCCCAATACCGGAAAGAACGCGGGGCAATTTCTAGCTCAGGTGCGTTTCCACAGTTGTGTTCGTTGCGAACAGAAAGAAGAGTATTCGGATTGCCCCGATCAGGCTTGCAATGATTTCGAAGTACTCTTTTACGACAACCAACCGCAAGACACTCAGACCATCGAGTCGTCGACCTTTATCATCAAGAGCATACCGGCCGACTATGATTGCGGAGATGTCCGAGGCATGAGCTTCGAGTAGTTGTTGTCAAGGAGCGCTCGAGCGCCGGTCCATGTGAACCTTAACGTTGCAAAAAAGGTCGAGCGGAAACAAAAAAAAGCGATGAAATAAGGGCGCGCGGAACTTTTTTTGGGCCCGAGCTTTGTGCACCCTAAGTGAGGTACAAATAAAGTGAGCACGCGCTTAGTTCGCGCTATTTTTCGCGAGCGAAGCGCTTTACGCCGACGGATTTTTTGCAACGTTAAGGTCTACAACCAGGCCCCGACCTCTTACTTTTTCGAGTTCGCCAAGCAGCGCTACACCGGAAAGTATCCAAGCGGCATCTTTAGGAAGGTCCCGATAGCCAAAATGCTCAAGACGAATTCCTCGGAGAACTACCGGCGCAACACCGAGGATCTGCTGCGCCAAGCGCTCAATCGAAGCGTGAGAGTCATGGTGATGACCTTCCCCTATACCGCTGAGATACACGGCTATTGCGATATCGAGGGGATTAGGCAGGCGGTGGACGAGCACAACGATATACTGAGGAATCTCGCAAAATCCCTTAACCTCCCTTTGCTCGATCTCGCTCATCTCTTTCCCACCGATCCCGCCTATTGGGGTTTTGACGGCATCCACGCGAACGAGGCCGGCACCGCGCTAGAAGCCGAGCTTGTCACGAGCTTCATCCTGGAACATGAGGTACTAAAAAACAAAGAAAGCGACCCTTCGAACCGCGAATGACCCGGTACACCATAATTCAGCTCGCGATCATGGCGGCCGCCGGCGTTGTCCTTTTTTATTTCGGCCACGATATCGCGGCTAGCATTGTGAGCTTATTGACCGTCGCAATCGCGGCGCTGGCCTTGGCCGCGCCGAACGCGCTTCATACCTTTCAAGAGATAGGCAAACGAGCCGGAGCCTGGGTCGGCACCATCATCGGCCTGTGCTTGTTGACGGTTGTATATTTCGCGATCTTTTTCCCCGGAGGCCTGCTGCTTCGAGCGCTTCGTATCGATCTGCTCGACCGCGGATTCCCCACGCGCGGAAAGACGAATTGGCTCGACCGCATCAACTACGGACAAGATCCGCTGCTTTATCGTAAATCCTACACCCGCCCCCACGCGGACGGCGGGGCCGAAAAGGCGGCCGAGTGAACATTCTCGGCATCAGCAGCTACTATCACGACTCCGCGGCCTGTCTGGTTCGCGACGGGGAGGTTGTCGCGGCGGTCCAGGAGGAACGCTTCACGCGTAAAAAACACGATGAGTCATTCCCCAGAAACGCGATTCGCTACTGCCTGCAAAGCCAGGGCGTCGCGCGCGGCGGCATCGGCGCGGTGGTCTTTTACGACAAGCCGATCGATAAATTCGTCCGGATTCTCAAGACCCACTTCGCGATGGCGCCGATGAGCCTGAAAGCCTTTCTCGTGACCATGCCCAAATGGGTTCGAAAGAACCTCTGGGTCGGGCTGGAGATCTCCGAGGTATTGACAGATCTCGGATATGAAGTACCCGAGTCGATTCTGTTCACCGAGCACCACGAGTCTCACGCGGCGAGCGCGTTCTTCCCCTCGCCCTTTCGAGAAGCCGCGATCGTCACCCTGGACGGCGTGGGAGAATGGCCGACAGCCACCATCGGCGTGGGCGAAGACAACCGCATCACCCTGCTAAAAGAGCACAACTTCCCCCACTCGGTCGGCCTGTTATACACCGCGTTCACCTATTATACGGGATTCAAGGTCAATTCAGACGAGTATAAGATGATGGGGCTCGCTCCTTACGGCAAGCCGCGGTACGCGCGACGCATTCTCGACCATGTGGTTTCGCTCAACCCGGACGGCTCCTTCAGGCTGAATATGCGTTACTTCAACTATCTCGGCGGTTTGACCATGACCAATCAGGCGTTTCACGACTTGTTTGAAGCGCCTCCGCGCCGGCCCGAGTCGCCCATCACTCAGCATACCATGGATGTGGCGCGCTCGATTCAGGGCGTAACCGAGGAGATCGCCCAGCGCATCGTAGGATACGCGCACCAAATCACGGGAAAAGACCGGCTGTGCTTGGCGGGCGGCGTCGCGTTGAACTGCGTGGCCAACGGAAAGCTGCTGAGCCAAGGACCTTTTAGAGAGGTATGGGTGGCGCCCGCGGCTCACGACGCGGGGGCGGCGCTGGGCGCCGCTTTGACGGTCTGGCATCAGCTACAAAACCGGCCCCGTCAGGCGGACGGGGTTAACGATACGATGAAGGGGTGCTACCTCGGACCCGAGTTTTCGCCTCAAGAAATCGAAACCTTTTTGCGCGGCGAGGGCTGCGATTACGAAGTGCTTCAGGCCGAGGATTGGGCGTTGCGTATCGCGCGGTTGCTCGCGAACGGGCGCATCGTCGCCTTGTTTCAAGGACGGATGGAGTTCGGGCCGCGCGCCCTCGGCAACCGATCGATACTGGCGGACCCGCGTGCGGTCGACGCGCCGGCCAGAATCAATAAACGCATCAAGTTTCGCGAGTCATTTCGCCCTTTTGCCCCGGCCGTGCTCGAGGAATTCGCCAACGAGTATTTCGACCTGATACAACCCTCTCCGTACATGTTGTTCACCGCGCGGATCGTCCCCGAGCGCCGCTCCGCGGCAGAGCCGGACGATCCGGCCGCGTCGCTTCAAGAGCGCCTGGCGCGGGAGCGTTCGGACATTCCGGCGGTGACCCATCTCGACTATTCAGCGCGGGTGCAAACGGTTTCTCAAAAAAGAAACCCTAAATTTCACCAAATTTTATGCGCCTTTCACCAATTGACCGGATGCGCGGTGTTGATCAATACCTCGCTGAACGTTCGCGGCGAGCCGATTGTATGCCGGCCCCAAGAGGCTTACCGCTGCTTCATGAAGACGGGTATTGACCATCTCGTTCTCGACTGCTATTTACTTACTAAACCGGGACTTTAAGGCTGGTCATGACGCGGTTAAAATATCTCTTAGCGTTATTAAGGGAGATAGGCGAATTCGCCGCGGCTAACAAAGCGTGGTGGCTCATTCCGATTGCCCTTATCCTTCTCGGAGTCGCCTCGATTGTTACGCTGGGAGGAAGCGCTACACCGTTGATCTACACGCTCTTTTAGATATTTTCTATTTGAAAACCAAACCGTTACCGAGGCTTCGGGGTAGGTAGATAGCTCAGGTGGATAGGTATTCGGAAGTAAAAGAGGCGGCGCGTACCGAGCAGCGAATAGCTGAGGAGGTCATCGGCCTAAGGCGCCGTATAGCAAAACTGGTCGCGGGAGCGAATGAATCGGTTGCGCTTCAACGCAACAAGCAGCTCGCCGATCGCTATCGCGATCTCGTGGATAATCTGCCGGATGTGGTGGTCGAGCTCAACGGCAGCGCGCGAATTACTTTTATCAGCTCGCGCTGCGTGAGCGTTTTCGGATATCGGCCCGAAGAGCTTGTGGGAAAGCCTTTCGGGGAGTTGTTGAGCCCGCGTATAGAACAGAGCGTCCCTTGGACCCTGGACTCAATTCTTGACATCGGAAAAGAAACGATAGGAGATCTGCGCGCGCGTCATAAACAAGGTTACGAAATATGGGTCCGCGTGACGGTCGCCCATCTCGGCCGTGAGGCGTCTCCGACGGTGGTCGTGATTCTTTCAGACATAACCGACCGCGTGAAAACGGCGCAAGCGCTGATCGAAAGCAAGCAAAAATATCGCGCGTTGTTCGGTGGCTTACCCGATTCGATCACCATTCTCGATCTAAAGGGGCGGGTGCTGGAAGGTAAGGAGTTCTACGGATTGCCTGCCGAGCGAATCTTGGGCCGACGCTTTACCGATATCGGTGTGCTACCGCCGGAATACTCCGAGTATGGCGAGCTCTTGCTGGCGGAGTTGGTAGCCGGCAAACGTATTGGTCCGGTTGAGCTCGAGATAGTCGATGTTAACAAAGAGCGGCGTTGGATAGAGGTTTACGTATCGTGCATCGAAAGCGAGGGAAAGCCGCTCGCGATCCAAGTCATCACGCGAGATATCGGCAAGCGTAAAAAGCTCGAGGAAAGGCTTCTAGAATCGCAAAAAATGGAGGCCGTGGGCCGACTTGCCGGCGGCATGGCTCACGATTTCAACAATCAACTGATGGTGATCCTTAACTCCACGGAAATGCTTCGGCGCTCGCTGCAGGAGAACGATCCCCGGATGGAAAAAGTCAACCTGATCAGGCTCGCGGCTGAGCATTCGGCGAGCTTGACCCAGCAGCTTCTGGCTTTTAGCAGAAAACAGATCGTCGAGCCGGTTGTATTGGACCTCAATCGCGCGCTGCGCGAGCTACATCCCATGCTCGCGACCGCGGTGGGGAATAAGATCGCGTTTTGCTACGAGCTGGAGGAAAAGCTGGACGCCGTGCGTATCGATCCGGCGCAGGTACAGAGAGTCATCGTCAATCTGGTTCTCAACGCGCGCGACGCCATGCCCGAAGGCGGCACGGTTACGCTGCGGACCGCAAACCGGTTAGTCGATCAAAACACCGAATCCAGAATGGTTTCGCCGGCGCCGGGACCGTACGTGACGCTATCGGTGGCGGACACGGGTTACGGCATGGACGAGGCCACGCAGCGCCGCGCGTTCGAGCCCTTTTATACCACCAAAGAGCCGGGTAAGGGCACGGGGCTTGGGCTGTCGACCGTGTATGGAGCGGTCAAGCAGAGCGGAGGCGAGATTCAGCTCGAAAGCCGACGCGGCGTGGGAACGGTGTTTACCATCTATCTACCGCGAGTCGAGGGCGAGGCCGTCGCGGTACAGCAAGAGGGAAAACCCGCCGCTGAGGCGCGACGGAGCGAAAGGGCCGTTCTACTTATCGAGGACGACCCCAACGTGCGCGAGACCACGAAAATGATCCTCGAGGATGGAGGATACAGAGTACATACGGCGGACAATCCGGACAAAGGAGTAAAGCTTTATCAGACCCATCATCGCGATATCGACGTTGTGCTCAGTGACGTGGTCATGCCCGGAATGAGCGTAAGAGATCTTACCGAACGGCTTACATCGATCGAACCGGCGGTGAAAATCCTCTTTGTTTCCGGATACAGCGAACAAGTCGTGGTCGAGCGCGGCGTGCTCGACCCTACCGTGAATTTTCTTCGTAAGCCTTTTTCCCTAGACCAGTTGATGGGAAAGGTAGCGGCGCTGATCGGGACGTAAGAGAAACCTTTATCCGCTGTACGTCTCTCTCTCTTTAGACCCCCGTCTGCACTTCCCCACTCGGCCGCAAGTGTGATATTCGGTCGTAAAAGGAGAAAGTGATGAAAACGACTTCAACAGCGCTCGTCGCTCTTTGTCTTCTGAATTGGGCGTCGTGCAGCAAAACCGAATGCCCGCGAGAGGAGCAAGACGCGGCGGTCGGCGAAGAATCTTTCGCAGAAATACCTTTATTGGTCGAAACCGAGTACGGTCCTGTACGTGGCGTGATCGGGGACAGTTCCCGAATATTTCGCGGGATCGCCTATGCCGCGCCGCCGGTAGGAGCGTTGCGATTCGCGGCGCCACAACCTCCAAAAAAATGGAGCGAACCGCCGGAACCCGTTCCCACGTTGTGTCCGCAGTTTTCCGAGGAAGTCGTAACCGGTATAATCGGCGATGAGGCGTGTCTCACGCTCGACGTTTGGACGCCGATTAAGGCGCCGGACGGTCTGCTTCCGGTTATGGTTTGGATTCACGGCGGCGGATATACCGCGGGGTCGGGTTACCTCGCCGAGGCGTTTTTACCGACTCGCGATGTCATCGTCGTCGCCGTCAACTACCGCTTGGGCGTGCTCGGTTTTCTCGCGCACCCCGCGTTGACGGAAGAGGGCGGCGGCACGTCGGGAAATTACGGGATCGAAGACCAACGATTCGCGCTTGAATGGGTGCGTGACAATATCGAAGCTTTCGGCGGCGATCCGGATAATGTCACTATCTTCGGCGAATCCGCCGGCGGTGCGGCGGTTGCTTCTCAGCTCTGGTCGAGTCGTAGCGCGGGCTTGTTTCATCGCGCTATCATGCAAAGCGGTAATTTGTTCGGACGTGGAGTCAAAACCCTCGAGGATGCCGAAGCTCAGGGTGAAAGGCTGGCCGCGGCGCTCGCCTGCGATACCGAACCCGATGTCGTCGATTGTCTGCGATCGCTCTCCTTTGACCAATTGCTCAACGCGCCGATTGTTGCAAGTTATCGACCGTGCTTTGACGGCGTCGTATTCGAAAAGGAATTTTTAACTGCAATAAAAAATAGGGAGATCAATCTGGTTCCAACCATGGTCGGTTCCAATAGTCTGGAGGGGTTAGGATTTGTGCTGGATCTAGTCGATATGACGGAAGAACAATATATAGATCGAATCGAAACCACGTACCCCGAGAACGCGGACGAGTTGCTGTCGCTCTACCCCGTGAGCAAATATATTACCCCTCAATACGCGTATAGCGCGATGATGAGCCATGGTTCATTCAACTGCAGTTGCCGCCGCGCGGCTCGCGCGCTCACCGAGGCTGGAGCCGATGTTTATCTTTACTACTATAGCTGGGGTTGGGCATTTCACGCGGCCGAGCTTGCCTTGCTCTTCGGCGTCGGGGCCTTTCCCGAAGAGCAAGTGGTATCGTCCGCCTTAAAAGACTACTGGACGCAATTTGCCAAGACCGGAAACCCTAACGGGGGTGAGCTTCCACAATGGCCGCGCTTTGAGACTGAAAGCGAAAGCTACATGAATATCGGATTCTCGATCGAAGCCGGGTCGGGCTTTCTTCGCGACGAATGCGACTTTTGGGACGAACTGTAACCAACCCCCCGAACTCTATAAAGCGCCAAAACAACTTCAAAACACCTTACCGGGTTGATAGTGCTGACGTCACGTTTCGGTTGAACCAAAACACGGCACGGTCGGACGCGGGACGAGAATCCTCGTTGCAAAACCGCCGAAAGCCCGCTATTTCGCTAGTCGCTCTCGCCGTTGATTGATTAATCGACGATTTAACGCTTAGTTACCGCTCTGAAGATGATGAACAGCAAAATTACCAGTCGTCGGTTGCTACTAGGGTTTTCGACGCTCTTGATTTGGGCTGTATCGGTTTTTGCTCTCATGAGCTGCCACAAAGAGCAAATCGCTTCGACGCCAAAGGGTGACGGCGCGAATCTGCTGGCGGGGCTTCGGCCGATTCACTCGCGAGGGGTGCGCCACGCGGAACGGATTACCGACGGCATTGGGTCGGTTAACGGCGATTTCTGGAGGACCGATTTAACCGCCATCTTCGAGCCCAAAAACGCCGAGTTGATCTACGATCTCGGAGAAGTTACGACCATTCGCTCGGTCTATCTGCACGCGGATAACAACGACAGCTTCACCCTGTCGATTTCCGACTCTCGGGAGCGCTTTTCCAACTTCTTCAGCGCTCCGGCGACCACGCCCGCCGGGATGCAACCGCGAACGGGTCAGGGATTGAACGCTCGAGGGCGTTACTTGCGCCTGACCGCTAGAGGCGGTGATGCCTTCATCAGCGTCGGCGAGCTCATGGTCTATAAAGACAAGCCGAAAATTTGGCCTCCGAAGCCGCGCCGCGAACGCGGCGTCGATCCCGCCGTGTTGCTTCAGATCACCATGGTTGCTTTCGGAGCGGCGCTGCTGATCTTTGTCGCGCTTAATGACCGCAGGCTTCCCCGTTGGTTATACGCCATCGGCGCGCTTATGCCTGCGGCCGCGGGCATAGCCCTGATAATTTCAGCCCGCGAGATCTGGCCGTTGGAGCTTTCGCATATCAGCCTGCTCAGAGCCGTGATCGCGGCTGTGACGATCGGCGCGCTGTTGCGCGCCTTGATCTTTCGCTCGCATACCGACACGCGCGGGACGACCTGCGTACTGGCAGTGCTCGCGCTTCTCGGTTTCACCGGCTTTTACAACTTCGGGCATCCCCAGTTTTTCAACCACAAGGAAAAACGCGGGATGTACGTCCACGTTTACGACATGCGGGTCTACTTTCCGGTGGTCAAGTACTTCGAGGAGCTGCGCTTTGACGGCGTTTACCTCGCCAGCGTGGCCGCGTTGCTCGAGGACGAGCCCGGGGTAACGCGAAGTTCGATCGCCGACGTCGAGCTGCGCGATCTCAGGACCAACGCGATCGTGCGCGTGCGCGATGTCCGAGACGAGATAGACCGAATCAAAACCCGTTTTACGCCGGAGCGCTGGGCCGAATTTAAACAGGATATGCGGTGGTTCTGGGAGAGCATGGGGACTAACCATTATCTCGGCAGCCTGCGGGATCACGGCGGCAACGCGACCCCGGTTTGGATCTTCTTGGTCCGCGGTCTCTTCGCTCACGTGCGGGCCGACGAGACCAACCTGTTTCTGACCGGGTGTCTCGATCCGGTTTTATTGATTATTCTATTTATCGTTATCGGCCGGACGTTTGGTTTACGCAGCGCTCTGGTCTGTATCATCGTTTTCGGGGCCACGGATTTTCCCATGCTCGGCTCCAATTGGGCTTTCGCCACGCTGCGGTTCGACTGGAAGGTGGCGCTCGGTTTTGGTGTCTGCGCGCTAAAAACAGAGAGGTGGGCGCTGGGAGGGGCGGTGATGGCGGGCGCGGGCCTGCTTCGGGCGTTTCCCGCGCTCGGCTGCGTCTTTATGGTCGTGCCGGCGCTCTTTTGGCTCGCCGAGCAGCTTATCACATATAAAAAGCTGCCGCCCCGAGCATCGCTGAAGCGCGAGCTACAACCGCTGTTTCGCAGCGCGGTCGCTGCGCTGATCTGCGTCGCGGTGCTTGTTCTACTCCCGATTTCTTTCTTTTCCTTTTCGGGGTCGTGGGGAGTATGGATAGACAAAATCACGCTGCATTCGGCCAAGTGGAATGTCAATCACGTGGGCCTAAGAACCCTGGCGGCCTATAATCCCGACTTGGTAGCGCGAAAGGTCATTCAAAAACAGGCCGCCGAGCCCTGGATCAACTGGCAGAAAACCCAGACCGATACCTTTTACTCGCGGCTGCCGATCTACCTCGGCGTGATGGCGCTGTTTACCTTGCTCGCGCTGCTGGCGGCCCGTCGCGTCCGCCCGGATCAAGCCGCGTTGATCGGCCTATTGCTGATTCCGATCTATTTTTATCCGGCCAATTACTATCTTCACTATATCTTTTTGCTTCCGCTGATGACCGATGATAAACGGAATAACAGTTGGCTTTGGGGATGGAACAGCCTGTGTCTGCTGCTGCTCTGTTTTTTTCAATACTTCACTATTGACAAGTGGACCGACGAACGCTTCACCGACCAGAGTTGGATGCTCTTGGCTTGTTACCTGGCTATGCTCGCTCCGCTGTGTAAACGCTCTCTGGAACGAAAACCCAACGCGCCGGTCCTGGAGGATTGATAGACATTGAGCCTTTGGACCAATTTGATCATCGCCTTGAGCCTCGCGATGGACTCTTTTGCCGTATCGATCGCCGCGGGTCTGATTATCAAAAAGGTAACCGCGCGGCACATCTTTAGAGCCGCGTTTCATTTCGGGCTCTTTCAAGCGATCATGGTCATCGCTGGTTGGCTCGCCGGAAGTCAGCTCGCCGGCTATCTCTCCGAGGTCGACCACTGGATCGCCTTTGCTCTTTTGACCTTTATCGGAGCTAAAATGATTCGGGAAGCCCTGGGCGAAACCAGCTCGCTCGCCGGAGCCGATCCCACCCGCGGGTGGATGCTGGTCTCGCTTTCGGTCGCGACCAGCATCGACGCCCTGGCGGTGGGATTGAGCTTCGCCATGCTGCGCGTTTTGATTTGGATTCCGAGCTTGATTATCGGCGTCGTCGCGGCGCTCATGAGCGTGATCGGCATCATATTCGGAAGCCGGCTCGGACCGCGTTGGAAAAAAAGAGCGGAGGTCGCCGGAGGGCTGTTGTTAATCGCGATTGGAATTCAGATCCTCGTGTCTCATCTACGCGACCCGGTCTAGTTATAAGTAGCGGTGAACAGCACGCCGAATCCTATACAACTCAACCAATCGTCCGAGGCGGCGTTCTCGTTCGGGGCGACGCTTAAATAGGTGAAACGAGCCGCGACACCCAAACCCCATTCATCGCCGACCCACCACTCCTTGCCGAGGTCGAGGTTGATCCCCAATCCTCCCTCGGACTGTTTAATCGCGTCCTTTTGCGCTTTCGTGAGATCATCGGTGTTGACGTAAAATACCGAACCCGCGACGCCCAGGACAAAGGTGAGATAGATATTGACCGGCATGATATAGTAGGTCAGTCCGCCGCCGATTAATAAATAGTGAATCGCCTCGGTCTTCGTCTCGATCGACAAATCGTCGTCGATGTCGAGAGTGACGTCTTTGCCGGCGTGGTTGGTCAGCGACGATATCAGCCGCGCGTGTAGGATCAGGTTTTCGCTGGTGGCGCCTCCGATATCAAAACTAAAAAAGGAGGAATACCCCAAGTTCTCAATACCGTACGGCGCCTCGGCGTTGGTCCAGCCTCCACCGATCGTGAAGCGGAGGAAAAAGCCCGTGTGAAGGTAGGGCGGCTCCGAATCCTGTTGCTCGTCGAAAGTCGGCTGCGGCGTTCTCGCCTCCTTGGAAACGCACGCGCCGGCTTCGGTGCACGTTTCATCGCTAGCGCAAGGCGGGTTGCACAGCGAAACGCACTGCCCTTGACGGCAGATATACCCCGCGCGGCACTTGGGAACGCAATCGGGTTGCGCCAACGGTACGAGCGGCGGCTGAGGTTGAGCGGCGGGCTCGGGCTCGGCATTCGGCTGGGGTTGCGCGTTTTGTCCCTCCTCCGCACCCTCGGTTTGTTGCGCGTATACCCCGGCTGGATGAGCCGCGCTGATAAGCGTGCAAAACGCGCAGATTGCCCATAAGCGAATTTTCATCGATAGATCTCCTTTGAGTAAGAGAAAAAACGCCTTGCCCCGGCGCTTCGAGGCGGGAAACGCGATTTCTCTCGGCAATCGTAACATGACGACCCGGTATTTCAACCCGGGGCAACGCGCTCCTATTTACCGCGACTAATCGGGTCGCGAAACCTTCGCGCCGAAACGAGCCGCGGTGCGGTCCACGTCGATTCCGGATCTTTGTAGCCGTTTTCTGAGAGCCGCGATCTCTTTTTTTACCCTCGCTCGAGCGGGTCCGCCGGCAATGCGCCGCCTCTCGACCGCGGTTTCCGGATCCAACGCTCGATAGACATCCGTGGAGAATCCCTCGTGCTCGGCTCGTAACTCCTCGAGGGTAAGCCGCGACAGATGTTTGCCCTGCTTCGAGGCAAGGCGAACCAGGCGTCCGACGATTTCATGCGCTTTTCTAAAAGGCACCCCGCGAACAGCCAAATAATCAGCCAGCTCCGTAGCTTCTATAAATCCTTTTGCGAGCGCGGCCCTCATTCTCTCGCTATTAAACTCGGCCGTGGCGATCGAGCCGGCAAGAATCTCGAGACAAGCGTTGACCGTATCAAAAGCGTCAAAGGTCGCTGGTTTGTCTTCCTGTAGATCGCGGTTATAGGCGAGCGGCAACCCTTTTAGTAGAACGATCAACGCCACCAAGTGACCCGCCACGCGACCGCTTTTTCCACGCACGAGCTCGGCCATGTCCGGGTTCTTTTTTTGAGGCATCATCGACGAACCGGTGGTGAAGGCATCGCTCATCTTAATAAATCCGAACTCCTGGCTGCTCCATAGCACCAACTCTTCCGAGATTCGGGACATGTGCACCGCGCAATTGACCAGCGCGGCAACGCTCTCGATGAGAAAATCCCGATCGGCCACCGCGTCGAGCGAGTTACGAGTAATCCCGTCAAAACCGAGCTCCTTTGCCGTGGCCCGCCGGTCGATCTCATAGGTTGTCGTCGCCAGAGCGCCCGAGCCCAAGGGAGAAAGATTCATGCGCTTGGCCGCGTCAAAAAGCCGGTCGCGATCGCGCTCTAACATCTCGCACCAGGCTAAAAGGTGATGGGCCAGACGGATCGGTTGCGCTCGCTGCAGATGGGTATAGCCGGGTAGAAGTATATCGATCGCGCCCGCGGAGCGTACCGCCAGAACCGCCAAAAGCTCAGCGACGCGGGAACCGGTAAAGTGGCAGGCTTCGCGAGTCCATAGGCGCATATCGGTCACGACCTGATCGTTTCGGCTGCGACCCGTATGAAGCTTTCCTCCTACCTCGCCGATCTTATCGATCAGGGCGGCCTCGATGTTCATGTGCACGTCTTCTTTGGCCGAGTCCCAGTGAAACCGGCCTTGTTCGACCTCGAGACCGATCGCTTCCAGCCCCCGAATGATGCGCCTGACCTCTTCAGCCGGGATAATTCCGCGCTCGCCCAACATGCGGACGTGCGCGATTGATCCGCGTATATCCTGCGGTGCGAGCCGTTTATCCACATCCACGCTCGCGCTGAATTGCGCCGCTTTTTTATCGAGGTCGCGTTCGAAGCGACCGCCCCAAGATCTATTCGCCATATCTCAACCTTTTTAACATTCCTAAGTCCGCGCCGGAAGCCGTAGCTCGATCCTTCTTAGAAGCCTGACGCCGGCTCGCACCGCGTACGCGTCGACGGCTACCGCCAATAGGGCGGCGATGCCCGGCACGATTAAACCGGCCGCGGCAGCCGCTACAATCGTCGCAAAAGCGCACGCCGCCAGGCTGGTTGAGCGCAACGCGTCCTCGCGCGCCGCGCGCGCTATCCAGAGCGCCGCCGCCGCGTCTCGCACATCTTTCGTGACCAAGGCAACGGCCCGCTCGCTGGCCGCTCCGCCAGCGGCGCCCAGCGCGATACCGACATCCGCCGCCGAAAGCGCTGCGTGATCCTCTACCGGATTGCCGATCACCGCTACCTGACCACCCGCATCGCGCAAGCGCTTCACCTCCCGGCCGCGCTCCTCGGACAATAATTCCGCTTTAATATGAGCGATGTCTAAGCCGGCTGCTATGCCTTCAACCGTGCTTCTTTGATCGCCGGTCAACAACACGACTTCCAAGTTCATATCCATCATGCGTTGAACCGCCGCTCGGGATCCGGGACGTAAGGCATCGTGAAGGCTAAACACGCCGCGTACTCTCCCGCCCAAGGCGACAAAGATCGCGGTGTGACCGCTCGATTCTATGCTGAAGGCAATGGCGTCGGCGGCGGCAACGCTTATCCCTTGGTCCAGCAACAGCTTGCGGTTACCCACCACCAGCTCCTCGCCGCCCGGCGCGAGTGCGGTAATGCCGCGGCCCGGCAGATAAACCGCGCGGCGGACCGGCTGCGGAGCGATCCGATTGGCGCGCGCAAAATCCCTGATCGCGCTCGCGATGGGATGCCCGCCCGCCGCTTCCTCGGCCGACGCGGTCAGCGCTACGCAAGATTCGAGCGAACGGCTTTCCACGGAATGGATCTCTAAAACGATGGGCTTGCCTTCTGTAAGCGTGCCGTGCGGAGACATCGCGACCACCGCGACTCTGCCCGCTTGGTCGAGCGCTCTTGCGCTCTGAAAGACAATTCCTCGGGCAGCGGCGCGCGTAGCCGCGACCACTAACGGCGAGCTCGCCGCCCGCCGCAACGCGAGCAGCGGCGCGGCGAGAAGAACAGCGCTGGCGGCGAAAAGCGGAGCCGCCAATCCTCTCGAATCGGCCAATAAAAACACCATTGTGGCCAATCCGATGGTAGCAATACCACCGAAACGGGTCACCAGGTCGGCGGTGCGGGCGATCGGTGCGGCGTCGTGCCCCGAGCCGCTGCCGAAATTCTTCAATCGGACCAAAGCTCGGTTTTCGCCCACCCTTGACGCGAGAATCCGCACGGCGCCTTTTACGATTTTCGCGCCTGCCAAGAGCGGATCGCCCGGCAAGCGACGCATCGCTCCTATCGCTCCGGGATAGAGCAAGGCCATCGCTTCCCCGGCTTGGACCACGCCGTCGACCGCGACCCGCTCTCCTTCGAGAGCAAAGACATCTTCGCCCGTGCGAACCTTTTCCGTATCGATTACCTGCATCGACACCGCCGTGGGATCTGCCGCGTCCTTTGCCGGTACATGAATCGCGCCGGGCAGTTCTTGCTGTAAGGCGCGAATCGAGGTCGCGATGGGTATCCGTGCTTCAGCGTCAAACCAGGCCCGCGCCACCATCGCGGCCGCCGCTAAAGCGGCTCCTTGAAGGCTAAGCCACGCGTCAGCACCGCCCAAATTGGCGTAAGCCGCTCCGACAGCAGCTCCAACTGCTCCGGCCGGGCCTAGCGCCCAGGCCAACCAACCGATATATCTAACCGAAGGCCAGCCGGCTCGCAGAGCCATGGTCGCGGCGACACAGGTAAAAGCCGCCGACGCGATCGAAAAAAACGGCGAAGCGCTGAAAAAAGCCGATATCATGCTGCAAAAAACCGCCGCAATCCCAAGCCATAATAGCCGGTTTCGTCTCGGGTCTCGCTCCGGAGCCACCTTTTCTTCAGCCTTTTCAACCGGCTTTGTCTGGGCGATCTTCTCTCTTCTAACCTCTTTCGGCTCTGCAACGCTCAATCCCGACGTGTGTTGGTGTCGTTGCCCCTGTAAATAACTACTTCTGCAATCCGCGCCGCAGAGGTACCGAAACCCGTCGTCGAACAACAAAACGGATCCGGCCCGCAACGGGTCCACTTGCCTTCCGCACACGGGACACGCTCGACTGGGAACTTGAGGGCGGTCCTCGGGAGGCTCACTCAAAGGAATTAACTGGCAACGAACATTATTGGCGCGAAGATCAGTCACTGAAGTCACGGCAAGATCGATTCCCGGATATATTAAAAAATCTTTCAATTCCCGAGGATATCAGGGTTATATGTAACTTCTCAAAAAGCGGAGGCGTCACCGCCCGAAAAGGAAGAGATCTCGGCTTCGCATAGATAAATACGCTAAGAATCGCGGGGGAGACGCCCTCAGTCCGAGCTATCCCTATTCCGTATACCATCATAAAAGTCGAAATCTGGATCTTTTCAACCTATGCGATACCTAACCCTATCTTTTCTTCGGAAAAAGGTACGGAGAACCTATCCATGTTAGAAATCGCGACGATTATTGTGGTTTTTATCCTTATGGCTTTGGGGGTGTTAGGCGCTTTTATCCCGATTCTTCCGAGCACTCCTTTGATATTCGTAGGCGCTCTAATTTACGCTTTTGTTACCGATTTTCAGGCGGTTACTTGGAAAGTTCTGGTCGCTCTATTCGTGCTCGCCGCCGCCAGCCAGGGGCTTGACTATCTCGCCACCGTTTACGGTGCAAAAAGAATGGACGCTAGTAAATGGGGGATGGCCGGGGCCCTTGCCGGCACCATCATCGGGTTGTTTTTCGGAGGCATAGCTGGTGTGATAGCAGCCCCGTTCATCGGCGCCGCGCTTTTTGAGTTGCTTTTCGCGAGAAAAGCGCTGAAAGCGTCACTTAAAAGCGGCTTTGGAGCTTTTCTGGGCGTTATCGGAGGAGTGCTGGGAAAATTCCTCATTGCATTGGTAATGTGCGGGATATTTATCTGGTCTCTTATCTAGAGCAAGAATGTAGTTATACGAAAGCGGGGGATCGACGCTCGCAGGTCAGAAGTGGATAGCTCTTTTTTGCTTTTCTTGCTTCATTTGCCTGAGGAGCGTTTTTTTTGCAACCGCCGTCCTGATTCGGCCGATAAGGCGTATGAAAAGCAACTCATCTTCAATCCGGAAATCAAGGAGGCGATTATGTTCAATCGAAAAAAAAGGGGCGCGAAGAGTAGAAGAAAGGTAGGCAAACGGTCGTATCGTCCAATATCTCGAGGTTTTGGTTTGAGTAGCGTCCGCGTAGAACCAGATATCGTGCAGATCGACGACGATAGCTTTTATTTCAACTTAGCGAGCTCTGAAATGGCCGCCTTTAATATTTATATGCTTGCACACAAATTGATGCCGTTTGACTTCGATCTTCTTCGCTACCCGCAAGAGGTCGATCGTTCCTCCGCAGCGCTAAATGATCCTCTCGCTACCGAAACCGAGCTGTTGCGCGCGATAGCTATCCTCGGCCACTCGCCTTGTCAAGAAGCTTTACATGCCCTCGATATCTTCGCGAAAAGCGGTCATCGTTTCGCCTCTGTCGCGAGGCTCGCCCTGTCGGAGTGTAGAGGCATGGCGCAACTGCCCGCCAACCGACAGTCTGCAGTTACGCTGAGCACTCAACGCGTCGCCCGTGCGTAAGGTAAGCGTTCAGGGGTCAAACAAGTCGGCGGCCAATTCGCCCGTAAAACCGAGCGCGCCCGAAGGGCCGGCGAGGATGGTACTTGCT